>NZ_JBVIGA010000025.1:6926-155824 GCF_055571035.1 Streptomyces malachitofuscus | reverse complement strand
CTGGCGCGTCCGCACCCCGCACCCCACCAACAAGCCCCATCGCGCCAGTCCGAGGACGGACACCCCCGCCCCGGCCCCGCACCACCCACCCACCGTGGGCGCTACGCGCACCCCCCACCGGAGGGACAGTGGCGCCGCAGGCATACGACCACCGGCCCGCAGCCGCCGCCCGGCCGGATCCGCACAGGACCCGGCCGGGCGGCGGCGGGCAGAACGTCAGTCCTTGATCTCGCAGATCGCCGCGCCGGACGTGACCGACGCCCCCACCTCCGCGCTCAGCCCCTTGATCGTGCCCGCCCGGTGCGCATTGATGGGCTGCTCCATCTTCATGGCCTCCAGGACGACGACCAGGTCGCCCTCCTTGACCTCCTGCCCCTCCTCCACGGCGATCTTCACGATCGTGCCCTGCATCGGAGAGGCCAGCGTGTCGCCCGAAGCCACCGGCCCGGACTTCTTCGCCGCCCGCCGCTTCGGCTTGGCGCCCGCCGCCAGCCCCGTACGGGCCAGGGACATCCCCAGCGACGCCGGCAGCGAGACCTCCAGCCGCTTGCCGCCGACCTCGACGACCACCGTCTCGCGGCCCGCGTCCTCCTCGGCATCCACGTCCACCGCGGCGGCGAACGGCTTGATGTCGTTGACGAACTCCGTCTCGATCCACCGGGTGTGCACCGTGAACGGATCCGCCGAACCGGTGAGTTCCGGAGCGAACGCCGGGTCCTTCACCACCGCACGGTGGAACGGGATCGCCGTGGCCATGCCCTCGACCCGGAACTCCTCCAGCGCCCGAGCGGCCCGCTCCAGCGCCTCCTTCCGCGTACGGCCGGTGACGATCAGCTTCGCCAGCAGCGAGTCCCACGCCGGCCCGATGACCGACCCGGACTCGACGCCCGCGTCCAGCCGCACACCGGGCCCCGACGGCGGGGCGAACGTCGTGACCGTACCCGGCGCCGGCAGGAAGTTGCGCCCCGGGTCCTCGCCGTTGATGCGGAACTCGAACGAGTGGCCCCGCAGCTCGGGGTCGTCGTACCCCAACTCCTCACCGTCCGCGATGCGGAACATCTCCCGCACGAGGTCGATCCCCGCGACCTCCTCGGTCACCGGGTGCTCCACCTGAAGACGCGTGTTCACCTCGAGGAACGAGATCGTCCCGTCGAGCCCCACGAGGAACTCCACGGTGCCCGCACCGACGTAACCGGCCTCCTTCAGGATGGCCTTGGACGCCGAGTACAGCTGGGCGACCTGCGCGTCGGACAGGAACGGAGCCGGAGCCTCCTCGACCAGCTTCTGGTGCCGCCGCTGCAGCGAGCAGTCACGCGTGGACACGACGACCACGTTGCCGTGACGGTCCGCCAGGCACTGCGTCTCCACGTGCCGCGGCTTGTCGAGGTAGCGCTCGACGAAGCACTCGCCCCGCCCGAACGCGGCAACGGCCTCGCGCACGGCGGATTCGTACAGCTCCGGCACTTCCTCCAGCGTCCGGGCGACCTTCAGACCACGCCCGCCGCCACCGAACGCGGCCTTGATGGCGATCGGCAGCCCGTGCTGCTCGGCGAAGGCGACGACTTCCTCCGCGCCGCTCACCGGATCGGGCGTACCCGCCACCAGCGGAGCACCCGCGCGCTGGGCGATGTGCCGGGCGGCGACCTTGTCGCCCAGATCGCGGATCGCCTGCGGCGGCGGGCCGATCCAGATCAGACCCGCGTCCAGCACCGCCTGCGCGAACTCGGCGTTCTCGGAGAGGAAGCCATAGCCCGGGTGAACGGCGTCCGCACCCGACTCACGCGCGGCCTTCAGCACCTTGTCCATGTCGAGGTAACTGGTGGCCGGAGTGTCACCGCCCAGGGCGAACGCCTCATCCGCGGCGCGGACATGCAGAGCGTCCCGGTCCGGGTCGGCGTAGACGGCAACGCTCGCGATTCCGGCATCCCGGCAGGCCCGGGCAACGCGGACAGCGATTTCGCCACGGTTGGCGATGAGCACCTTGCGCACGATTGAGGCTCCCTCCTTGAAACAAGCCGAGTTTAGGGACTGCCGACACGGCACTTCGACCCATCCCCTGTGGTGAGCTTGCCCACACGGAGCGTGATGCGAGGCTCGCTCGACCCGCGAAATCCCTTGTCGCACCTCGGTACGCAGGACTCCTCCCGGAAACCCTAGCCGTCCTGTGTGGTCAAGGTCTCTGTAAGAGCGTGCTGCGGCCCACTCCGTTTCTTTGTGGAGTCCCTACGAATGGCCCAATGATTCTTTGCCCTCCGGAGAACCCTTGTACCAAGCTTTACCCGTTAGTAGCCTTCGCGTCGGCCCGAACATACTCGGGGTAACCACAGTCGTGCTCGAAAGTGGGTGGGGGCCGGTGCTGCGCAGACCGGTGGCGTGGGTCGTGGCGCTCGTGCTGTTCGCCGAGGCGCTCGGCATCGCGGCGGTGAACTGGTTCCTGGGCGTCGTCGTCGACCGGCAGGACATGTCGCTGGCGGGCCTCGACCCGCACATGATGTCGGTGTCCTCGAAGGCCGGCGGAGTCGTCTTCGGACTCTACTTCGCGCTGTGCGGCCTGGTGGCCCTGCTGGTCGCGCTGCGCGACCGGGCGCCGGCCGGTTTCGGCCGGATGCTGCTGATCAGCGCCGCGGTGGTGCACGGGCTGCTGGGCGCGTTCGCGTGGGGGCTGATCGGCTGGACCGCGTTCCTGTACATGGTGGTCGTACTCGGCCTCGTCGTGTTGCTCCTGATGACGAACGACGGCCGCCCGGACGAACCCGCCGGCACCGCATCGGAAGGCGGCGCCGGCGGTCCCGTCGGTACCGAGGGCACCGACGGCTCTCCGGTCACTCCTCCGGCGGCGCCCACAGCTCCGTGATGCCGACGCCCAGTTCGGCCAGCAGACGGCGGACGAGGGGCAGGCTGATGCCGATCACATTGCCGTGGTCGCCGTCGATGCCGTCGATGAAGGGCGCCGAGCGGCCGTCCAGCGTGAACGCCCCGGCGACGTGGAGCGGTTCGCCGGAGCGCACGTAGGCGGCGATCTCCTCGTCGCTGGGGTCACCGAAGCGGACGACGGTGGAGGCGGTGGCGGAGCTGTAGCGGCCGCTGAGGGTGTCGTAGACGCAGTGGCCGGTCTGGAGCGTGCCCGCGCGGCCGCGCATGGCCTTCCAGCGGGCGGTGGCCTCCTCGGGGTCCGCGGGCTTGCCGAGAGCCTGGCCGTCCAGCTCGAGGACCGAGTCGCAGCCGATGACGAGCGCACCCTTGACCTCGGGCTTCGCGGCGACGACGGACGCCTTGGCCTCGGCCAGGGCGAGGGCCAGTTCGGCGGGGGTGGGGGCGGTGACGGCGTCCTCGTCGACCCCGCTGACGACCACCTCGGGGGCCAGTCCGGCCTGGCGGAGCAGTCCGAGCCGGGCGGGGGACTGGGAGGCGAGCACGAGACGGCGGCGCGGGTGATCTGTCATGCGGTCAGCGTATCGACGCCGCCCGGATGCCTCACCTCACGCCGATCACGAGCATGGCGAGCACCATGGCCAGAGCCATCAGAACGCCCAGCCGCCGCAGCATGTCCTGCGTGTCACGCAGTTCCTTGGGCGGCTCGTTCTCGGGGTCGGACCACAGCATGCCACCAGCGTCGCGTCGAGCCGGCGGAAGGCGCCTGAGTACGCGTACTCAACTTGGCCGCGGGAGGAGGCGGGGCGTGGAAGCGGTGGGTGCGACGGGCCGTACCCCACGGGTACGGCCCGTCGTCGTCACGCGCCAGGCCAGTACGTACGCGACCACGACGCCGGCCCCGGCTGGGGCAGCGGGTGGGCGGCGATGCGGGACGGGTCGGACCAGGAGTCACGGGGTGCGGGCGCGCCGGACGGCACGGCGGACGCCGCCGCGGCGCGGGCCCGGACCACCGCCAGTGCGGCGGCCAGCTCCTCCGGGGTCGGGTTGCCCCGTACGACCTTGATCACAACGGCTCCTTACAGGTCTCTACAGGGGGATGTTCAGGTCTCTGGCTCTACAGGGGGATGTTGCCGTGCTTCTTCGGGGGCAGGCTCTCGCGCTTGGTGCGCAGCTGGCGCAGCCCGCGGACGATGTGACGGCGGGTGTCGGACGGCATGATCACCGCGTCGACGTAACCGCGCTCGGCCGCCACGTAGGGGTTGAGGAGGGCGTCCTCGTACTCCTGCATCAGCTGGGCGCGGGCCTCGTCCGGATCCCCCGACTCGGCGATGGTGCGCCGGTGCAGGATGTTGACGGCGCCCTGCGCGCCCATCACCGCGATCTGGGCGGTCGGCCAGGCCAGGTTGAGGTCGGCGCCCAGGTGCTTGGAGCCCATGACGTCGTACGCGCCACCGAACGCCTTGCGGGTGATCACGGTGATCAGCGGGACCGTGGCCTCGGCGTAGGCGAAGATCAGCTTGGCGCCGCGGCGGATGATGCCGTCGTGCTCCTGGTCCACACCCGGCAGGAAGCCCGGGACGTCGACGAACGTGATGACCGGGACGTTGAAGGCGTCGCAGGTCCGCACGAAGCGGGCCGCCTTCTCGGACGCGGTGATGTCCAGACAGCCGGCGAACTGCATCGGCTGGTTGGCGACGATGCCGACGGGGCGGCCCTCGACGCGGCCGTAGCCCGTGAGGATGTTGGGCGCGAAGAGGGGTTGGGTCTCGAAGAACTCGCCGTCGTCCAGGACGTGCTCGATGACGGCGTGCATGTCGTAGGGCTGGTTCGCCGAGTCCGGGACGATCGTGTCGAGCTCCCGGTCCTCGTCGGTGACCGTCAGGTCCGCCTCCTCCGGGAAGGCCGGGGGGTCGGAGAGATTGTTGGACGGCAGGTAGGAGAGGAGCTGCTTGACGTACTCGATCGCGTCCTTCTCGTCGCCTGCCATGTGGTGGGCCACGCCGGAGGTGGCGTTGTGGGTGCGGGCGCCGCCGAGTTCCTCGAAGCCGACGTCCTCGCCGGTGACCGTCTTGATGACGTCCGGGCCGGTGATGAACATGTGGCTGGTCTGGTCGACCATGATCGTGAAGTCGGTGATCGCGGGGGAGTAGACGGCACCGCCCGCGCACGGGCCGACGACCAGGCTGATCTGCGGGATCACTCCGGAGGCGTGGGTGTTGCGGCGGAAGATCTCGCCGTACGCGCCGAGGGAGGCCACGCCCTCCTGGATACGGGCACCGCCGGAGTCGTTGATGCCGATGACCGGGCAGCCGGTCTTCAGCGCGAAGTCCATGACCTTGACGATCTTCTGGCCGTAGACCTCGCCGAGGGCTCCGCCGAAGACGGTGAAATCCTGGGAGAAGACGGCGACCGGGCGGCCGTCGACGGTGCCGTAGCCCGTGACGACGCCGTCGCCGTAGGGGCGGTTGGCGTCGAGGCCGAAGTTGGTGGAGCGGTGCCGGGCGAACTCGTCCAGTTCGACGAAGGAACCCTCGTCGAGCAGGAGGTCGATCCGCTCACGAGCCGTCAGCTTGCCCTTGGCGTGCTGCTTCTCGACGGCGCGTGCGGAGCCGGCGTGCGTCGCCTCTTCGATACGACGCTGAAGATCCGCGAGCTTGCCCGCGGTCGTGTGAATGTCAGGCTGCTGCTCTTCCGGCTCGGACATCGGGATGCGGCTCCCTGCCTGCTCAAAAGGGGGGACGGTTACTCATCCGTAGCGTAGTGGGGGGCCTTCCGTTCGGCAGTGCGGTGTTTCCCACACCTAGTGTGGGTTGCATGACGCCCCGAGATGACTCTGAATCCTCCCGATCCGCCCGTAGCCGGTGGTCCGATCTGGACCGGCCTCCGCTGAATGCCTCCGTGTTGCGTCGAGGGCTGGTGCGGGAGGGGGCTCTGTGGCGGGAGGTGGAGGTGGTGCAGCGCACCGGGTCCACGAACTCCGATCTGGTGGACCGGGCCGCCGGGGGGCCGGTGCAGGAGGGGGTCGTTCTCGTCGCCGAGGAGCAGACCGCCGCGCGGGGGCGCCTCGACCGTCGGTGGACGGCGCCGGCTCGCTCGGGGCTGTTCTTCTCCGTGCTGTTGCGTCCTGCCGAGGTGCCGGTGGCGCGGTGGGGCTGGCTGCCGTTGCTGACCGGGGTCGCGGTGGCGACCGGGCTGTCGCGGGCGGCGGGGGTCGATACGGCGTTGAAGTGGCCCAACGACCTGCTGGTCACCGTCGGGGGAGAGGAGCGGAAGGCCGGTGGGATCCTTGCGGAACGCGCCGGGGACGACGGAGTGGTGATCGGTGTCGGGATCAACGTCAGCCTGCGGGCCGATGAGCTGCCCGTGCCCACTGCGGGGTCGTTGGCGTTGGCGGGGGCGGTGAGCACGGACCGGGATCCGCTGCTGCGGGCGATGCTGCGGTCGCTGGAGGAGTGGTACGGCCGGTGGCGGGCCGCGGGCGGGGACGCGGGGGAGTGCGGCTTGCAGGAGGCGTATGCGGCGGGGTGCGCGACGCTCGGGCGGGTGGTGCGGGCGGAGCTGCCGGGGGACCGGGCCGTGGTGGGGGAGGCCGTGGCGGTGGACGGCGACGGGCGGCTGGTTCTGGCCACGGAGTCGGGCGTGCAGGAGCCGGTGGGGGCGGGCGACATCGTCCACCTGCGGCCCGCTACGGGCAGGGGTTGACGCCTGCGGCGCCACTCTCCCTCCGGTGGGGGTGCGCGTAGCGCCCACGGTGGGTGGGTGGGTGGGTGGGTGGTGCGGGGGCGGGGTGGGGGTGTCCGTCCTCGGACTGGCGCGACTGAGCTTGTTGGTGGGGGTGAAGGGTGCGGACGCGCCAGCCACTGCGGGCGGACACCCCCACCCCGCCCCCTCCCCGCCGTAGGCGGCATACCCGCGGGCAGTCGTGCCGCAGGGCGATGGGGGTCCCCCCGCTCGAGCGCAGCCGAGAGTGGGGGAGGCACCCCGCAAGTGCCGGGTTGCGCAACCCACACCGGGCACCCGCAGACGAACGGACCGCCAACGCACCCCCGGCTCAACCTGACGGAGTGAGCTGGCGCACACCTGCCGTAGAGTTGAGCCCGGTCGATCCATGGCCGTGGCAGATCGGAAGGGCAGCAACGCGTGACCGTCGACGACTCGGGTTCCGGAACGGACGCGCAGGGCGCCGGCGAGGATCCGCTTGCTCTGCGCCTCGAACAGCTCATTCTGGGCGCCGAGCGCCGTTACACACCGTTTCAGGCCGCCCGCAGCGCCGGCGTCACCATGGAGCTGGCCACCCGCTTCTGGCGGGCCATGGGCTTCGCCGACGTCGGCCAGGCCAAGGCTCTGACGGAGGCGGACGTTCTCGCGCTGCGCCGCCTCGCCGGTCTGGTGGAGGCGGGGCTGCTCAGCGAGGCCATGGCGGTGCAGGTGGCGCGGTCCACCGGGCAGACCACCGCACGGCTGGCCGAATGGCAGATCGATTCCTTCCTGGAAGGGCTGACCGAGCCGCCCGAACCGGGCATGACCCGCACCGAGGTCACGTACCCGATCGTCGAACTGCTCCTGCCCGAGCTGGAGGAGTTCCTGGTGTACGTCTGGCGGCGGCAGCTCGCCGCCTCCGCCGGCCGGGTCGTGCAGGGGGCCGACGACGAGGAGATGGTCGACCGGCGGCTGGCCGTCGCCTTCGCGGACCTCGTGGGGTTCACGCGGCTGACCCGGCGGATGGAGGAGGAGGAGCTCGGCGAGCTCGTCGAGGCCTTCGAGACCACCGCGGCCGACCTGGTCGCGGCGCGTGGCGGGCGGCTCATCAAGACGCTGGGCGACGAGGTGCTCTACGCGGCGGACGACGCCGGTACCGCCGCGGAGATCGCGATGCGCCTGATCGAGACCATGGCGAACGACGAGACCATGCCCGAGCTGCGGGTCGGCATGGCGTTCGGCACGGTGACCACCCGCATGGGTGATGTGTTCGGTACGACCGTGAATCTGGCGTCCCGGCTCACCTCCATAGCGCCCCGCGACGCCGTGCTCGTCGACACCGCGTTCGCCGAGGAGCTGATCCGTACCGGTGACGCGCCCGCCTCCGAGGCGGCGGCGGCCGAGGCGGTGGCCGCGGCGGAGAAGGAGGGCGAGGAGCCGCCGGCGTACCGGTTCGCGCTCCAACCGATGTGGCAGCGGCCGGTGCGTGGGCTCGGTGTGGTGGAGCCCTGGCTGCTCACCCGCCGGAACGGGGCCGCTCCTTCCGCTTCGTCTGCCTAGGCGGAGTCCGCGGCCCCCACGCACAGGCCGATGATCGGTACGCACAGACCCGGGTCCGGCTCGGGTTCGGGCTCGGGCGTCGGAGTCGGTCCGTTCGGGCGGTCCGGGGCCGGTTCCCTGTGGTCGGGCGGCGGAGGGCCGGGGGTGCGGGGGGTGTCCGGCGGAGTGCTCGCCGAGCGCGGGGGCGGGGTGTTCCTCGGTGCGGTCGGCGCCTTCGGGGTGGTGGTTGTGGGGCTCGGGGGCGTGGACTGTGGTTCCGGTGCGGTGAGGGGGGCCTTGTGCTTGCCGCCCAGGGCCTCGGGCGAGGACGGGCTCGCCTCGGGGGGCGGTGCGGTCGCCCGGCCGCTCGCAGGGGGTGACGCCGTGGTGGGTGTGCTCGATTCCGGGTGGGGGGTGGGGCGCGGGCCCGCCTCCACGCCGATGTCCGTCCCGCCGTCGGGTGCCGAGGTCAGGCGGATCAGGGTCACGGCGCCCGCGGCCAGGGCCAGGCCGCCCGCGGCCAGCAGTACCTTGCGGGGGCGGGGCTTGCGGTGACGGCCCCGGATACGGGGAAAGCGGCCGGGCTGCTCGGCCGTGTGCGGTGTCTTCGGTGTCATCGCTCTTCCTCCCCTGCCGCGCGCCCCCGACGCGCCGCGGTGTGCGCACGCTATGCGCTCCCGTGGGGCGGAGGGGCGGAGTCGGCCGCATGTCACTCGAACGGGTGGGCGGGGGGTGACGAGGGAACCGGGCGTGCGCCCTTTTCCGTGCGGGCGTCGGCTGCGATGATCGGGAGCGAGCGAAGTTAACCCGCGTTAACCGGAGGGTGTCATGAGTGAGGAACGGTTCGGGGAGTTCGTGCTGGTGCGCCGGCACGAGCAGGGACATGTCGCGGAGCTCGTCCTCGACCGCCCCAAGGCCATGAACGCCGTGTCGACCGAGATGGCCCGGTCCGTCGCCTGGGCCTGCGCGGCACTGGCGGCGGACCGTGATGTGCGGGCGGTGGTGCTGACGTCGTCGCACGAGCGGGCGTTCTGCGTGGGTGCGGATCTCAAGGAGCGCAATTCCTTCAGCGACGCCGATCTGGTGCGTCAGCGGCCCGTCGCACGCGGGGCGTACACCGGGGTGCTGGAGCTGCCGGTGCCGACGGTGGCGGCCGTGCACGGGTTCGCGCTGGGGGGCGGGTTCGAGCTGGCCCTGTCGTGCGATGTGATCGTCGCGGACCGGACGGCGGTCATGGGGCTGCCCGAGGTGTCCGTCGGGGTGATTCCGGGCGGGGGCGGTACGCAGCTGCTGCCCCGGCGGGTGGGTGCGGCCCGTGCCGCCGAGCTGATCTTCACCGCGCGCCGGGTGGAGGCCGGTGAGGCCCGGGAGCTGGGGCTGATCGACGAGCTGGTGGAGGAGGGACGGGACCGGGAGGAGGCCCTGGCCATGGCTGCCCGGATCGCCGCGAACTCGCCGGTGGGGCTGCGGGCGGCCAAGCGGGCGCTGCGGCTGGGGCACGGGCTGGATCTGTCCGCCGGGCTCGAGGTCGAGGATGCCGCCTGGCGGTCGGTGGCGTTCTCGGGCGACCGGGCGGAGGGGGTGGCCGCCTTCAACGAGAAGCGCACGCCGCAGTGGCCCGGAGAGTGATCCCTCGCTTCCTCGATGTCCTGATTGGTCTCGAACATCCCTAATCTGGGGGGATGGGTGAGGAGAGCCGGCTGGCGGCCGTGGTGACGCTGGCCCAGGGCATGGCCGCCGCGCACAGTGCGCGGGAGTCCTGGCGGGCCGCGGCCGGCGGTGCCTGCCGGGCACTGGGCGGGAGTTTCGCCGCGTTGTCGGTGTGGGAGCGCGAGCTGGGGCGGCTGCGGGTGCTGGTGAACGTCGGGGAGCTGGCCGAGGGGGAGGAGGAGTTCCCGGAGGACGAGTCCTACCCGGTGCACCAGTTCGCCGAGATCACCGAGTTCCTGCATGAGCGGTGGGCGGGGGGCGGTGAGCCCGACGCGTGGGTGGAGACCGCCGAGGGGGCCTCGGCGGGGCGGCCCGGGTACTGCCACCAGCGGGTCGCGGCCCTCCGGCGGCGGGGGCGCGGGTGCTGTGTGGTGGCGCCGATCGTGCTGCACGGGCGGGCGTGGGGTGAGCTGTATGTGGCCCGGGCGGTCGGTGTGCCCGTCTTCGGGCGGGCGGACGCCGATTTCGCGACGGTGCTGGCCGCCGTGGTGGCCGCCGGGATCGCGCAGACGGAGCGGCTGGAGGAGGTCCGGCGGCTGGCCTTCACCGACTCGCTGACCGGGCTCGCCAACCGGCGCGCCGTGGACGCCCGGCTCGACGAGGCCGTGGAGCGGCACCGGCGGGACGGCGCCGTCGTCAGCCTGGTCGTGTGCGACCTGAACGGGCTGAAGCGGGTCAACGACACGCTGGGACATGCCGTGGGGGACCGGCTGCTGGAGCGGTTCGGGATGGTGCTGTCGCTGTGCGGGGCCATGCTGCCCGGGGCGCTGGCGGCGCGGCTCGGCGGGGACGAGTTCTGTCTGCTGGCGGTGGGGCCGCCGGCCGACGAGGTCGTCAAGACGGCTGACGAGGTGTGCCGGCGTGCCGTGGAGCTGGGCATCGGGGACGGTGTGGCCTGCGGGGTGGCGTCCACCGAGGACCCGATCGGGCCGGTGCACTCCGCCCGCCGGCTGTTCCGGCTGGCCGACGCGGCGCAGTACCGGGCCAAGGCGGAGCGGGCCGTCCATCCGGTGGTGGCGGGGCGGGAGGGGCCCGACGATCCCGTCGTACGGCTCGCGGACGAGCCGTCGCGGGCGTCGGACGGGGAGCGGCGCCGGTTCCGGGGGCGGCATTCGCCGTAGGGCGCGGGTGTGACGTATCGGTAAGGGGTGCGGGGTGCCTCCAGGGGTGACATCGCTGAATTCACTGCGTACGCTCCTGAATATGGATATGCACACTGTGGTGGTGGGGACAGCGGGCGTGACCGCGTCCGACGTGCTCGCCGTGGCGCGCGGGGGTGCCCGCGTCGAACTGTCCGCGGAGGCGGTGGCCGCCCTCACCGCGTCCCGCGAGATCGTGGACGCCCTGGCCGCCAAGCCGGATCCCGTCTACGGGGTGAGCACCGGCTTCGGCGCCCTGGCGACCCGGCACATCAGCCCCGAGCTGCGCGCTCAGCTGCAGCGCAACATCGTCCGTTCGCACGCCGCCGGCATGGGGCCCCGCGTGGAGCGGGAGGTCGTCCGCGCCCTGATGTTCCTCCGGCTGAAGACCGTCTGCTCCGGCCGTACCGGAGTCCGGCCCGAGGTCGCGCAGACGATGGCCGACGTGCTCAACGCCGGGATCACCCCGGTCGTCCACGAGTACGGCTCCCTGGGCTGCTCCGGCGACCTGGCCCCGCTCTCCCACTGCGCCCTCACCCTGATGGGCGAAGGGGACGCCGAGGGCCCCGACGGGACCGTACGGCCGGCCGGCGACCTGCTCGCCGAACACGGCATCCGCCCCGTCGAACTGCGCGAGAAGGAAGGTCTCGCCCTCCTCAACGGCACCGACGGCATGCTCGGCATGCTGGTCATGGCCCTCGCCGACCTGGACCTCCTCTACAAGTCCGCCGATGTCACGGCCGCCCTCAGCCTGGAGGCCCTCCTCGGCACCGACAAGGTGCTCGCTCCCGAGCTGCACGCCATCCGTCCGCACCCGGGTCAGGCCGCGAGCGCCGCCAACATGCTCGCCGTACTGAAGGACTCGGGGCTGACGGGGCATCACCAGGACGACGCCCCCCGGGTCCAGGACGCCTACTCCGTGCGCTGCGCCCCGCAGGTCGCCGGTGCCGGACGCGACACCCTGGCCCACGCACGGCTGGTCGCCGAGCGTGAACTCGCCTCCGCCGTCGACAATCCCGTCGTACTGCCCGACGGGCGGGTGGAGTCCAACGGCAACTTCCACGGGGCGCCCGTCGCCTACGTGCTGGACTTCCTCGCCATCGCCGTCGCCGACCTCGCCTCCATCGCCGAGCGCCGCACCGACCGGCTGCTGGACAAGAACCGCAGCCACGGACTGCCGCCGTTCCTCGCCGACGACGCCGGTGTCGACTCCGGACTGATGATCGCCCAGTACACCCAGGCCGCCCTGGTCAGCGAGTTGAAGCGGCTCGCCGTACCGGCGTCGGCGGACTCGATCCCGTCCTCGGCGATGCAGGAGGACCACGTCTCGATGGGCTGGTCGGCCGCACGCAAACTGCGTACCGCCGTCGACAACCTCACCCGGGTCGTCGCCGTGGAGCTGTACGCGGCCGCGCGGGCCGTCGAACTGCGCGAAGGGCTGACGCCGGCGCCGGCCACGCGAGCCGTCATCGAGGCCGTCCGGGAGGCGGGGGTCGGCGGCCCCGGACCGGACCGCTATCTGGCGCCCGACCTCGAAGCGGCCGGCGCGTTCGTGCGTGACGGGCGGCTGGTCGCCGCCGTGGAGACGGTCACCGGGCCGCTGCGCTGACCCGGCCGGGCCCCGCGGGACGTGCCGTCGCGGGGCCCCGGTCAGAAGTCCAGCCGTTCCCGGCGTACCGAGTAGACGACGAAGCCGGCGCCGAGGGCGAGCGAGGCCGTGCCGCCGATGATGTACGGGGTGCTGTCGAAGCTGCCGGTGTCCGCGAGACGGACCTCCTGGCCGGTGCCCTCCAGGGACGCCGACGTGGTGCCGGACACGACTCTCGCCTGCTCGGTGACCTGGGGAGAGGGGCTCGCCGAAGGCGCGTCCCCCGCCGGGGTGTCCGACGACGCGTTCGCGGACGGGACGAACCACAGGGCGCACAGCAGCGTGCCCGCGGCGGTGGCGGTCAGCAACGGACGGAGCGCGGATGACACGGAATATCGATCCCCTTGTGGCGCTGGCGAATTGGCCGTGTGGGCCGATGTTAGTGAAAGTCGCGGGTCACAGGAAAGTCACGGGAGCCCTTGGTCGTACGCTCCAGGGATGAGCACTCCAGAGACATCACGGTTTGTACGGCTTCGTGCCGAGCTCGTCCTCGAAATCGACGACGAGGACGCGGTGACCAAGGCCGCGCTGCGCAGGATCAGGGACGAGGAAGGTGTGCCGGACGGGGAACGGGTACACGCCGAAAGTGTGGTGACGGAGGACACCGCGGAGGCCCTCGCGTATCTGGTCGATCCGTTCAGCCTGGTCGGCGAGGTGCCGGGGGTCGAACTCCTGCAGGCCTCCTGGAGCAGCGAGCGGATCGACTACGACCCGGACTCGCCGGAGTGGGACCTCGACGGGGAAGATGACGGGGAGTTCGACGAGGAGTCCTACGACGACGACGGGGACGGGGCGGGCCGGGCGGGTTGAGGCGGCTTGGGGAAATCGTGACCCCGGTCGGCAACCGCCGCCGGGGGTGCGACGTCTCACAGGGGGCACGGACCGGCGTCCTCACCGTCCGCCCCGAGGACGTGGTGAGCCCCACACCCCCGGGCCATGGGGAACCGGATCACCCGGTCGTAGCGTTGAAGGTTGTGGACGAGGTCCCTCGGCTTCGCGCCGGGGACTCGTGGGGTTGGGATTCGGCAACGATGGAGAAGCGTGTGATGACGGACGGTAAGCGGCGCAGGAGTCTGGCGGCCGCGTCCGCTCTGCTCGGCGGAGTGCTGGTGCTCTCGGCGTGTTCCGGCGGTGACGACAGCGCCTCCGGCGGCGACGGCAAGGACACCTCGCAGGCCCAGGTGGACGAGGCGGCGGCCAAGAAGTCCTCCGAGGCGCAGATCAAGATCACGCCGAAGGACGGTTCCAAGAACGCCTCCATCAACAACTCCGCCGCCGTCACGGTGAGCAAAGGCACCCTCACCGAGGTGAAGATGACCACCTCCGAGGGCACCGCCGTCGACGGTGAGATATCCGCGGACAAGAAGAGCTGGAAGCCCAGCGCCCAGCTCGAGCGCGCCACCACCTACAAGGTGACGGCCACCGCCGAGGACTCCGAGGGCCTCGCCGCCCATGAGAACGCGTCGTTCACCACGGTCTCCCAGGCCAACAGCTTCATCGGCAACTTCACCCCGGACAACGGCACCACGGTCGGCGTCGGCATGCCCGTGTCGATCAACTTCGACAAGGCGATCACCAACAAGGCCGCGGTCCAGAAGGGCGTCACCGTCTCCACCACCAGTGGCCAGGAGGTCGCCTGCCACTGGTTCAACGCCAACCGGATGGACTGCCGGCCCGACGAGTACTGGCAGGAGGGCTCCACCGTCACGCTGAAGCTGGCGCTCGACGGTGTCGAGGGCGCCGAGGGCGTCTACGGTGTCCAGCAGAAGACGGTCACCTTCAAGATCGGCCGCAACCAGGTCTCCTACGTCGACGCCAAGACCAAGCAGATGAAGGTCACGCAGGACGGCAAGACCGTCCGCACCATCCCGATCTCCGCCGGCGCGCCCGAGAACAAGACGTACGAGGGCCAGATGGTGATCTCCGAGAAGTTCAAGGAGACCCGGATGAACGGCGCGACGGTCGGCTTCACCGACGACGACGGCAAGGGCGAGTACGACATCAAGGACGTGCCGCACGCCATGCGTCTGAGCACCTCCGGCACCTTCATCCACGGCAACTACTGGGGCGCCAAGTCCATCTTCGGCAGCGTCAACACCAGCCACGGCTGCGTCGGCCTGGCCGACGCCAAGGGCGCCGGCGACCCGAACACGCCCGGTTCCTGGTTCTACGACAACTCGATCGTGGGTGACGTGGTCGTCGTCCAGAACACCGGTGACAAGACCATCGCCCCGGACAACGGTCTCAACGGCTGGAACATGAGCTGGGAGCAGTGGAAGGCGGGCTCGGCCGTCTGACGCCGCCCTCCGGACACGGAGCACCCCACCCACCCGGCCGATGCCCTCGTCCCCTCCTCCGGGAGCGGACGGGGGCATCGGCCGTTTCGCACCCGTGGCGCTCCCCACTGCCAACCACGCGGTTGTGTAACGGAGTTCCGGCGTCGGCGTTACAGTCACCCGGCGACTTCGGCCCTCGGCCCGGCAGTGGTTGAGGGCACTTGATCACCCCCGGCATACTGCGTGATCCGGGGGGTGCGCGCAGGCGTACGAGACCACCCCTGGACGGGTGACTGCTCTTCACCCGGCGACTCCGCATAGGGGGAACCTTGCGCAGACAAGTGAAGAGGGCGTGCGCGGCCACGGTCGCCACGGCGACGGCCGTGGCGCTCGCGGCGGGCATGGCCGGCCCCGCGTCGGCGAACGGGGAGCGCGCGGCGGCCGGTTCGGCGCCCGCGGCCTCCGCGGCGAAGGCCACGCACCGGATCACGCTGATCACGGGTGACCGGGTGGCGGTGGACGCCAAGGGCCGTGTCGTCGGGCTGGAGCGGGCCGTAGGCCGGGAGCACATACCCGTCCAGGTCCGCAGGACCGGCGGCCACACGCTGGTGATACCCGTGGACGCCGCCCGGCTGATCGCGAGCGGCAGACTGGACCAGCGGCTCTTCGACATCACCGAGTTGAACAGGTCCGCGACCCGCGGCTCCCAGAAGCGGGGCCTGAAGGTCATCGTCGGCTACAAGGGCGGCGCGCAGACCGCCAAGGCCGACGTCCGTGAGGCGGGCACGGTCCGCCGGGCGCTGAAGTCCCTGAACGCGGACGCGGTGCAGACCCCGCACGAGGACGCCTCCGAACTGTGGGACGCCGTCACCAACGGCGACCGGACCGCCTCCGGTGTCGCCCACGTCTGGCTGGACGGGGTCCGCAAGGCCTCCCTCGACACCTCGGTGGCGCAGATCGGCACGCCCAAGGCCTGGGCGGCCGGCTACGACGGCAAGGGCGTCAGGATCGCCGTACTGGACACCGGCGTCGACGCCACCCACCCGGACCTCAAGGGCCAGGTGACCGCCTCCAAGAACTTCACCAGCGCGCCCACCGTCGGCGACAAGGTCGGCCACGGCACCCATGTCGCGTCCATCGCGGCCGGTACGGGCGCCAAGTCCAAGGGCAGGTTCAAGGGCGTCGCGCCCGGTGCCACGGTCCTCAACGGCAAGGTCCTCGACGACACCGGCTTCGGTGACGACTCCGGCATCCTCGCCGGGATGGAGTGGGCGGCCGCACAGGGCGCCGACGTCGTCAACATGAGCCTCGGCGGCATGGACACGGCCGAGGTCGACCCGCTGGAGGCGGCGGTCAACAAGCTCTCCGCGGAGAAGGGCGTCCTGTTCGCCGTCGCGGCCGGCAACGAGGGTCCGCAGTCGATCGGTTCGCCCGGCAGCGCGGACGCCGCCCTCACCGTCGGCGCCGTCGACGGCAAGGACCGGCTCGCCGACTTCTCCTCCACCGGTCCCCGCGTCGGCGACGGCGCCGTCAAGCCGGACGTCACCGCTCCCGGCGTCGACATCACGGCCGCCTCGGCGAAGGGCAACGACATCGCCAAGGAGGTCGGCGAGAAGCCGGCCGGGTATATGACCATCTCTGGTACGTCGATGGCGACCCCGCATGTCGCGGGCGCCGCGGCGCTCCTGAAGCAGCAGCACCCGACGTGGTCCTCCGTGGAGCTGAAGGGCGCGCTCACCGCGTCCGCCAAGGGCGGCGCGTACACGCCGTTCGAACAGGGTTCGGGCCGGGTCCAGGTCGACGTGGCCGTCAAGCAGACCGTGATCGCCGAACCGGTGTCGCTGAGCTTCGGTGTCCAGCAGTGGCCGCACACCGACGACAAGCCGGTCACCGAGCAGATCACCTACCGCAACCTCGGCAGCAAGGACGTCACGCTCAAGCTGACGTCGACGGCCACCAACCCCAAGGGCAAGGCCGCCCCGGCCGGCTTCTTCGAGCTGGGCGCCACCACCGTCACGGTCCCCGCGGGCGGCAAGGCCTCCGTGGACCTGACCGTCGACACCCGGCTCGGCGGCACGGTCGACGGTGCCTACTCGGCGTACGTGGTCGCGACGGGCGGCGGGCAGACCGTGCGCACGGCGGCCGCGGTGCAGCGCGAGGTCCAGTCGTACGACGTGACGCTGAAGTTCCTCGACCGTGCCGGCAAGCCGGCCACCAACTACGTCGCCGGTCTGGTCGGCCTCTCCGGTCTGGGCGCCGACCAGTGGTACCAGCCCTACGACGCCGACGGCACCGTCACGCTCCGCGTGCCCAAGGGCGGCTACGTCCTGGACACCGGGATCTTCGTCTCCGCGGACCCGGAGAAGTACGAGGGCGCCGACTGGCTGGCCCAGCCGAAGCTGGACGTCGGCAGGAACACCACGGTCACCCTGGACGCCCGCAAGGCCGAGCCGGTGAACATCACCGTGGCGGACAGGAAGGCCAAGCCCGAATTCGCCTCGGCCGACTACACCGTCGAGACCAGGGACAGCAGCCACTCCTTCGGCTGGTGGCTGGACTCGTACGACAACTTCCGCTCCGCCCACCTCGGTCCGCAGCTCGGCGGCTCGCTGTACCAGCAGTGGGACGCCCACTTCAGCAAGGGCGCCAAGGAGCAGTACGACACCGTCGTCGGCGCCAAGGTGAAGAGGCTCGCCACCGGCTACACCCGGCACTACAAGGCGGGCGACTTCGCCACGGTGAAGGTGGGCATGGGCGCGGCGGCGAGCGGCAAGAAGGGCGTCGTCAACGCCTATGGCTCGCTGCCCGGAAGCAGCGGCGCCTCCTCGTTCGGCCACGCGCAGAGCCTGCCCGGCAGCCGCACCCTGCACCTGTCCGCGGTGGGCGGGGCCCGGTGGGACCTCGACTTCGAGCAGCAGAGCGGTGTCGACGAGGACGGCTGGCCCATTTCCGACGCCGGGTACGTCATCGCCGCCGGGAAGAGCCTGAAGGCCGGCAGGACGTACCGGGAGACCGTGAACACGGCCGTCTTCGGGCCGCGTCTCACCTCCGACTACGGCATCTTCCGGGACGGCAACACCATCTCCGGAACGGTTCCGCTGTTCGCCGACGGCAAGGGCCACTCCGGTTCCTCGGTGTACACCTCGGCCACCACCAGCCTCTACCGCAACGGCAAGAAGGTCGGCTCCAACGACGACCCGCTGTTCGGTGAGGGGGAGTTCAAGGTTCCGTCGGGTGACGCCGCGTACCGGCTGACCACCTCGGTCAAGCGGAGCGCCAAGGTGGCCGCCGCGTCCACGCGGATCGACGCGAGCTGGACGTTCCGTTCCAGGAAGACGGCCGGCTCCCAGCAGCTGCCCGCCTCCACGGTCCGCTTCCTCGCGGCCACGGGCCTGGACAGCAAGGTGCCGGCCGGTAAGAAGGTCACCGTTCCGGTCTCCGTGGAGGGTGCCGCCAAGGGCAGGAACCTGAAGTCCCTGTCGGTGTACGTGTCGTACGACTACGGCAAGACCTGGAAGAAGACCACGGTCAAGAAGGGCAGGATCACCTTCAAGAACCCCGCCAAGGGGAAGGCCGTCTCCTTCCATGCCAAGGTCGCCGACAGGAAGGGCAACAAGTCGACGATCTCGCTCTACAACGCCTACTACGGCAAGTAGACCACCCCGGAATCCAGGGACGGCCCGCCGGAAGCACTGCTTCCGGCGGGCCGTCCCGTCGTCCGTGTCACGGGGCCGCGGCGTCCGCGCCCTGCTGCCGAGCGTCCGCGCCCCAGCTCGCCAGCAGCCGCAGCGCCTCCGCCGACGGGGAGCCCGGCTCCGCGAAGTAGGTGACCAGCGACTGCTCGGTCTCCGCCGCCGGGCGGAACGACTCCCACAGCAGCGTCAGTTCACCCACCAGCGGGTGCCTCACCCGCTTGACGCCGTGGCTCTTCTCCTTCACGTCGTGCGCGGCCCACAGCGTCCTGAACTGCTCGCTCTTGACCGACAGCTCACCGACCAGGGCGGACAGCTGAGGGTCCTCCGGGTGGTAGCCCGCGTCCATGCGCAGATAGGCGACCATGTCGGACGCCTTCTGGTCCCACTCCACGAACAGCTCCCGGTAGTCCGGGTTCAGGAACACCAGCCGCGCCCAGTTCCGCTCCTGCGCCGGCATCCGGCCCCAGTCCCCGAAGAGCGCCGCGGCCATCCGGTTCCAGGCGAGGATCTCCGAGCGCCGGCCCACCACGTACGCCGGGACCGTGTCCATCGAGTCCAGCAGCTGCCGCAGCGCCACGCGCACCTGCTGCGTCCGGGGCGGCTGCCGCTTCCGGTGCCGCTTCGGCTTCGCCAGATGCGTCAGATGGGCGCGCTCGGCGTCGGTGAGGCGCAGTGCGCGCGCGATCGAGTCCAGCACCTCCGCCGACACGTTCCGCCCGTTGCCCTGCTCCAGGCGCGTGTAGTAGGCCACGGACACGCCGGCGAGCTGCGCCAGCTCCTCGCGGCGCAGACCCGGGACCCGGCGGTGGCGTCCGAAGTCCGGCAGACCGACGTCCTCCGGCTTCAGCCGGGCCCGCCGCGTCCGCAGGAACTCGCTGAGCTCCGCACGCGGGTCGAGACCGCCGTTCGCCGGGCCGGCCGGATCGGTGTGCTGCTCATCCATACGTCCCAGTATTCCCGGTCGTACGACCGGAAAGCCTGTCCCTGCCAGTGGTACGCACGGCGAACGTAGGCAGAGCGGGGGTCTGGGTGGATCGCCTCCGTCGTCCCAGGCTGGAGCCTGTGCCCGGCCTGACGGAAGGAAGCCGGGTGCACGACCACCTCACAAGGAGAACCCGGCATGACCACTGTTGCTGCCTACGCCGCACCCGCCGCCAAGGCTCCGCTGGAGCGGACGACCATTGAGCGGCGGGAGGTCGGCGAGCACGACGTACTGATCGACATCAAGTTCGCGGGCATCTGTCACTCCGACATCCACCAGGTCCGGGAGGGATGGGGCGAGGCGATCTTCCCGATGGTCCCCGGCCACGAGATCGCCGGTGTCGTGTCCGAGGTCGGCCCCGGCGTCACCAAGTACGCCGTCGGCGACCGTGTGGGCGTCGGCTGCATGGTCGACTCCTGCCGCGAGTGCGACAACTGCAGGGCCGGACGGGAGCAGTACTGCACCGGGGGCATGGTCGGCACCTACAACGCCCTGGACAAGAACGGCGAGCCCACCTACGGCGGCTACGCGCAGACGATCGTGGTCGACGAGAACTACGTCGTCCGCATCCCCGACGGCCTGGCCCTCGACGTCGCCGCGCCCCTGCTGTGCGCCGGCATCACCACGTACTCCCCGCTGAAGCGCTGGGGCGCCGGCCCCGGCAAGAAGGTCGCCATCCTCGGCATGGGCGGCCTCGGCCACATGGGCGTCAAGATCGCGCACGCGCTGGGCGCGGAGGTGACGGTGCTGTCGCAGTCCCTGCGCAAGAAGGACGACGGCCTGAAGCTGGGCGCCGACCACTACCGCGCCACCGCCGACCCGAAGACCTTCGAGGACCTGCGCGGCACCTTCGACCTCATCGTGTCGACCGTGTCGGCACCGCTGGACCTCGGCGCCTATCTGTCGCTGCTGAGGACCGAGGGCACGCTGGCGAACGTCGGCGCCCCCGAGGAGCCCGTCTCCCTGAACCTCTTCTCGGTCATCGGCGGCGGCAAGACTCTCGCCGGGTCGATGATCGGCGGCATCGCCGAGACCCAGGAGATGCTGGACTTCTGCGCCACGCACGGCATCGGCGCGGAGATCGAGCTGATCGGCGCGGCCGAGATCAACGAGGCCTACGAACGCGTCCTGGACAGCGACGTCCGCTACCGCTTCGTCATCGACACAGCAACGATCTGACACCGCGGAACCTCCCCGCCACCTCCGTGAGACCCGTCTCGCCCGTTCCGCCGGGCGGGCGGCCTCACACCGAGGGCGAAACACCGCGGAGACCGGCGCCTACAGCGCCTCGAACGGGGGGATGATACGGACGATGATGATCAGTGGGTCACGTGGTGCGACCAAGAAGTAGAACCAGCCGCCGACGGCATCCATACGGCGCAGACCGCCCGGTCGAGGGCCGTTTCCCATGTCGCTGACGTCGACACCTGTACTGGCCAGGTCGACGAGTTGGCCGGCCAGACGCTCCACCTCCGCCACGACGTGAACGGGAAGCCCGCCTGCCACGTGATCGTGGTCGGGGTCGTACTCCCAGCGCCAGTCGGCGCTCACCGGGCCGGGAGGCCGACGGCCGCGTGGGCCTCGTCCAGGATCCGCCCAATTTCGTGGGCGGCCTGCCGGGCCTGCGCGGCGTCGCCCGATTCAGCGATCTTCTCCCAGTGGCGGAGACCGGCTGCCAGGTCAGGGCGGCGCTGGATGTGCACATAGACGGCCCACTGGGCGATGAACCGCTGGAGCGGTGCCAGGTCGGAGCCCTGCCGTGACTGGTCGGCCGCTTGGTCCAGTTCCCGGGTGAACGCCGGCAGGGCGGCAGGCGCGATCTGCCTGATCGCTTGCCTCAGCGCGGCAACCGTGGCCGGTGGTTGGGGGATGAGCGGTTGCCCGGCGGCGGAGGTGGTCATCGTTGCTCCCATGGGCGCGATTCTGATCCCAGGCGTCAGCGTAACGGGCCTGCCTGCCTTCCCACCGCTCGAACGAGTGAGGGAGAAGCGATACTGCGAACCCGCGTCACCGGCGGGACCGCGGGCTCAGTGCGGCAGGGTGGCCGGGCTGCCGCCGTTCGCCTCGTAGCCGGCGACCGCCAGGGCGCGGTAGACCGCGAACTCGGCGGCGGGGTCGGGGGACAGCGTCCAGGGCAGCGCGCCCACGTGGCCGTCGATGTGTATGAGCTGGTTCATGGCCTCCGCCCAGCGCTCCGCGCGGACCAGGAAGAACACCAGCAGGTGCCGTACGTGCGCCAGCATCGGATCGTCGGGGCGGGCCGAGTGCACCGCGTGCAGCGCGCCGTGGATGGCCTTGCTGACGACCTCGCTCTGGTAGAAACCGGCGACCAGGGTCACCTCGGGAAGGTGCTCGAACACCGCGAAGAGCGGCATGGCGGCGAGGAGCGACCCCTGCGGCGCCCGCGCCGCCGCGGCCTCCGCGAAGGAGTACGCCAGCTGCCGCGAACCGTGCCACTTCTCGCACCAGTACTGCAGCGCGGCCAGATGCGCGCCCATGTGGGCCGGGGCACGGTCGAGGATCTTCAGCCAGACCTGCTCGAAGTCCTGCTGGGAGTAACCGAGTCCGCGGGCCACGGAGAGCTCCACGATGTACGGGACCGGGTCGCCCGGAGCCAGCAGCGCCGCCTCGCCGCACGCTGTCTTCGCCTCCTCCATGATGATCCGGAAGGCGTCCGTCCCGGGTGTCGCGGTGCGCCACGCCTGCTGCACCAGGAACTCGGCGTGCACCGCGGCGCCGCCCGCGTCCTTGGGTGCCTCGGTGCGCCACACCCGCAGCCACTGCCCGCCCGGCGCCTCGCTCACCCCGCCGGGCCGCTGGGCCAGCTCCAGCGAGGCCGCGCCGGCGAAGGCCTGGACGCGCTGCCAGCGCAGCTCGCCCTCCGCGTCGGTGCCGGCCAGCAGCTGCTGCGCCGCGCGGTAGTCCTGGGTGCGCTGCACCAGGTCCAGCACGTCCAGCAGGTCCTGGTCGGGGCCGGGCATGCGGATGTCCAGCTCCTCCTCGCGGGCGAAGCCGTAGTTCGCCGGGTCCGCCGCGTCGGGGTGGCCGGGCGGGACCAGTCCCACCGCGCCGCGCCGGCGCCGGAGGAACGGCAACACCACGAAGCCGAGCATGACGAGCGCGATCAGGACCCAGAGAATCTCCATGTCACAAGCGAACCAGACCGCGCCGACAATTGGCCAACCCGGTGCCCGACCCTGTGGAAAACTTCCCGCGATCCCCGCTCCCGCACCGACCCGTCCGGCACCCCCCGCCCCGACCCGTCCGGCACCCCCCGCATCGACTCGTTCGGTACCCCCGCCGCCCGTCGGGCGCCCGCGCCCGCCGTCCGCGACGTCCGCGCACTACCCTCGGGCACATGAGCGACAGGCACATCAGTCAGCACTTCGAGACGCTCGCGATTCACGCGGGCAACACCGCCGACCCCCTCACGGGAGCGGTCGTCCCGCCGATCTACCAGGTGTCCACCTACAAGCAGGACGGTGTCGGCGGCCTGCGCGGCGGCTACGAGTACAGCCGCAGCGCGAATCCGACCAGGACCGCGCTGGAGGAGAACCTCGCCGCCCTGGAGGGCGGCCGCCGCGGTCTCGCGTTCGCGTCCGGACTGGCGGCCGAGGACTGCCTGTTGCGTACGCTGCTCAGCCCGGGCGACCACGTGGTGATCCCGAACGACGCCTACGGCGGCACGTTCCGCCTCTTCGCCAAGGTCGTCGCCCGCTGGGGCGTGGAGTGGTCGGTCGCCGACACCTCCGACCCCGCCGCCGTACGGGCCGCGATCACCCCGCAGACCAAGGTCGTCTGGGTGGAGACCCCCTCCAACCCGCTGCTCGGCATCACCGACATCGCCGCCGTGGCCCAGGTCGCCCGGGACGCGGGCGCGCGGCTCGTCGTCGACAACACCTTCGCCACGCCGTACCTCCAGCAGCCGCTCGCACTCGGCGCGGACATCGTCGTGCACTCCCTGACCAAATACATGGGGGGCCACTCCGACGTCGTCGGCGGCGCCCTGATCACCGGCGACGCGGAGCTGGGCGAGGAGCTCGCCTTCCACCAGAACGCGATGGGCGCGGTCGCCGGCCCCTTCGACTCCTGGCTGGTGCTGCGCGGCACCAAGACGCTCTCGGTGCGCATGGACCGGCACAGCGAGAACGCCACGAAGATCGCCGACATGCTCAGCCGTCACCCGCGCGTGACGAGCGTCCTGTACCCGGGGCTGCCGGACCACCCGGGGCACGAGGTCGCCGCCAAGCAGATGCGCGCCTTCGGCGGCATGGTCTCCTTCCGCGTGGAGGGCGGTGAGGAGGCGGCCGTCGAGGTGTGCAACCGGGCCGAGGTGTTCACGCTCGGCGAGTCGCTGGGCGGCGTCGAGTCCCTGATCGAGCACCCCGGGCGGATGACGCACGCGTCGGTGGCCGGTTCCGCGCTCGAGGTCCCCGCCGACCTGGTGCGCCTGTCCGTGGGCATCGAGAACGTCGACGACCTGCTCGAAGACCTCCAGCAGGCGCTCGGCCGGTAGGCGCCGGTCACCAGCCCGTGAGCGGTGGAGTCGTCTCCGACGGCGGCTCCACCCACGGGCGGGCCGTCAGCGCCCACACCACGAACGCCACGATCACCGCCAGCAACAGCAGCCACATCGCGCGGCGAAGCAGCGCCCTGCGCCGCAGTAGGCGGGCGCCGCGCCGCGCGGCGTCCCCATGCAGGTCGGGTGGCACGGGCGGCGGTGACTGCTCCAGCATCCGCCGTACGGTCTCCTCACGTCTCATCCCCGCCATGCCGGCTCCCGTCTCATGACGGCACCGCCTCGATGCCCGCCACCTTGGGCGACGGGCGCCCGGGCGGGCGCAGCACGTTCGCCATCGCGCGGTTGAAGATGGCCCGCACGCGCTCGGCGGGCAGTCCGAGCAGCGCCGCCGTCTGTTCCTCGGCGACGCCCTCGTGCAGCCGCATCACCAGGACCAGGCGTTCCTGCGGGCTGAGCGCGGCCAGCGGACTGCCGGGGCGAGGGCGGGAGCGGAGCAGCCCGCCGAGCTCGTGCCACGCGCTGTTCGCGAACCGGGTCGCCAGGTACTGGCGGGTGTGGTCGTAGGGGTCCTCGCCGTGCAGCCGGTCCCAGCACGCGTACGTGCGGGCCAGCGCCAGGGTGAGCAGGCGCCGCGCGCGCGGGTTGTCGTCCCGTGCCTCCGCGGTGAGCAGGGTGGCGGTGTGCAGCAGCCGTCCGCCCGCGCCGGCGACGTACGCTTCGAACTCGCGGGCGCGGGACGCGTTCTCGGACACATGCCGTGCCATGCAGCCGCACCCTCCCCTCGGGGTTCCCTCCCCTCATATCAGGCCAGGGGGCACCCCGTGGTCAAGAGCCGTGCGTGCGCGTGACGGTTCCAGCCCTCTTCCGCCCCCGCCGCCCCTTCCCAAGCCCGTCCCCCGGGGGCTCCGCCCCCGGACCCCCGCTCCTCGAACGCCGGAGGGGCTGATTCACCCTGCGGCGAATGGAGCGCGTCCGGGGGCGCAGCCCTCAGAGGTCAGGAGTCCGTACGGTCCTGAACGGACATCCGAGAAGACAGCGCACCGTTGAAGCGCGTGAGGAGCGTGCAGAACGCCTCGCGCTCCTCCGGCGCCCAGTCGTGGGTCAGCTCGGCCATCAACTGACGCCGCGAGGCACGCACTTCCTCCAGCCGCGACTGCCCGCGCGGGGACAGCTGGAGCACGACCGCCCGGCCGTCCTCGGGGTGCGAGGTCCGCTTGACCAGGCCGGTGTCCACGAGCGGGGCCACCTGACGGGTGACCGTCGAGGAGTCGATCCCCATGCTCGCGGCGAGCGCCTTGACGCCCATCGGACCTTCCTTGTCCAGGCGGTTGAGCAGCAGGTACGCGGCGCGGTCCATCGAGTTGCGCACCTGGCCGACCCCGCCGAGCCGCGTCTGTTCGGCACGGCGGGCGAACAACGCCACCTCGTGCTGCAGCGTGTCGAGAAGACCCGTGTCACCGACGGCCGTCAGGTCCGTCGTCATGTCCATCGACATTTCAGGTGTTGTGGGCATGGCCGGAGGCTCACTTCGTGGAGGGCTGCTGGTTGGGGGACAGGGTACGCGGCCGGGCGGCGGGCCGTACCGGCGCTGCGCAAAGCGGAGTCCGCGGGTTGGTCACACCGGTCGTGGCCTTCCGTGAACTGCGATGCTGGAGTCATGAGCTACAGCACGGCCGGTTCCCTGCGGGCCGTCACCCTCGACGATGTGCGCGGCGCCCAGAAGATGCTCTCCGGTGTGGCCCGGACCACCGCGATGGAGGGCAGTCGGCATCTGTCCCAGCGGGTGGGCGCTCCGGTGCATCTGAAGTGCGAGAACCTCCAGCGGACCGGCTCGTTCAAGCTGCGTGGCGCCTACGTCCGGATCGCCGGGTTGCTGCCGGAGGAGCGGGCCGCCGGTGTCGTCGCGGCGAGCGCCGGCAACCACGCGCAGGGCGTGGCGCTGGCGTCGTCGCTGCTCGGGGTGCGTTCCACCGTGTTCATGCCGACGGGCGCCCCGCTGCCGAAGGTCAGCGCGACCCGGGAGTACGGCGCCGAGGTGCGCCTGCACGGCCAGGTGGTCGACGAGACGCTGGCCGCGGCGACGGAGTACGCGCAACAGACGGGCGCGGTGTTCATCCACCCGTTCGACCACCCGGACATCATCGCGGGCCAGGGCACGGTGGGCCTGGAGATCCTGGAGCAGTGCCCCGAGGTGCGCACGATCGTCGTGGGGGTCGGCGGGGGCGGGCTGGCCGCCGGGATCGCGGTCGCGGTGAAGGCGCTGCGGCCCGATGTGCGGATCGTCGGGGTGCAGGCGGCGGGCGCGGCGGCGTATCCGCCGTCGCTGGCGGCCGGCCGTCCGGTGTCGGTGCGCAACCCGGCGACGATGGCCGACGGGATCAAGGTGGGGCGTCCCGGCGACGTGCCGTTCGGGATCGTCGGAGAGCTGGTGGACGAGGTGTGCACGGTCACCGAGGACGAGCTGTCGGCCGCGCTGCTGCTCTGCCTGGAGCGGGCCAAGCTGGTCGTGGAGCCGGCTGGGGCGAGCCCGGTGGCGGCGCTGCTGAGCCGTCCCGGTGCCTTCGAGGGGCCGGTCGTCGCGGTGCTGTCCGGCGGCAACGTGGACCCGGTGCTGATGGAGCGGGTGCTGCGGCACGGCATGGCGGCGCAGGGCCGCTACCTGGCCGTTCGGCTGCGGCTGACGGACCGGCCGGGGGCGCTCGCCTCGCTTCTCGGGGCGTTGTCGGTGGTCGACGCCAACGTCCTCGATGTGAGCCATGTACGGACCGATCCGCGGCTCGGGCTCACGGAGGCGGAGGTCGAGCTGCACCTGGAGACCAAGGGTCCGGAGCACTGCGCCGAGGTCGAACGGGCTCTGCGCGAGGCGGGTTACACGGTCATGGACTGACGCCGGAGGCGGTGTCACTCCTTCGGGTACATGCATTGAGAGACGCGATACATCGCGTTATGGTGTGTCTCTCGTCATTGTCCGGGTCATTGCCTGGCCGCCGTGCGTGCCGCGGTCGTGCCGGGCGGAAAAACATCAGCACATCCCGGCGCGCAAACCTAGGCTTTCCCGAAGAATCACGACGACGTGGAGATTCATATGCCAGGCGCCATCTATGCCGAAGGTCTCGTGAAGACCTTCGGAGACGTAAGGGCACTGGACGGCGTCGACCTCGAGGTCCCCGAGGGCACCGTCCTGGGCCTGCTCGGGCCGAACGGCGCGGGCAAGACCACCACCGTCCGCTGCCTCACCACGCTGCTGCGGCCCGACAGCGGCCGGGCCGTCGTCGCCGGTCTCGACGTGCTCAAGCAGCCCGACGCCGTCCGCCGCTCCATCGGCCTGTCCGGCCAGTTCGCGGCCGTCGACGAGTATCTGACCGGCCGCGAGAACCTGCAGATGGTCGGACAGCTCTACCAGATGAAGGCCAAGGCGGCGAAGGCCCGCGCGGACGAACTGCTGGAGCAGTTCAACCTGGCGGACGCCGCCGACCGCACCGCGAAGACCTACTCCGGAGGCATGCGCCGACGGCTGGACCTCGCGGCCGCGCTGGTCGTGTCACCGCCGGTGATGTTCATGGACGAGCCGACGACCGGCCTCGACCCGCGCAACCGCCAGCAACTGTGGGAGGTGATCAAACAGCTCGTCTCCGGCGGTACGACGCTGCTGCTCACCACGCAGTACCTGGAGGAGGCCGACCACCTGGCGCACGACATCGCGGTCGTCGACCACGGACGGGTCATCGCCCAGGGCACCTCCGACCAGCTCAAGGCCCGTACCGGCGGCGAGCGCGTCGAGGTCGTGGTGCACGACCGCGAGCACATCCCGGCCGCATCCGCCCTCCTCGACAAGTACAGCCTCCGGGGCCTCGGCCAGGGGGACACCACGGTCGAGGAACACATGCGCAAGATCACCACCCCGGTCTCCGGCGGAGCCAAGCTCCTCGCCGAGATCATCCGCGAGCTCGACGCCGACGGCATCGAGATCGACGACATCGGCCTGCGCCGCCCCACCCTCGACGACGTCTTCCTCTCCCTCACCGGACATGTCGCGGAAGCCGAGGACGAGAACGACGACGGCCCGCAGGAAGCCGAAGGCCACAGCAAGGGACACCGCGCCGGCAAGGAGGCCGCGACATGAGTGCCGTCACCGACGCCGTACGGGTCACGGCGCCCGGCAACCCGATCGGCCAGTCGATCAGGGACTCCCTGGTCGTCGCCAAACGCAATCTGATCCGCATGGCCCGGATCCCCGAAGTCGTCATCTTCGGGCTCATCCAGCCGATCATGTTCGTGGTGCTGTTCTCGTACGTGTTCGGCGGCTCCATGGACATCGGCGGCAGCACCAGCCCGGAGGTGTACCGCGAGTTCCTGATGGCGGGCATCTTCGCCCAGACCGTCACCTTCGCCACCGCCGGAGCCGGCGCGGGTATCGCCGAGGACATGCACAAGGGGCTGATCGACCGCTTCCGCTCCCTGCCCATGGCCCGCGGCGCGGTGCTCACCGGCCGCACCCTCGCCGACCTGGTGCAGACGGCGCTCACCCTGCTCGTGCTCGCCGTGGTCGCCCTGCTGGTCGGCTGGCGCACCCACACCAGCATCGGCGAGGTGCTCGCCGCGTTCGGGCTCCTGCTGCTGACCGGGTACGCGTTCACCTGGATCGGCGCGGTCATCGGCCTGTCCGTCCGCACCCCGGAGGCGGCCACCTCCGGCGGACTGGTCTGGCTCTTCCCGGTCACCTTCGTGTCGAACGCGTTCGTGGACTCCAGCAACATGACGCCCTGGCTGCGCCACATCGCCGACTGGAACCCGTTCAGCGCCACCGTCCAGGCCTGCCGTGAACTCTTCGGCAACCCCGGGGTCTCGACCTCGGACGCCTGGCCCATGCAGCATCCCGTGTGGGCCTCGCTGATCTACTCGGTCCTGATCATCGCGGTCTTCCGCACCCTCGCGGTGCGCAAGTACCGCTCCGCCGCGGCATGACGAGACCCCCGGTACCGCAAGGGGTGCCGGGGGTCCGTCGGGACATCGCGGGGGCGGGTCAGCCGCTGTACGGCTCCGCCTTGAGGATCTTCACCGAGGCCGTCTTGCCGTTGGGCAGCTCGTACTCGGCGTCCTCGCCGACCTTGTGGCCCATCACGCCGGAGCCGAGCGGGGACTGCGGGGAGTAGGTCTCCACGTCCGCGCTCGCGTACTCGCGCGAGGCGAGCAGGAAGGTCAGGGTGTCGTCCTCGTCGCCGTCGAAGGCGATGGTCACGACCATGCCGGGCGCCACGGCGCCGTTGGCCGCCGGGGCCTCGCCGACCTTGGCGTTCTCGAGGAGCTGGGTGAGCTGGCGCACACGGAGTTCCTGCTTGCCCTGCTCCTCCTTGGCCGCGTGGTACCCGCCGTTCTCCCGCAGGTCGCCCTCCTCACGCGCGGCGGCGATCTTGGCGGCGATCTCCGTGCGCGCGGGACCAGTAAGGTACTCAAGCTCGTCCTTGAGCTTGTTGTACGCCTCCTGGGTCAGCCAGGTGACGTTCTCGCTGGTCTGGGTCACAGGTGCTCCTCGTAGGTACTGGGAAATACAAAGCAACGCCCTACCAAGAAGGATGGTCCTCCGAGGATGGGCGAAACCACGAGCCTAACAATTCAGTGCCCGCAGGGGGAGGACATAAGCCACCAGACTTCTGTCAGCGCAGGTCAGTGGCCGGGTATTCCCCGCCACATCACTCCGCGTGGCAACCGACGAGCTCGGCCGAGGTGGCCCGGGAGGTCGTGCGCAGCGTGACGACCTCGTCGACGCGCGTGGCGTCCTTGTCGAAGCGGAAGTCGGCGCGGCCCACCTCGGCGCCGTTCTCGGCCTGGGAGCGGACCGTGCAGTAGCCGTCGACGCCCGCGTCCTTGTGCACCTCAAGGTGCACCCTCACCGCGTCGTCGGAGACGTCGAAGCCGATGACCTCGGCGCTGATCTCGTTCTGGGCGACGTAGTAGTAGCCGAACCAGCCGATCAGCCCGAGCAGCAGCACCGACAGCACGGCGCCGACGGCCTTGAGGGTGCGGTCGGCACGCTGGTCCGAGGAGCGGCCGTAGCGGCCCTCGGGCAGCCGCGTGCTCGACGTACTCATGATCGTCTCCTCGGCAGGAAGGGACCGGCGTCCCCATGACAGCCCCCGGAGCGGAACCCCGGAATTTTTCGTCCCCCGGTTCGGTCACTATAGAAGCCTGCGACTGCGCCGCCGCACACAGGGCGCCTGACGACTTGAGGATTGAGTCTTGACTGACCAGCTGCGACTGATGGCCGTCCACGCCCACCCCGACGACGAGTCGAGCAAGGGCGCGGCCACCATGGCGAAGTACGTGTCCGAGGGGGTGGACGTGCTGGTGGTGACCTGCACGGGCGGGGAGCGCGGCTCCATCCTCAACCCGAAGCTGCAGGGCGACGCGTACATCGAGGAGCACATCCACGAGGTGCGCAAGAAGGAGATGGACGAAGCCCGCGAGATCCTCGGCGTGAAGCAGGAGTGGCTCGGCTTCGTCGACTCCGGCCTGCCCGAGGGCGACCCGCTGCCGCCGCTGCCGGAGGGCTGCTTCGCCCTGGAGGACGTCGACAAGGCGGCCGGCGAGCTGGTGCGCAGGATCCGCGCGTTCCGCCCCCAGGTGATCACCACGTACGACGAGAACGGGGGGTACCCGCACCCCGATCACATCATGACCCACAAGATCACGATGGTGGCGTTCGAGGGCGCGGCGGACACCGCGAAGTACCCGGAGGACGCGTTCGGCCCGGCGTACCAGCCGATGAAGGTGTACTACAACCAGGGCTTCAACCGTCCCCGCACCGAGGCGCTGCACCAGGCCATGCTGGACCGCGGCCTGGAGTCGCCGTACGGGGACTGGCTCAAGCGCTGGAGCGAGTTCGAACGCAAGGAGCGCACGCTCACCACGCATGTGCCGTGCGCCGACTTCTTCGAGATCCGCGACAAGGCGCTGATCGCGCACGCCACGCAGATCGACCCGGACGGGGGGTGGTTCCGGGTGCCGATGGAGCTGCAGAAGGAGGTCTGGCCGACGGAGGAGTACGAGCTGGCGAAGTCGCTCGTGGATACCTCCCTCCCCGAGGACGACCTCTTCGCGGGCATCCGGGACAATGCCTGACATGAGCGCAAGCGCAAGCCTGGCAATGACCCACCTGGTGCCCCTGGCCAAGGAGCTCGACGAGGACAAGGTGACCCCTGGGGTCCTCGGATTCATCGTGTTCGCGGTGATGGCTCTCGCGGTGTGGGGGCTGATGAAGTCCATGAACCGGCACATGGGGCGAGTGGACTTCCAGGAGTCCGAGCCCGAGGAGGCCGAGGCGACGGGTGCGGGTGCGGGTGCGGAGAAGCGTGCCTGAGGAGTGACCCGGTGACTGTGTGGGCCGGGTGATGTGGCGCAGCCCGGCGCCGGCGGGGTGCCGCTGCGCCCACCCGTGCCGCCCTGGGGGCACCTCCCAGGCCTTTCAGGCACGGGGGGAGGCACGACTGCCCGCAGCTACGGCGGCACAAGTGCCCGCAGCTACGGCGCCACGACCGCCCGCAGCTACCGCGGCACCGGCACGCCCATGACCTCGCGGGCGTGGCGGCTGGGGACCAGACCCAGGTGCCAGGCCTGCCAGCCGGATTCGAGGGTGACCCCCCGTTCCAGGAGGAGCCGGTAGGCCTCCACGCAGTCGGTCAGTTTGGCGTCGCGGGCGGTGTGGGTGGCGCGGGCCAGCTGGGACAGTTCCTCCTGGGCCACCGCCGTACCGACCTCCGTGCCGCCCGGTGCCGCGTACGGCAGCAGCGTGCAGCGCAGGAAGCGCGCCCAGTCCTCCCCGCGCCGGTCTCCGTAGGACGCGAACAGGGACACTGCCTCGTCGCACAGGGCGAGGGCCCCCGGCGTCCGCGCGTTGCCCGCGTCGACGACCGCCAGCTCCAGGCAGGTCCACGCCTCGCCGTGCGCCACCCCGATCCGCTGGAAGTCGGCGCGCGCGTCGACGAGGAGCTGCCGGGCGAACCCGGAGTTGCGCAGTGACCCGGTCCGGGCCGCCCGCTGGTCCCGGGTCACCCGCGCCGAGTGGTGCCGGGCGCAGGCCAGGCCGTAGACGTCCCGCATCCGCGAGAACATGGTGCGGGCGCGTTCCAGCTCGCGCACGGCGCGGTCCAGGTCACCGGTCTCCTCCAGGGCCTGGCCCAGGTAGTACAGCGTCCACGCCTCGCCCCGCGCGTCCTCGTTGTCCCGGTGCCGGGCGGCGGCCCGGCGCAGCTCCTCCACCGCCTCAGAGGCGTCACCGTCCACCAGCCGGGCGCGCGCCAGCTCCGTCAGCGCCCACGCCTCACCGCGGGCGTCGCGGGTACGGCCGTACAGCTCCAGGGCCGTACGCAGCTCGCTCTCCGCGCGCGGCACGTCGCCCATCCGCAGGTTCAGCTGTCCGAGCTGGAAGTGCGCCCACGCCTGCCCGTGCACGGACTCGCCCGCGCGGTGCAGCACCAGCGACTCGGTGAGCAGGTCCAGTGATTCGGCCAGCCGGGCGCGGTCCCGCTCCACCGCCGCCAGCGCGTGCATCGTCCAGGCGCGGTCCGTGGCCAGCTCGGGCGCGGCCTGCAGATCCAGCGCCTCCCGCAGTCTGGCCGACGCCTCCGTGAGGTTTCCCTGGTGGTGCAGCGTGATCCCGAGCGAGGTCAGCGCCCGCGCCGCGCCCGCGTTGTGGTGCGCCTCTCGGTACAGGTCCACCACCGACGTCAGCGTGGTCCGCGCCTTGTCCAGCTCGCCCAGCTGCCGCGCCGCGATACCGGTGCGCCACTGCACCGAGCGCACCAGCAGCCCCTCGTCGACGGCCTGCGCCAGCTCGCTGATCTCGCCCAGTCGGTAGAGGTCGCCGCGCAGCAGGCAGTAGTCGCACAGCGCGCCGAGCAGGTTCTGCACCGCTCCCCGGTCCACGCCCTCCGCGTGCCGCAGCGCCGCCGTGATGAAGCTCGACTCGTCGTCCAGCCAGCGCAGCGCCTCGTCCAGCGAGGTGAAGCCGTACGGGCTGAAGCGGTCCGAGCGCGTCGACATGTTGCCGTCGACCAGCCGGAGCACCGAGTCGGCCAGCTCGGCGTAGTTCACGATCAGCCGTTCCTGTGCCGCCGAGCGCTCGTCGGGGTCCTCCTCGTCGAGGAGCCGCGCCAGCGCGAACGCGCGGACGAGGTCGTGCAGCCGGTAGCGGCTGTGCCGTACGCGGTCGATCAGCCCGGCGCGGTTCAGCGCGACCAGATGCCGGGTCGCCTCGGCCTCGTCGGTGGCCAGGAGCGCCGCAGCGGCCGCCGCGCCCAGCGAGGCCCGGCCGGCCAGCGCGAGCCGGCGCAACAGCCGCCGCAGGATCTCCGGCTGGTCGGTGTAGCGCAGCCACAGGGCCCGCTCGACCGGCTCGACGGGCCCGTAGGCGCCCAGGTCGGTGGCGAGTGCGAGCGGCGAGCGCGGGCCCAGGGCCGCGCCCACGGCCCGCAGCGCCAGCGGCAGGCCTCCGCACAGCTCCCGCACCCGCTCGGCGGACTCGGCGTCGTACGGCCCGGAGGAGTCCTGCGCGGCGGTCGCGAGCAGCTCCTCCGCGCCGGCCGCGTCCAGCGGCTCCACCGGCATCTGGTACACCCGGGCCGGCAGATCGTCGGGCAGCCCGAGGGGTGAGCGGGAGGTGACCAGTACCAGGCTGTCGGAGCGCTCCGGAATCAGGGTGCGGACCTGCTGCGGATCGGCGGCGTCGTCCAGCACCACGGTGACCGGCATCCCGGTCAGATGCTGGTGGTACAGCTCGCTGAGCCGCTTGACCTGCTGGTTTGGGGACGACCGCTCGCGGAACAGCAGCTGTTCGCGCGGCGCCCCCAGCCGGTTCAGCAGATGCAGCAGCGCGTCCCGGGTGGACAGCGGGGGCTCACCGGGGCTGTCACCGCGCAGGTCGACGACACAGGCCCCGCGGAAGTGGTCCCTGAGCTCGTGCGCGGCGCGCACCGCGAGGGTCGTACGGCCGCTGCCGGACGCCCCGTGCAGCACCACCACCGTCGGCCGGGTCTCCGTACTGGCGCGGGCCGCCTGCACCCACTGCCGGATCCGGGCCATCTCCTGTCGCCGGCCCGCGAAGGGACCCAGTGGCTCGGGCAGCTGCCCGAAGGACTGCTCCAGCACGCTGCGCCCGCGGGCCGCCGCGCTCTTGTCGCTGCCGCGCAGCCGGGGTCCCGTCTTCGTCGGCCCCGTGGACGCGGCGAGCACCCGCTGCTGGTCCAGGAAGGGGCGGATGCCGCGCACCTCCAGTGCCGTCAGCCACTGCAGCCTCAGCTGCTCCGGCCCGCCCGGCTGGCTCACCGCCCCGGCCCGGTGATGGGCGGCCGGCACATGGGAGCCGGCCACCTTCACCACGGTCGTCGCCGCGCCGACGACTCCGACGGCCACGCCCGCGCCCAGTGCCGTCCCGGTGCCGGTCCCGAGCGCCATGTCGGCGGCGACGGCCGCCAGCCCCGCGACCCCGGCCACCAGCAGCGGCGTCCCGGCGCCCTCGCGCGCGTAGCGCTGCCGGAAGGTGAGCTGTCCGGCCGCCGCCTCGTCCAGGGCGCGCGTGTACGCCTCGTACTCCTCGGCCGCCGTCTCCGCCATCGCGTCCAGCGCGCCGCGCGCCCGCGTCAGCAGCACCTTGCCGTCCGTGCGCCCGCCCGAGCGGCGCACCTCTTCCTCCACGGCCCGCGTCAACAGCCGCTCGGCGTCCGCCCGATGACTGTCCCGCATGTGATGTCCCCCTCCGGCGGCGTCGGCCGGTTCCGGCCGCGTTCCTTGGTCACAAGTGTGTCGTGCGGGGGCCGCCGTGGGGAGAGGGCCGGATCGCCCGGCTGTGTGCTGCCGGGCTCCGGGGCGGGTACTGCGGCAGGATGGACACCATGCCGAACCGACTGGCCCATGAGACGTCCCCGTACCTGCTCCAGCACGCCGACAACCCGGTCGACTGGTGGCCGTGGTCCCAGGAGGCCTTCGAGGAGGCGCGGCGGCGTCAGGTGCCGGTGCTGCTGAGCGTCGGCTATTCGAGCTGCCACTGGTGTCATGTCATGGCGCACGAGTCCTTCGAGGACCAGGGCACCGCCGACGACATGAACGGGCACTTCGTCAGCATCAAGGTGGACCGCGAGGAGCGCCCCGACGTCGACGCCGTCTACATGGAGGCCGTGCAGGCGGCGACCGGGCAGGGCGGATGGCCGATGACCGTGTTCCTCACGCCGGACGCCGAGCCGTTCTACTTCGGTACGTACTTCCCGCCCGCGCCCCGGCACGGCATGCCGTCGTTCCGGCAGGTGCTCCAGGGCGTGCACCAGGCGTGGGAGGAGCGGCGGGACGAGGTCGGCGAGGTCGCCGGGAAGATCGCCCGGGATCTGGCGGAGCGGGAGCTCTCCTACGGTGACGACCGGGTCCCCGGCGAGCAGGAGCTCGCGCAGGCGCTGCTGGGGCTGACCCGGGAGTACGACCCGCAGCGGGGCGGGTTCGGCGGGGCGCCGAAGTTCCCGCCGTCCATGGTGATCGAGTTCCTGCTGCGGCACCACGCCCGCACCGGCGCCGAGGGCGCGCTGCAGATGGCGGCGGACACCTGTGAGCGGATGGCGCGCGGCGGGATCTACGACCAGCTCGGCGGCGGTTTCGCGCGGTACTCCGTGGACCGGGACTGGGTGGTGCCGCACTTCGAGAAGATGCTGTACGACAACGCGCTGCTGTGCCGGGTGTACGCGCACCTGTGGCGGGCCACCGGCTCGGAGCTCGCGCGGCGGGTGGCGCTGGAGACCGCCGACTTCATGGTCCGGGAACTGCGCACCCCCGAGGGCGGGTTCGCGTCCGCGCTGGACGCCGACAGCGACGACGGCACGGGACGGCATGTCGAGGGCGCGTACTACGTGTGGACGCCGGCGCAGTTGCGCGAGGTGCTCGGGGCGGACGACGCCGAACTCGCGGCCCGGTACTTCGGGGTGACCGAGGAGGGCACCTTCGAGGAGGGTGCCTCGGTGCTGCAACTGCCGCAGCGGGACGAGGTGTTCGACGCGGGGCGGATCGACGGCATCAGGGAGCGGCTGCTCGCGGCGCGTGCCTCCCGGCCCGCTCCCGGCCGGGACGACAAGGTGGTGGCCGCCTGGAACGGGCTGGCGATCGCCGCGCTCGCCGAGACCGGGGCGTACTTCGGCCGGCCGGATCTGACGGAGGCGGCCGTCGCCGCCGGGGACCTGCTGGTCCGGCTGCACCTCGACGAGCAGGCCCGTATCGCCCGCACCAGCAAGGACGGGCATGCCGGCGCCAACGCGGGGGTGCTGGAGGACTACGCGGACGTCGCCGAAGGCTTCCTGGCGCTGGCGTCGGTGACGGGGGAGGGGGTGTGGCTGGAGTTCGCCGGGCTGCTGGTCGACCACATCCTGGTCCGTTTCACCGACGAGGCGTCGGGTGCGCTGTACGACACGGCGTCGGACGCGGAGCGGCTGATCCGGCGTCCGCAGGACCCGACCGACAACGCGGCCCCCTCCGGCTGGACGGCCGCCGCGGGCGCGCTGCTGGGCTATGCCGCGCACACCGGTTCGGAGCCGCATCGCACCGCGGCCGAGCGGGCGCTGGGCGTGGTGAAGGCGCTCGGGCCGCGGGTGCCGCGGTTCATCGGGTGGGGTCTGGCGGTCGCCGAGGCCGTGCTGGACGGCCCGCGGGAGATCGCGGTGGTCGGCCCGGCGCTCGACGACCCGGCGACAACGGAACTGCACCGTACGGCACTTCTGGGCGTGGCGCCCGGCGCGGTGGTCGCCGTGGGGACTGCGGAGAGTGACGAGTTCCCGTTGCTCGCCGACCGTCCCCTCGTCGGCGGTGAACCGGCCGCCTATGTCTGCCGTAATTTCACATGCGACGCGCCGACGACCGATCCCGACCGGTTGCGTACGACACTGGGCGGCTGAACACATAGACGCACCAGGGGAGTTGACGTGCTCGGTTGCATCCATTTCGGTCGAATGATGACCTGAATCCGGTCAACTTCCGTCCATAGTCGCACTGTTCCGCAACAAGTTCTTTATCGGAAGCGCCCCCGCGCTTCACGATTCCCCCCTAACCTCTACACAGCGGCGTGACGGATGGGGCGTCAGGTGAGTGACGCACCGTCACGTTGTGGGGGTTTTTGGATCTGGGGGGATCTGTTTGCTCACGTCTGTCTTCATTGCTGTCGTTTCGCTTGCCCTGTTCTGGATGGCCGCGTTCACTCTGTGGTGGCAGATGCACGCCTGGCGTACGCCGGAGGTGCTGGCCTCGACGAGGTTCAGCAGCCCGGACGGCGGCGAGCATCTGTCGTTCTCGCTGCTGCTGCCGGCCCGCCATGAACAGGCGGTGCTGGACCACACCATCCAGCGGCTGCTGGAGTCCAGCCACACCGACTTCGAGATCATCGTGATCGTCGGCCACGACGATCCCGAGACCACCGCGGTCGCCGAGGCGGCGGCCCGCCGGGACCCACGGGTCCGGGTGGTCGTCGACACCCATGAGAAGAAGAACAAGCCGAAGGCCATGAACACGGCGCTGCCGCACTGCCGCGGCGACGTCGTCGGGGTCTTCGACGCCGAGGACCAGGTCCACCCGGAACTCCTCGCCCATGTCGACCACGCCTTCCGCTCCACCGGCGCCGACGTGGTCCAGGGCGGGGTGCAGCTGATCAACTTCCACTCCAGCTGGTACAGCCTGCGCAACTGCCTGGAGTACTTCTTCTGGTTCCGCTCCCGGCTCCACCTGCACGCCCAGAAGGGATTCATCCCGCTCGGCGGCAACACGGTCTTCGTCCGCACCGACGTGCTGCGCGAGGCGAACGGCTGGGACCCCGACTGCCTCGCCGAGGACTGCGACCTGGGCGTCCGGCTCTCCAGCGTCGGCAAGCGGGTCGTCGTCGCCTACGACTCCGACATGGTGACCCGCGAGGAGACCCCCGGCTCGCTGATGTCGCTGCTCAAGCAGCGCACCCGCTGGAACCAGGGCTTCCTTCAGGTGTACCGGAAGAAGGACTGGAAGCAACTGCCCACGTTCGGGCAGCGGATGCTGGCCCGCTACACCCTGATGACGCCCTTCCTGCAGGCGTTCACCGGCCTGGTCATCCCGCTGAACGTGGCGATCGCGATCTTCCTCGACGTGCCCGTCTCCGTCGCCTTCGTCACCTTCCTGCCGGCCGTCACCGCGCTGGTCACCTTCGTCTTCGAGGTGGTCGGACTGCACGACTTCGGCAAGCAGTACGGGCTGCGCGTCCGGTTCGTCCACTATCTCAAGCTCGTCGTGGGCGGCCCCTTCTACCAGGTGCTCCTCGCCGGCGCCGCCGTCCGTGCCGTGTGGCGCGAGCAGCGCGGGCGCAACGACTGGGAGCTGACCACGCATGTCGGCGCGCACCTCGACGCCACCGACGCGGCGGCACGGGCCACCTCCGCCGCCGCGACCCGTGACGCCTCCGACATGACCCGAGAGGACGTTCCCGCGTGACCTCCACCCTTCCCGCGGTGACCGGCCCCGAGGTCACCGCGACACGCCGACCCGTGCCCACCACCGGTCCGACCGGTCGGACACAGCCGCCGAGCCGGCTCCGCTCCTCCCGCTCGGACCTGCTCCTGTGCGGAGTCCTCCTGGTGGTGATCCTGCTCGTCCAGGGCTGGAACATCGCCGACTACCCGACCCTCAGCGACGACGAGGGCACCTACCTCGCCCAGGCCTGGGCCGTCCAGGAGGGCAAGGGCCTCGCCCACTACACCTACTGGTACGACCATCCGCCGCTCGGCTGGATCCAGCTCGCCGTCCTGACCTGGATACCGGCGATGCTCAGCCCCGAGTCGATGACCGTCGGCACCATGCGCGCCGTGATGCTGCTGATCAGCGCCATCAGCGCGGTCCTCGTCTACATCCTCGGGCGCCGCCTCGCCCTGCCCCGCTGGGCCGCCGGGCTCGGCATGGCGATCTTCGGGCTCTCCCCGCTGTCCGTGGTCCTCCAGCGCGAGATCTTCCTCGACAACCTCGCGGTGATGTGGACGCTGCTGGCCTTCACCCTCGCCGCCTCACCGAGCCGCCACCTCTGGCACCACTTCGGAGCGGGCATGGCCGCCGCCACCGCGGTGCTCACCAAGGAGACGATGCTCGTCGTCCTGCCCGCCCTGTTCATCACCGCCTGGCGGCACAGCCACAAGGACACCCGCAAGTTCGCGCTGACCGGCGCCGTCACGGCCTGCGCGCTGATCGGGTTCTCCTACCCGCTGTTCGCCCTGCTCAAGGGCGAGCTGTTCCCCGGCAGCGGACACGTCTCGCTGTGGGACGGCGTCGCCTACCAGATGACCCGGCCGGGTTCCGGCTTCATCCTCGACGAGGGCTCCGGCTCCTGGGGCGTGCTCCAGTCCTGGCTGTACTACGACCGGATCCTGCCGCTCGGCGGGCTCGCGGGCGCGCTGCTGCTGCTCGCCACCTGGCGCTGGTCGGTCACCGCCCGCGCGCTGGCCGGGCCGGCCCTCACGGTCGCCATCCTCGCCGCGCTGGCCCTGCGCCCGGACGGCTACCTGCCCGCCATGTACATCATCCAGGCGCTGCCCTTCCTCGCCCTCGTCCTCGCCGGGGGCACCGCGAGCGTCGCCCACGCCGTGCTGCGCCGACGCCGCGCGGCGGCCGAGCCGCGCACGCTGACCCGCGCCCGGTACGCCCTCGCCGGCGTCCTCGCCCTCGCCGCCTGCCTCTACGTCGTACCGCGCTGGTACGACGGCGCCCGCATCGCCGTGACCACCGAGGCCAACGCCCCGTACGAGGCCGCCTCGGACTGGATGGCCACCGAGGTGGCGGACCCGGCGGACACCCGGGTCCTGGTCGACGACGCGATGTGGCTGGACCTGGTGCACGCCGGGTACCGGCCCGGGCTCGGCGTCATCTGGTTCTACAAGGCCGACCTCGACCCCGCGGTGACGAAGACGATGCCGAACGGCTGGCGGGACATCGACTACGTGGTCGCCTCCCCGACGGTACGGCGCGACGCGAAGGACCTGCCCAACGTCAGACAGGCCATCGAGCACTCGGAGCCGGTCGCCGTGTTCGGCACCGGTGAGGACCGTATCGAGATCCGTCAGGTCGAGACCGCCGGAGGCACCCGATGAGCCAGGAGTCCCTGTCCCCCGGCGAGCTCGGCGACCCGGCGCTCGACCCGGTGGAGGTGCCGGAGCCCGGTGCCGTGACCATCGTCGTGCCCACCTTCAACGAGTCCGCCAACGTACGGCAGTTGCTGCACCAGATCACCGAATCGGTGCCCGCCCGGCTGCCCTGCGAGGTCGTCTTCGTGGACGACTCCACCGACGACACCCCCGACGTCATCCGGGAGGCGGCCCAGGACTGCCCCTTCCCGGTCACCGTCCTGCACCGGGAGGAGGCGGTCGGCGGGCTCGGCGGCGCCGTCGTCGAGGGCATCAAGGCCGCCTCGTCGGACTGGGTCGTCGTGATGGACGGCGACTGCCAGCATCCGCCGTCCCTGGTGCCGGAGCTGGTGGCGACCGGTGAGCGGGCGAACGCCGGGCTGGTCGTCGCCTCCCGGTACATCAAGGGCGGCAGCCGGGCCGGCCTCGCGGGCAGCTACCGGGTGGCCGTCTCGCGCGGGGCGACCTGGCTGACCAAGGCCCTCTTCCCGCGCCGGCTGCACGGCATCAGCGACCCGATGAGCGGCTTCTTCGCCATCCGCCGCGGCGTCGTCACCGCAGACGTCCTCAAGCCCCTCGGCTACAAGATCCTCCTCGAACTCGCCGTCCGCAGCCGCCCCCGCACGGTCACCGAGGTGCCGTTCGTCTTCCAGGACCGGTACGCCGGGGAGTCCAAGTCGACCGCGAAGGAGGGGATGCGGTTCCTGCGGCACCTCGCCGGGCTGCGCATGGAGGCCTCTCTCGCCCGCATGGTCGTCTTCGGGCTGATCGGACTGACCGGCTTCGTGCCCAATCTGGCCGCGCTGTGGGCGCTGACCGAGGCCGGGCTGCACTATCTGCCCGCCGAGATCGTCGCCAACCAGTTCGGCGTGGCCTGGAACTTCCTGCTGATCGAGACACTGCTGTTCCGCGAGCGGCGGCGGCACCGCCACTGGGCCGACCGCACCGCGCGGTTCGCGCTGCTCGCCAATGCCGACCTGGTGCTGCGGCTGCCGCTGATCGCGCTGCTGGTCGGCCAGTTCGGCATGACGGCACTGCCGGCCACCGCGCTGGCGCTCGTGATCACCTTCGTCCTGCGCTTCGTGGGGACCGAAGCGCTGGTGTACCTCCCGAGCCGAGCCCGCAAGGCAAGGAGCACCGCATGAGAACACCCGGAAATCCGCTGACGTCCAGACGCACCACGGCCCTGCTGGCCGTGGGCGCGCTCACCACCGGCCTTCTCCTGACCGCCCCGCAACCCGCCTCCGCCGCCAACCTCATCAAGAACCCCGGCTTCGAGACCGCCGGCACCGGCGACATGCCGTACTGCTGGGAGAAGTCCGGCTGGGGCGACAACGACTTCACCTTCACCACCACCGCCGACGCGCACACCGGCGACAAGGCCATGAAGGTGGAGCTGACCCGTCGCGTCGACGGCGACCGCAAGGCCCTGATCACCGAGTCCGCCGACTGTGCGCCCGTGGTGACGCCGGGCGAGCAGTACGACCTGGGCCTCTGGTACAAAACGACCACCCCGGACGCGGCCATCACCCTGTTCCGGCACGACACCACGGCCGGCTGGCAGTACTGGACCGACCTCAAGACGCTGGACATGCGGGCCGCCTGGACCGAGGCGACCGTCCGCACCCCCGAGGTCCCGGCCGGCACCGACCGCATCTCCTGGGGCGTCTCCGTCTACGGCACCGGTTCCGCCACCACCGACGACTACACGATGGAGCAGGTCGCCGAGCCGGTCCCGGAACCCGGCTGCACGGGCACCGCCGAGGAGTGCGCCGACGGCAGCTGGGAGGTGCTGCCCGCGCAGAACCCCGTCCGCTCCATGCACTCGGTCGTCCTGCACAACGGCAAGGTGCTGCTGATCGCCGGCTCCGGCAACGACCCGGAGATGTTCGAGGCGGGCACCTTCACCAGCGCCGTCTACGACCCTTCGAACGGCAGCTACAAGGTCATCCCGACCCCGGACGACATGTTCTGCGCCGGGCACGTCCAGCTCAAGGACGGCCGGGTGCTGGTGATGAGCGGCAACAAGGGATACCCGTCCGCCGACGGCACCATCGGCTACCAGGGCTACAAGGACTCCTACATCTTCGACCCGGAGACCGAGTCGTACAGCAGGACCAACGACATGAACGACGGCCACTGGTACCCGTCGGCGACCCTCCTCGGCAACGGTGACGTGCTCAGCTTCGGCGGTCTGCGCGAGGACTCCACCGGCTCGGTCACCGCCGAGCGGTGGTCGGACGCCGAACAGCAGTGGCTGCCGACCTGGAAGGTCAACCAGACCTGGTCGTACTGGGGCCTGTACCCGTCGATGATCCTCATGCAGGACGGCCGCCTCTTCTACTCCGGCAGCCATGTCTTCGGCAACAACATCCCCGGCACCGGCTCCGCGATCTACGACTACGACGCCAACACCATCACCCAGGTCCCCGGACTGCAGAACAAGGACGAGCGGGACCAGTCGGCGAGCGTGCTGCTGCCCCCGGCGCAGGACCAGAAGGTCCTCACCCTCGGCGGCGGCAACATCGACTCCAACCCGGACGCCAACCGGCTCACCGACATCATCGACCTCAAGCAGCCGAACCCGTCCTACGTCGCGGGCCCGCCCCTCCCGCAGGGCACCGTCGACTACGGCAACGGGCCCGTGCCGCAGACCGGCGACCAGGGGAAGATGTACGTCTCCGCCGTGCTGCTGCCCGACGGCAAGGTGCTGGAGACCGGCGGCGCGCTGCACAACCGCGCCAACCCGGTGTTCGAGACGTCGGTCTTCGACCCGGCGACGGAGACGTTCGACCCGGTGGCCGTCGACCCCGAGGCACGCGGCTACCACTCCTCGGCGTTCCTGCTGCCCGACGGCCGGGTGATGACCACCGGCGACAACCCGGGCAACGGCTCCTGGAACCACAACGTGTCGGTCTACAGCCCGCCCTATCTCTTCAAGGGCGAGCGGCCGGTGATCACCTCGGTGATCGACACGGAGTGGAACTACGGCGACACCCAGCGGATCACCGTCGACCGCCCCGTCGCCAAGGCCGAGCTGATCCGCCCGGCCGCCGTCACCCACTCCTCCGACCCCAACCAGCGGTTCGTGGACCTGCCGCTCTCCGTCGACGGCAACAACGTCGACCTGAACGTGACGAGCAACCCCAACCTGGCCCCGCCCGGCTGGTACATGCTCTTCGCGGTGGATGCCAACGGCGTGCCGTCGGTGGCGAAGTGGGTGCACCTCCAGGGCCCGCAGGCCCTCGCCGCCAAGGACGCCTCCGCCCACGTCCACGAGTTCGCGGAGGCCCCGGCGGGCAAGGTGACCAAGCCCGGCAGGAAGCGCGCCTCACAGCCGGTCGCCCCCACGGTCTCCGGCTGCGACCGCCACTACGGCTCCGCCAACGTCTGCGTCCCGACCACGTTCCCGGACGAGGTCGAGCCGACGACGGCGGCCCGCTGCACGTGGCTGAAGGACCACGACTACGGCCCGCTGAAGGTCAACGGCAAGGACGACCCGCTGAGGCTGGACCGCAACAGGGACGGAACAGCCTGCGGCAAGGGGGACACCAGGGGACGCTGAAACGCCCCGTCAGGGGCGCGGGGAACTGCGCGACCAGCCACGAACGGTCCGCAGTTCCCCGCGGCGCGTCCCCGAACGGCGCTACTCGGCGGAGCCTCTCCGCTCGGAGCGCGAAGCAACCGCCCGCTCCACGATGTCAACCAGTTGCGCATGATGCGCCCCCTTCCAGTACGCCCGCCCGCACTCCGCACACTGCGCGAACACGTCGTACGTACGGTGCGTACCGCCCTGCAACTGGTCGGCGACATCCTCCTTGGTGGCCTCGCGCAGCAGCCCGTTGCACGCGGTGCACCGCGTCCACGGGCGCAGTTCGGGATCGAACCGGTCCAGCACGTAGGGGAGTTGTTCCTCCGGCCGGGTGCTGTACACGAATGCGCCCGCCCACAGCTCCCGCCGCCGCAGCAGCCCTCGGTCCCGGCTGAGCATCACCCGCCGCTCCGCCGCGGACCGGGCGGCGAGCGCGGGGTCGCCGATGTCCGTCGACTCGTACGCGGTGTCCACGCCCAGCAGCCGCAGCCGGCGGGCGAGGGTGCCCAGGTGCACGTCGAGCAGGAACTTCAGGGGTGCTCCCGGCACCCGCTGGGGATGCGCGACGGTCCGCACCGTCACCGATTCGCCCGCGGCCGGGACGTGCGACACGGGCACCTCGCGTCCGTCCACGAGCAGCGTGCCGACCTCGGTCAGCGGGACCCCGAGGGATTCGATGACGTGGCCGAGGCTGGAGACGCCGTCGGTGGCGGCCTTCATGGTGCCCGCGGGCCGCGCCTGGGGGACGAAGAGCAGCAGTTCGGGAGCGAACTCGACGTGGATCTCTGGACCGTTCACCCGGCCAAGGATGTCACGGGGGCCGCCGGTCCGGCCCGTGCTTTCCGGCTGCGGCGCGGGGCCGCGACTCAACGGCGGGGGAGGTCCGCGCAGACGGCCAGGGTGCGGTCGATCAGCTCCAGGACGTCCTCCCGGTAGTCGCCCTCGACCCAGTAGATCATCGTCTCCAGCAGGGCGCCCATCAGCCCCATGGCGTAGACGCGCACCTCGAGGTCGTTCTCGTCGCGTCCGGTGCGTTCGGCGAGGGCCCGGCACAGCAGGCGGCCGGTGACGGACATGCTCTCCATCAGCCGCGAGCGCACCTGGGGGACCTCGACCATCAGCCGGGCCCGCAGGAGCATCTCCTCCTGCCCGTGGTCCGGGCTGTCGGTGAGCGCCGTCGTCATCGCCTTGCGGATGGCCCAGCGCAGCGACTCCCGGACGGGTTCGCCGGCCGGGCGTTCCCTCAGCAGGCCCTCCAGGAGGGCGTCGTACTCGTCCGTCAGGACGATGTCCTCCTTGGCGGGGAAGTAGCGGAAGACGGTGCTCTGCGAGACCTCGGCGCGGTCGGCGATCTGCTCGACGGTGGTGGCGTCGTACCCCTGCTCCCTGATCAGGGAGTAGGTGGCGTCCCTGATCGCCATGCGGGTCTTGAGCTTCTTCCGTTCGCGAAGCCCCAGGTGGCGGGCCGCCTCGGGAACAGGGGTTCGTGCCGTGGTCATGCGGTCATTGTCCGTCATCCGGCTCGCGGCGGGCCATGACCGGGGAGGAGCCCGCTTCCGACGCGGGCCGGTCCCGGGCGGCGGGGCGCGGGTTGGGCAGGAACAGCGCGGTCAGAGCGGCGGTCGCCAGTGCCGCGATCCCGCAGATCACCAGGACCAGCGACATCCCGTCCACGTACGCCGCGTCGGCGGAGCGGGCCAGGGCGGGCAGGCCGAGCCGGTCGGCGACGGCGTGGGCCCCGCTCAGCGATTCCCGGGCGGCCTCGGCGGCGGGGGCGGGCAGCCCGGCGGTGTCGAGCCGGCCGGAATAGACGTCGGCGACGAGGCTGCCGAGCAGGGCGACGCCGACCGCGCCGCCCACCTGACGCAGCGTCATCAGCAGGGCGGAGCCGCTGCCGGCCGCCTCGGCCGGGATGCCGCCGAGCGCGGCATCCATGGCGGGCACCATTGCCAGGCCGAAGCCCAGGCCCGCGATCGTCAGCCAGGTGGCGGTGAATCCGTAGCCGCTGCCGGGTTCGGTCCGGGAGCCGAGCAGCGCGGCGAAGCACAGCACCACCAGTCCCACGGAGACCACCGGACGCGGCCCGAACCGCCGCACCAGCGCCGTGCTCGCCCGTGCGGAGACCATCAGGCCGGCCATCATCGGCAGCAGCCGCAGACCGGTGCCGAAGGCGTCACTGCCGCCGATCTCCTGCAGAAACGTCGGCAGCAGGAACAGCAGTCCGGCGAAGACGAACGTGCCGAGGGTGGCGGACAGGACGTTGAACAGGAAGACGCGCCGCCCGAGCAGGGCGAGGTCGAGCATGGGCCGTGCCGCCCGCCGCTCGCGCACCACGAGCCCGGCCAGGAGCAGGACGGACAGGGCGAACGAGCCGAGCACCCAGCCGCTGGTCCAGCCGCGCACGGGCCCTTCGATGATGCCGAAGACCAGTGCGCCGAGCCCGGTCGCGCTGAGCGCCGTGGACAGCGCGTCGACCCTGGGGGAGGAGGGGTCGCGCGATTCGGGCAGCAGGAACAGACAGGCGGCGATGCCGAGGGCGGCCATGGGGAGGTTGATCAGGAAGATCGAGCCCCACCAGTAGTGGTCGAGCAGCAGTCCGCCGACGAGTGGGCCGAGCGGCATCCCGGCCGCCATGGAGGCGGTGACGGCGGCGACCGCCTTGCCGCGCTCCTCCTCGCCGAACATCGACGGCAGTACGGACAGTCCCAGCGGGATGACCAGTGCGGCTCCGAGGCCCATCGCCGAGCGGGCCGCGATCACGAGTTCCGGTGTGTGGGTCAGGGCGCCGGCCAGGGACCCGGCGAGGAACACGCAGAGCCCCGCGACCAGCATGCGGCGCCGCCCGAACCGGTCGCCGAGCAGGCCGGCGGGCAGCATCAGCGCCGCGAACACCACGATGTAGGAGTCCACGATCCACTGCAGTTGCCCCGTGCCGGCCTCCAGCTGCGCGGCCATGGTCGGCAGTGCCACGTTGAGGATCGTCAGGTCGAACCCGAGGGTGAGCATGCTCGCCACCAGGGCGCCCAGGGCCCACCAGCGGCGGGGGTCGGGGTGTGCGGGGTCCCGCGTTGTGACAGTGGCCATGAAATGAGAGTAGCTTTCAAAAAGTAGTTACTGTCAATATGGCGGGGCGTGCGGGCGCGCGAAAAAAGGCCGCGGCGTCGGTGCCGCGGCCTTGTGGAGGCGGGGGATCGTGCGGGCGGTGTGCCCTATGCGTGCTGGTACGCCACCAGGGAGATCCCCACGTAGTGGGCGATGAAGGCGGCCAGGGTGAAGGAGTGGAACACCTCGTGGAAGCCGAACCAGCGGGGTGAGGGGTTGGGCTTCTTGATGCCGTAGATGACCCCGCCCACGCTGTAGAGCAGGCCGCCCGTGATCACCAGGACGAGTACGGCGATCCCGCCGGTGCGCATGAAGTCCGGGAGGAAGAAGACGGCCGCCCAGCCCATCGCGATGTAGCAGGGCGTGTAGAGCCAGCGGGGCGCACCCACCCAGAAGACGCGGAAGACGATCCCGGCGGCCGCGGCCGCCCAGATGCCCCACAGCAGCCACCGCCCCTTGGAGTGCGGCAGTAGCAGGATGGTCAGCGGGGTGTAGGTGCCCGCGATGATCAGGAAGATGTTGGCGTGGTCGAGGCGGCGCAGCACCCCGTCCATGCGGGGGCTCCAGTTGCCCCGGTGGTACAGGGCGCTCACGCCGAACAGCAGGCAGGCCGTGAGCGCGTAGACCCCGCAGGCGAGGCGGCCGCGGGCCGAGTCGGCGGAGGCGGTGAGCGCCAGTCCGGCGACCAGGGCGGCGGGGAACATGCCGAGATGCAGCCAGCCGCGGAGCTTGGGCTTGACGGGATGCGGCAGGGATGTCGCCACCGGGCCGGGGCCGTCGGCCGGCGGGTCCACGGGGGCGTCGGGGGCGAACGCAGTCATGTCCGCATCGTACCTACGGAACCGTAAGTTACGCCTCGGCGGGACGAATTGAGCCACCGGAGTGGCCATCCTCTCATGTCGACCCGCGGGAATGTCACGCAAAGAAATCGTCACGTCTACCCAACGTGCACGTAAAGCCCCACGGAAAACCGTGGTCAGCGTCACTTTGCTCACCTGTGCGGCCCTCTGGACAGATGGGCACTCTCGTCGGATGATCAAATGAGTGCGGTCGACACCGGATGAGCGCGCAGCGCACCACCGTGCAGCATCCGGGTCGCAGCCCCCACGGGGCCTCCCAACCCAAAACCCCTCATCTAGGAGCAAACGTGGCGCGCGACATCGCGGAACCCGGCGTCCCCACCACCCACCAGGGACTGATTTCCTGGGTCAACGAGATCGCAGAGCTGACCCAGCCGGACAACGTGGTCTGGTGCGACGGCTCGGAGGCCGAGTACGAGCGCCTGTGCGAGGAGCTCGTGGCCAAGGGCACCTTCCGGAAACTCGACCCGATCAAGCGCCCCAACTCCTACTACGCGGCCTCCGACCCCACCGACGTCGCCCGCGTCGAGGACCGGACCTTCATCTGCTCCGAGAAGGAGGAGGACGCCGGCCCCACCAACCACTGGAAGGCCCCCGCCGAGATGCGGGACATCTTCCAGGGCGAGAAGGGCGTCTTCCGCGGCTCCATGCGCGGCCGGACCATGTACGTCGTGCCCTTCTGCATGGGCCCCCTCGGCTCGCCGCTGTCCGCCGTCGGCGTCGAGATCACCGACTCCGCGTACGTCGCCGTGTCCATGCGCACCATGACCCGGATGGGCCGCCCGGTCCTGGACGAGCTCGGCTCCGACGGCTTCTTCGTCAAGGCCGTGCACTCGGTCGGCGCCCCGCTGGAGCCCGGCCAGGAGGACGTCGCCTGGCCCTGCAACCAGACCAAGTACATCTCCCACTTCCCCGAGGACCGCGAGATCTGGTCCTACGGCTCCGGCTACGGCGGCAACGCCCTGCTCGGCAAGAAGTGCTACGCCCTGCGCATCGCCTCCGTCATGGCCCGCGACGAGGGCTGGCTGGCCGAGCACATGCTCATCCTGAAGCTCACCCCGCCCACCGGTGAGTCGAAGTACGTCGCCGCCGCCTTCCCGTCCGCCTGCGGCAAGACCAACCTCGCCATGCTGGAGCCCACCATCTCCGGCTGGACGGTCGAGACGATCGGCGACGACATCGCCTGGATGCGCTTCGGCGAGGACGGCCGCCTGTACGCCATCAACCCCGAGGCCGGCTTCTTCGGCGTCGCCCCCGGCACCGGCGAGCACACCAACGCCAACGCCATGAAGACCCTCTGGGGCAACTCGGTCTTCACCAACGTCGCCCTCACCGACGACGGCGACGTGTGGTGGGAGGGCATGACCGAGGAGACCCCGGCCCACCTCACCGACTGGAAGGGCAACGACTGGACCCCCGAGTCCGGCACGCCCGCCGCGCACCCCAACGCCCGCTTCACCACGCCCGCCGCGCAGTGCCCGATCATCGCCCCGGAGTGGGAGGACCCCAAGGGCGTGCCGATCTCGGCGATCCTCTTCGGTGGCCGCCGCGCCAGTGCCGTACCGCTGGTGACGGAGTCCTTCGACTGGAACCACGGCGTCTTCCTCGGCGCCAACGTGGCCAGTGAGAAGACCGCCGCCGCCGAGGGCAAGGTCGGCGAGCTGCGCCGCGACCCGTTCGCCATGCTGCCGTTCTGCGGCTACAACATGGGCGACTACATGGCCCACTGGATCGACGTGGCCAAGGACAAGGACCAGTCCAAGCTGCCGAAGATCTACTACGTCAACTGGTTCCGCAAGAACGACGAGGGCAAGTTCGTCTGGCCCGGCTTCGGCGAGAACTCCCGTGTCCTGAAGTGGATCGTGGAGCGCCTGGACGGCAAGGCGGAGGGCGTCGAGACCCCGATCGGCGTGCTCCCGGCCAAGTCCGCCCTGGACACCGACGGCCTGGAACTCTCCGACGCCGACCTGGACTTCCTGCTCACCGTCGACAAGGACGTGTGGCGCGAGGAGGCCGCCCTGGTCCCCGAGCACCTCAACACCTTCGGCGAGCACACGCCCAAGGAGCTGTGGGACCAGTACCGCGCGCTGGTGGAACGCCTGGGCTGACGCCCGCACAGACCCCGCGGCCGGTCGGTTCTCGGTATGAGGATGCCCTGACCAGCGATCGTCACGCCACGACCGGCCGCGGAACACACCGGCGGGGCCCCGCACAACGGCGTGCGGGGTACGGGCCCGTCACCGCCCCCTCCGTCCGCCCCGACGGAACCCGGCGGCGACCGGCCCACCCCCGCCCACCGCGGCACGGCCCACCCAGAGGGCTCACGAACGTGCCGATGCATGACCGAGCGCTCCGGCCGACACCCACCGTCGCCCGGAGCGCTCGGCCGTTCACTTCCCCGGCCGTGTACCGCGCGGCGAACACCGCACGCAGTTCCGGAGCAGGAGACGCTCGGAGAGACCACCCCGGAGGGGGACGAACTGCTGAAGATCGGCGTCCCGGGCACCGCCCACGTCCTGGTCCGGCCGGTGATCGAAGGCCACGACGAGATTGACGACGACGGCACCGGCCGCCGACAGCAGGACGCCGGGGCCGGAGACGGCCGTGCAGGACGCGGCCACGATGAGGACGTCGAGCGCCTTCTGGACCCACCCCATCGCACCCGGGCCCTTCTCGAAGCCCTCGCCCCACGCCGACACCTGAGCACGACGCCGCGCGCACGCGTCAGCGCACGTCGGCCGGCAGCTCGATCGTCCCCTTGTACGGCCCCTGGTTCTCCTCGGAGACCCGCTGTTCGAAGACGATGTCCTGTCCGTTGTACGGAATCAGGAAGCCGAACTCGAGACGATGGCTCTCGACGCGGTACGTCCCGGCGTCGAGGACCAGCACCTCCTCCAGCCCCGAGAGCGTCAACTGATCGTCGGCCACCGGCACTCCGGCCTTCCGGAGCTGCTCGCCGGTCGGTTCGAACTCCCGCTTGGCCTTCGCCGCCCACGCCTTGTCCCGCACAGCGCCGAACGTCCGCTCGCCGCTGCGCACACGGAGCTCCACCGTGCCACCGCCGTCGTCGTCCTTCCTGGCCACCTCCACGTCACCGGCCGCGGCCCGCGCGAGGCTCCGGAACTCCTCGAGGACCGCCACCGGATCCTCGATCTTGTTCAGCATCTCGGGGTCGGTGGGGGAGAAGGCCTTCCAGCCGGCCGCTCCGTCCTCCTTCACGTATCCCGTGTCCTCGACGACGTACAGCTCCTCGGTCCTCTCCGTGCCCTCGCTGCTGGTGCTGACGCCCCGCGAGTGCAGCGCGGGCCCCTCGCCCGCGCGCCGGAGGGTGCCCTCGTAGCTCGCGGCGCTCTTCCGCCCCTGAAGCGTCAGCCCCTCCTCGCCCTCCACGGAGAAGCTCCAGGCGGACTCGGCGCCCATGGCCTTCGCCGCGAGATCGAGGAAGTCCTCGGCGGACTCGGGACGCGGTGCCTCCTGGGACGGCTGCGGCGGCGCCGCCTTCTGGGAGTCCCCCGCCCCGCCGGGCTCCTCCGCCTCCGTGCCGCACGCGGCCGACGCGAGAACGAGCGGGAGGACGAGCACGGCGGCGCGCAGAGGGCCAGTTCGCATGGGCTTTTCCTTACGTCACGACGGGGCGCGGACTGTACAACAACGCGGAGCCCGTGATCACGCCGACGGACAAACCCGGCATCCGGGTGCTCGTGCGGGCGTGACGGACGGGAGGCTTCCTCGTTCTTAGAGGTGTACTTCTAAGAGGTACGCTCCTAAGAGCGAGGGAGGCACCATGGCCCGGCCCGCAGCGCGCAGTCTGCCCAGACCGCCGGACATGTTCGACCGGCAGTGGGAGTGGAGCGAGCTGACCGCCTTCGCGGTCAACGAAGGCGCGGGACCCCGGCTCGGCGTGGTGTCGGGGCGTCGTCGGCAGGGCAAGAGCTTCCTGCTCCAGGCGCTGGCGGACGCCACAGGGGGCTTCTACTACGCGGCGGTCGAGGCGTCGGCCGCCGAGTCGCTCGCACTGCTGGGCGAGGCGGTCGCGCGCTTCACCGGCGCCACCGTCCCGCCCAGGCCGGCGAACTGGGACCAGGCGCTGGAACTGCTTTTCGCGCTCGCGAAGGACCGCCCGCTGCCCGTGGTGATCGACGAGTTCCCCTACCTGGTGCGGAACGCCCCTGCCCTGCCGTCCCAGTTGCAGGCCGCCATCGGGGTGCGCTCCGAGCGCCACCGCACCGAACGTCCCCGGATTCTGCTGTGCGGCAGCGCGATGTCCTTCATGGGCGGACTGCTCGCCGGCGCCTCCCCGCTGTACGGCCGGGCAGGCCTCGACCTCGTGGTCCACTCGCTCGGCTTCCGCGAGGCCGCCGAGTTCTGGGGCATCCGGGACCCGCGGCTGGCCGTGCTGGTCCACGCGATCGTCGGCGGGACCCCCGCGTACCGGCGGGAGTTCGTCGACGACGACGTACCCGACGGTCCCGACGACTTCGACCCCTGGGTCTGCCGGACCGTACTGAACCCGGCACGCCCCCTCCACGGCGAGGCGCCCTACCTCTTGGCCGCCGAGCCGGACCTGCGCAATCGCTCGCTGTACCACTCGGTGCTGGCCGCGGTGGCCGGCGGCAACCGCACCAGCGGCGGCATCGCGAGCGCGGTCGGCCGCAAGGCCACGGACATCTCACTCCCGCTGACCGTCCTGAGGAACTGCGGCCTGCTGACCGCGGAGCCGGACGCCTTCCGCGCCAACCGCACCACCTACCACGTCGCCGAGCCGCTGATCACCTTCCACCATGCCGTCGTACGCCCCGAGACGGCTCTGCTCAGCCGTCGTCGAGGAGCGGCTCGGATGTGGGAACACAGCCGTCCCACCTTCCTCAGCAAGGTAGTCGGTCCGCACTTCGAACGACTGTGCCGTGAATGGGTCGAGTGGCACGCGGACCCCGCCACGTTCGGGGGCATGCCGATCCAGGTGGCCTCCGGGACCGTCGCCGACCCGGTGAGCCGGACGTCACTCGAGGCGGACGTCGTGGTGCATGGAGCGATCGGCCAGGACCAGGGCATCCTGCTGTCCGTCGGGGAGGCGAAGTGGCACAAGGAGATGACCATGGGACATCTCCAACGTCTGCGTCGCATCCTGGAGTTGCTCGCCGCCCGGGGCGTGGACACCAGCCGTGCCAGGCCCGCCTGCTACAGCGGCGCCGGCTTCGACCCGGAACTGCGTGCGGCCGAGGCCCGCGGCGAGGTGGTCCTCGTCGACCTGCGGCGGCTTTACCACGGTTGCTGAACCCACTGGGAGACGAGTCGGGTCAGATCACGCGGAACAGGTCGGCCGTGGTGTGGACGTCCGTCAGGTCGTCGATGGTGCGGAGGTTGTCGCACAGGGACTCCAGGACCGAGCCGGACGCGGTCGCGGTGTCCGGGGTGGCGACGGCCACACCGAAGAGGCGGAAGCCCAGGCGGTGCTTGGCGTCGTTCCAGGCGCGCGTCCACTTCTCCGAGACCTCGCACGCGTCGTCGGTGATCAGAACGATGTCCCCGCGCCCGCGGGCCGTGTCGTCGAACTCATCCTCCAGCAGCCCGGCGGCCGTGCCCAGCGGACGCTGGAAGTCGGTGCCGCCGCCGAGGAAGGTCTCCGCGAAGTCGAGGACATGCGTGATGTCGGCGGGCCGGTCGCCCGGGAAGCGGAACACCTGGATCTTGTCGGCGGCGGAGAAGAGGATGCCGACGAAGTCCCGGCCGGCGTGGCGGGCCTGGTCGAGCAGCGCCAGCGCGCACGCCTTGGACCAGGCCTCCCGGGTGATACCACCCGGCCCCTCCGCGTACATGGAGTGCGAGGTGTCCACGCACGCGATGACGGCACCGCGACCGGTGCTCTGCTCGCCCCGGGTGTCATAGAGCATCAGCTCCCCGGCCGCGTACCGCGCGGCGAACACCGCACGCAGTTCCGGCACCCCGAGAACCGCCAGTTCGGAAGGGATGACCCGGGACAGATCGTCGCCGAGGGTGACGCCGACCAGTTCCCCCGTGGCGTTCTCCACCTTACGGGCCCGCTCACCGTCGGCCATCTGCCGGAAACGGCCGATCAGTTCGGCCCACCGGGCCAGCCGACCGGCGCGCAGCCGCTCGGCCAGCCGGGCACGCTCGTCGAACGGCATCCGTTCCAGTTCACCGGCACCGACGCCCCACGCGCGCATCAGCTCCGCCTCCTGCCGGACGGCCTCGGCCGCCGTCGCCGTCGCGTTCCGGGCGGCGGCACGGATGCCGGGGAGGGCCGCCGCGAGGGCCTGCGCGGCGGCCCGGGCCTCCTGCCGGGCGGCGGCTTCGGCGGCTTCCGCCGTCTCGATCGCCCGGCGTACGGCGTCGGCGGCTGGGTCGGGAACGGTGCCGTCCGGGCCGGCCTCCTCGGCGGCCTGCCGGAGCGCCTCGCTCACGGCGGTCGCGGTGGTCACGGCCTCCTGCTGGGCCCGGTCGGCCTGCCCTGCCCGCTCTCGGGCGTCCCGGGAGCGTTCCAGGAGCCCGCGCAGTACGGAGGCCTGGGCGAGTACGGCCATGGCGGCCGCGTAGGAGTCGCCGGCCGTCTCCCGGTGCAGTGCGGCGAACTCCGGTGACTGCAGCAGTGCGGCGACGACCTGGTGGTTGACCAGGTGGGAGGGGGCCATCTCCGCACGGTCGCGCAATCGGGGGATTGCCTGGTACGCGGCCAGGAACACGTCCGTCAGGAGGTCGGTGGTGTGGGCGTGGCGCGGGTCCAGCTCCGTCGCCAGCTCCCGCAGCCCCGCCGACCGCTCGTACACATCCCGCCACGCGACCCGGTCGAACGGGCCCGCGACCACGGCCGCCGTGTGCCGCGAGGCAGCGGCGGCGGACAGCGCCAGCCACGTCCCGGAGCGGCCCGCCAGCTCGCCCAGACCGCTGCTGTACCTCTCACTCACCGCGCCGCCTCAGAGCTCGGCCTGCACCATGCTCGCGTCCATACCGAGCGCCTCGGTGAGGACGCGGGCGCGGACGGCGCGCTGACGGCCGGTGACCCGGTCGATGGCGGCGGTGGAACGTCCGGCGCTCGCCGCCTCCTCGCGCATCCGCTCCAGCCGTTTCCCCGCCATGGCGAGCTTGCCGTGGGCGTTCTTGATGACCCACTCGCTGAGCGCCTCCCGGGACTGCCCGGCCATGGCGTCGAGCTGCGCCTCCAGCTCCTCGATGGTGTCCGCCAGATCGAGCGCCTCCTTGGCGTCCGGGTTGACCAGGTGCAATACCTCCCGCTCGACGAGCGGGCGTTGGGTTGGGGAGTCCCACAGCACATGCGTCAGCACCGACAGATCGGTCTCCGCCACCGCGGTACGCCCGTCGAGGTAGGCGGATGCCTGGAGCAGGCCCACCGCCTGCCGCCACCGGCGGTCGGAGGCGACGAGCTCCTTGCGGCGCAGCGCGGCCCGCAGCGTCACCACCGCGTCCACGATCATGTCGGGCACGTCCACGGCCGGGACACCCTCGGTCACCGCGTGCCGCAGCGCGGCCAGTTCCACGGTGGTCGGGGGCTGCAGTGCCGCGGGGCGGCCGACGGCGGAACGCACCAGGGCGGCGAAGTTCGAGGGGTCCTCCAGATACCCGACCTCGATCCGGACCAGCAGCCGGTCGTAGATCGCGGCCGAATCCTCCCCGTCCGGCAGCTCGTTGCTCGCGGTGATCGCCCCGATCAGCGGGCAGCGGATCGGGGCCCCGCCGTTCTCGGGGTGGTAGATCCGCTCGTTGAGGTAGCCCAGTGTCTCGTTGAGCGCGGCCGTCGAGCACTTGAAGATCTCGTCGATGAACGCGACATGCGCGGTGGTCGCCCGCCCGTCGTACACCTGCCGGTACTCGCCCCGGGCCAGCGCGGCCACGTCGATCGGGCCGAACATCCGCGTCGGCGCGGTGAACTTCGACAGCAGGATCTCCCAGTACGCGGCCCCCTCGATCCGGCCCGTCAGCTCCCGCGCCAGCTCCGACTTCGCGGTCCCGGGCGGTCCGAGCACCAGCGAGTGCTGCCCGGCCAGCAGCGTCACCGCCAGCGTCCGTACGACGTCCGCCCGCTCGTAGAAGCGCTCCGACAGCTCGTCGCAGATCGCCCGCAGCCGCTGGGCCGTGTCCCGCCCGTCGTCCATGTCCCGCTCCTCGCCTGTGGCGCCCCGTGGGGCCTGCCGTGACGGCCGTTTCCCCCGAAACTACGCCAGCAGGGCGCGCAGCCGCCCGGGAGGGAGCCCCGCCGCACGGCGGACGGCGCGGGTCATGTGGGACTGGTCGGTGTAGCCGAGCTCCGTCGCCAGGCCCGCCAGGTCCCGCTCGCCCTCGGCGAGGCGGTCCAGCACGCGGGCGAGGCGCAGCCGCTCGCGGTGTGCGGACAACGTGCTCCCGGTGACGGCGGTGAAGACCCGGCTCAGATGGTGCGGCGACGCCCCCACGGCCTGACCCAACGCGGCCAGTCCCAGCGTCGGTTCGGCGGCCAGCGCGGCACGCGCGTCGTCGGCCAGACGCCGGCGCGCGGCGGCGGAGGCGGGGCGGCCGGAGGCGACGCGGGCGGGCGCGAGCCGTGCGAAGACCCCGGCCGCGAGGCGTACCGTGTGCTCACCCAGCTCGAAGGAGTCACCGCCCCTGCGGGCGAGGGACAGCAGCACACGGTGCGCGAGCGCCAGCTCCGGCGTCACCATCACGAGCCCTTCCGGGACCGTGGGATCACCGCCCAGCAAGTCGGCGACCCGGGGCTCGGAGAGGACGATCTCGGTGTACGCGTCCGGGCCGAGCGGATGCGCGAACTGCTGCTCGGCGCCGAGCCGTTCGACGTACACGGCGCCCGCGTCCAGCACCTGTTCCACCCCGTCGACCCGGGCCCGCAGCACCCCGTCCCTGAGCAGCACCAGACCGAACACGGGAGCCGGCCGGGGCGGCGTCCAGTCGTGCGCGGTGCTGCCGCAGCGCACGTCGGCGAGCAGGACGTCGTCCTCGCACAGGTGCACCCGTCGGTCCCCGGCCATGCGGGCATCGTAGGACTCGCACTCCTTGCCTCGGACGCCGCGAACCGGACACGAACGTACAAGCGCCGGTAGCCCGACCCCTCGCACGATGACGGTCACACATCGCGACCCGAACCCAGCACAGGGGGAGACCATGTCTCAACATGTCGTTCCGTCCCGCCGCGGAGTCCTGCGCGGCGCCGCGGCCGTCGGCGCCGGCACGCTCGCCGCATGGGCCGGCGGCACGCAGACGGCCGCCGCGTCCCACCACCGCACCGGCACCCCACGCGTCATCACGCGCCACGCCGGCCCGTACGAGGTGATGGCGCTCCTCGACGCCCACGGCACCTTCCCCGGCACACAGCAGGGCGTCTTCCCCGACGCGACCGACGCGGACTGGGCACGCGCGCGGCGGCTCGACCCGGCGGCCTTCGGCCCGGACGACACCTGGGAACTCGACTTCCGCTGCTACGCCGTCCGCAGGCCCGGCGGCCGCATCACCCTCGTCGACACCGGCATCGGCCCGGCCGGCAGCCCCGCGTCGGACTGGGCGCCGGTGCCGGGCCGCCTCCCGTCGGTCCTCGGGCACGCGGGCATCGAGCGCGACGACGTGGACACGGTGATCCTGACCCACCTCCACGAGGACCACTTCGGCTGGACGGTCGACCCGGAGGGCACCCCGATGTTCCCGGGCGCCCGCCACCTGGTCCAGCGCACGGAGATCGCGGCCCTGGACGCCGGCGACAGCGCCCTGTCGTACGTGGTCGAGCCCCTGCGCCGGGCCGGACTGCTGCACCCGGTCGACGGCCGGGTGAAGGTGCAGGGCCACCCGGGCTGCGCGGGGCTGACCGCCGTGCCGACGCCCGGCCACACCCCGGGCCACCAGTCCGTTCTCGTCGACGGCGGGCGGCACAGCATCATGATCACCGGTGACGTCCTGGTCCACGCGGTCCAGCTGGCCGCACCGGACGTCGCCTACCGCCTGGAGGACGACCCGACCACGGCCCGCCGCACCCGCCACGCCCTCCTGGCTGACGCCCGCGACCACGGCCACCTCCTGGCCACGGCCCACCTGAACCACACGTTCCTCCGCCCCTGACCCCGAGCGGCCGAGCGGTCCCCGGTCAGGCTGCGTCGGTTCCGTTGGCGGTGAAGGTCACGCGGGTGTCGTCGTCGTCCAAGGCGATGTTCAGCGTCGCGTCGAGGGCCTTTGCCGGCTTGGCGAGCAGCGGCAGCGTGGGGACGGTGTCGGAACCTTCTCTCCGGGAGATCTCGGCCTGGGTGAGGCCGGCGCGGTCGGCCACTTCGGTCGACGGTGCCGACCGGGAACTCCGACCAGTCTCCGTTGTCTCCGCGCACGACTGCCGGCCATGTGTCCGGATCCGCGGAACTCGTCCTCCAGTAGAAGGAGTCCCGCGTCCCCCACGCACACGCCATCGCGTCATCGACGGCAGCGCGGCCTCCAGTTCTTCGATCCTCAGCATGTCGTTTGCCCGTCCGAGTTGTTCACGGCCACCGTGGCCGGCGAGCCGCCCTCCAGTGACGTTCTTGCCGCCGCGTGCGCAGAAAGAATCATGAACGCCATGGAATTGCTTCCCCGGGCCGACGACCGCGGACGGCCCGGTGACGGTGCCGGGGCGGTCCGCCGAGCGCGAGGGCGTGACTGAGTGTTCCGCGCTTCCCTGCGTTCCTGGCTGATCCTCGCCGTTCCCGTCGTGGGTCTGCTGGTACTGACGTACTCCGCCACCGCGCCCGAGCCGCGCGCAGCCGTGGACTGGCAGGCCGCCACCGAGCCGTTGCGGGACCGTCCGCTCTCCTCCGGCGGCACGGCCCAGCTCTCGAAATGCGGTGTGAACGAATGGCCGCGCCCTGAACCACGGGGGAAAGGCGAGCGGGGCAGGGATCCCCAGCTGGTGCTCAGGAGCTTGGGCTACTACGACCCGGGGTCGAAGACGCCGGGTGAACCCCGCTTCACCGTCCACGCGGCCATCCGGGCGGGCGACCGTCACCTGGTGCTCGACGCACCCGTGGGTGAAGGCAGCGTCACGCTCGACCTCTACGGCCCGCACGGTGAGGGCGTCCGCGCATCCGCCCGCGGTCTCACCGCGACCGTCGTGGACGGCGGTTTCATGGGCAAGCCGGTGGACATCCCGGAGTCCGGCCGTTTCCGGATCGAGCCGGGCGAGGAGCTGCTCCTGGAGGTGGAGTTGCCCGCCGGAGCCGTGTGTCCGGGCCGCAGCCTGCTCGACGTCAACAGTTGCTCGCCCGAGCACACCAACGACGCCGCGGACTGCCCGGTGCTGACGCTCACCCTCACCGACCCGGCGATCCGCGCATACCGCGCCGGTACGGCGGCCGGCGGCTCTTTCAGCGACCGGCTGGTGGCGGTTTCCATGGAACTGGATGCCTCCCGGGTGTGATCAGGAGCGCGCACAGGGCCGGCCACTGACGCCGACCGGCGCGCGGGCGATGAGTTCGGGCGGGGGAGGGAGTCTGCCGTGTCATGACTCGAATCACCACCACCGTCAACGCCAATGGGATCGCCTTGGGCATCGAGTCGTTCGGTGACCAGGGTGCACCACTCGTCCTGCTCGTCGGCGGGACGACGATGCTCTCCTGGCCCGACGCGCTCTGCGAGCGCCTCGCCGCCGGCGGGCGCCGTGCGGTGCGCTACGACCTGCGTGACAGCGGGGAGTCGACGACGGCTGATCCGGAGGCGCCCGCCTACACCCTGCGCGACCTCGCCGCCGACGCGGCGGCCCTCACTGGCGCGCTCGGAGGCGGGCCCGCTCACCTCGCGGGGATCGGCGTCGGCGGAATGGTCGCGCAGGTGGCCGCGCTCGATTATCCGGGCGCCTTCTCCGCGCTCACGCTGGTCGGCACCCGCGCGGTCGCCCCCGGCCCGCCCGACGACGACCTCCCCGACCATGACCGGGCGACGATGAGCCGTCTGTTCGCGCACGCGATGCCCGATTGGAGCGACCGCGAGGCTGTCGCGGACTTCGCCGCCGCCGGTGCGGAGGTCCTCGGCGACGACGCGGATGCGGCACGCGCCGTCGCCGCGCGCATCTGGGACCGTACGCCCAGCACCGCACCAGCGGTCCAGATGGCCAACCAGCTGGGCATGGTGTTCTCCAGGCTCGACTGCACACCCCGCTGGCGCGAGCGCCTGCCCGAGATCAAGGTGCCCACACTCGTCGTCCACGGCCGCCGCGACCGGTTCTTCCCCGTGGGCAACGCGGAGGCGATCGCGCGCGAGATCCCCGGGGCGCGCCTGCTCGTCCTCGAGGAGGCCGCCACCGCGATTCCTGAGACGGCGGTCGACGAGGTCGCCGAGGCGATGCTCACGCCAGGAACTCCCAGAAAGGGCCGTCGGGCGCCCGGTTGCGTGAACACAACGTGACGTCCCTTCCCCGGAGGTAGTCCAGCAGCCACTCGCTGAATGTCATCTCGTACAGAGTCCAGGCCGGACTGTCGAACTCCTGGACCACCACACGCCAGGGCGACGAGGGCCCGTCCGGAACGCGCGCCAGAGTTCGAGATCCCCTCTGATCTCTTCACCCAGATGGTGCGTACCGAGTTCCTGTTCCAGTTCGGTCCATGGCGCCGGATCCGACCAGTTGAAGCGGGGTTCGCCCAACAGGCCCGTATGTCTGCGAGCGTTGCCTTCACGGCGGGACTCACGCCTTCTTCCTGGGATTCATCGCATCGAATACGAGAGTGTTCTTCTGGAAATCCACGTGGAAGGATCCGGCGTAACGACCCTCGGTGACTGTTGCGGTGAACTCGTCACTGGTCCTCCAGTCGGCCTGGCCGGGAAGGTGCGGGCGGATGCCGGCGAGTACCCCCGGGCGACCCGGGCCGTTCTGCCATGTGTACTCGCTCCGCAGCCGCCGGGTGTCGGACGAGGCCAGCCGGATCATCCCGGAGACCCGGAAGTCCGAGGGCCCGGGCACCGAGGACCTGGCGTCACCCAGTAGCTCACCCGTCCACACGACCTCTTCGAAGTCGCCCAGTTCCGGAAAGTACTGCCGGATGACCCTCGCGTCCCGCCGGACGCCGTCCTCCGGCGTCGAACCGGCATCGGTGCCGCATCCGGCGACCAGCACTCCGGTGAGGACGAGGCCGAGAGCGGCCGCCGAGCGGTATCCCGGCAGCTGCTCGGCCGCGCGTCCCCTCCTTCGCGACTGCACGCATGCCCCTCCCTGTCTGTCTCCCGTGATCCCCGGCGAGTTCTCGCTAGGGCTGTGACCGTACGACGGCTACGCAGCACATGGCGGCCAGCAGCAGTGCGATGCCTGCTGGGCGCCAGGCGGCCTCTGCCGCGGAGCCGGGCAGGACACGGTCCGTCGGCTCGAAGACCCCTTGAGGGTCGAAGACCATCGAGAGGCGGTCGCCGGGCTCGGTGGAGAGGGTGCAGCTTCGCCATGCCTCCGCCTCGACGGGGGTTCCGTCCGGCAGCTCGGTGGTGCATGAGTTCTTGACGTAGTCCCGGCCCTCGTAACGGTGCTCGTGCACCTCGGTCACGACGACGCCGCGGGTCTCACCGCGTTCGGCCAGGACGGCTTCGGCGGTGACGCGCGGCACCCACCAGGAGAGCACGGCGCCCAGTAGGGCCACCGCGGTCAGCAGGACGCGGCCGGCATGGGTGAGGAACAGGTACGCGGCGGTACCGAGCGCGAGGACGAGTCCGGCCACGAGAGCCGGCAGACGGTGGCCGGTCAGGGCGCCGGCGACCGCGCAGGCGACGATGAGCACGGAAAGCCCCACCCCCAGGAGGACTCCTTCCAGGAGCAGCCGCCCGGGAGGCATCCCGGTGAAATTGGCCGGCCCCCACATCAGGGCGCGAGAGCTGATGTCCGGTGCCGGGCCGGACCGATCGTCGCGGTCTCCGGTTCTCATGGGCGGCCAGTCCATGGCGGCACTGCCGCATCCGCGCTCCGGGAGCGCCGCCCGGTCAGGCACCCCCCGATGCCCAGTCCGACCCCGGTCAGCGCCAGCAGGGCTCCGAAGGCTCCCAGGGCCAGTGGCCACAGTGCCGTGGCCGACTCGGTCCGGACGCGGCCGCGCACGTCGGAGGCCGCGATGCTCCCCGACTGTTCGCTGAGGAACGAGCGCGAGTCATTGGCGACGGCTCGGTGATCCCCGAGGAGGAACAGCCGCCCCTCCGGGACGGTCACGTCGTACGCAGCCCCTGCCGAGGCGAACTTGTCGCGCTTCACATACGGTTCGTCGATCTCCTTGCCGTTCACCGCGACGCGCGTACCGTCGCGGGACTCCACGCGGTCTCCGCCCAGGCCGATCACCCGTTGCAAGGCCGGTGCGCCCCCGTACCGCCCCGGCACCCTGACGAGGACGACGTCGCCGCGGCGTATCTCGTCTTCGCCGACGCGCTCAATGGTCAACTGCTCGCCCGGCGGGTACGTGGGTCGCATCGCATCACCCGCGACGGTGATCCGCTCCCGGTCCAGCACACCGGTGCGCACGATCCCGGCGGCGGCCCCCAGCAACAGCACCAGCCCCAGCGGAACCAGCACCCAGGCGGCCACTCTCAGCCCGCGCCCTGCGCGTCGCGACTGCACGAACGCCCCTCCCTCTCTGTCTTTTCTCCATGGGATACCGCGTGTCCGCTGAATCTCAGCAGGAGATCCGTGATGCGAATGCTGACGAGTTCGACGACCTGAGGGCGTCCTGATCCCAGGAGTTCCGCTGTCGCACGGGCTGAGCGAACGATGGTCTCCTCCGCCCATTCTTCCAGCGCGGGCCGGCACACCGGGTGGATGAATCTGTAACTGGGGTGAACGGGTGTGCCCAGAGGGCTGCGAACGCATCGCAACCCCCTGGGCTCCGGACCTCACCGCTGAGATCAGTCGATGAGGTCGCTCAGGCTCAGCACCTCTGGGGAGTCACCCGGAAAGTCCCCGGGCATGCCGGGCACGTGGAGGGTTCGCCGGTACACGCCGGTCAGAAATTCGACAGCGCCGACGGGGAACTCCGACCAGTCTCCGTTGTCTCCGCGCACGACCACGGGCCATGCGTCCGGGTCCTCGGGACTTGTCCTCCAGTAGAAGGAGTCCCCTGAGTTCGATTCCGCCCAGGAGAGCAGGCCTCCCGGTTGTGGGAAGGGGACGTAGCCCTGGGTGTCGCCCATCTCGTACAGGTCGTGAAGGATCTCGTCCTCCCTGGACTCGGACGCCCAGGAGGCCTCAGCGCCGGGCCGGGGAATGGAGACAGTCAGGAACCCGCCGATGACCAGGACCGGATACGCCTCCGCCAGCGAGCGGAAGTCCGAGGGCAGTGCCGACCCGAGCTCCGTCTCAAGGGCAGCCCAGTTCACGCCGCGCCCCCCGTGAACACGCCATCGCGTCATCGACGGCAGCGCGGCCTCCAGCTCTTCGATCCTCAGCATGTCGTCTGCCAATCCGTGATGTTCTTGACCACAACGTTCTCGAACAGTGGTCCGTCAGCGGTATATGCCGACATGGTGATGCTGTCGGCTATTCCCGTAGTGTGGCTGTAGTTTACCTTCCCGGTGTACATGACCCATTTCTGGGCGGCGAGCTGCTTCTCCATCTTGATCTCGCAACGCCGCATACCGCTCCTGTTCATGCGCTTGAAGCCGGTGAACAGGTTCTCATTGATCCAGTCGCCGCTCATCTTATCGCCCACGATGTGTACGCGGTCGAAGATATTTCCCTTACCCGACCTGGGGGTGTTCTGCTCAGGGTCCGGGAACCCGTACACGTCCACGGAACCCGTGTCCCGGTCGGCGAGCGGGGGTTTGAGGTCGGTCGGGCAGATCAGCGCGGTCGCCCCCTGTGCACGCCCTTCACCGTCCAACGGCATGTACTGGAATCTTGCTTCTTTCGGATCCTGCTCGCAGCGCACCTTGTTGGCGAAGCTTTCCGGGGCGTTCCAATGCCCTTCCACTTCCGTGCCGAGCAGATGGTCGAGCCCCTTGTCGATCGGATTCTCGTAGCCGAAGATCCAGCTTCCGATTTCGATGGCGCTCCCGACGGGATTCCGCTTGGCGGCAACCCGAGTGCCGCCCTTCAGGATTTCCCTGGCCGTGCTGAAGACGTCATCCCACGAAAAATGCCCGTCGATTTCGATGAACGTCGAGGGGTTGCCACCGGCGAACGCGTACCGGTTACCGGTGAAAGGATCGACACCGAGCCCCATGTCGGCGAGGGCACCGTTGTACATGTCCCGGGTGGTGAAGCGGTTCAGGCCCGGGTCGTAGTCGCGGAAGCCCATGTCGTAGGTGCCGGCCTGGGCGTCCCAGCGCTTGGCGTTGTAACGGTAGGGGTTGTAGTCCTCCTTGGTGGGGCTGGTCGCGTCGGGCTTGTCGATGCCGGTGAACTCGGACACGTCGTTGGATCCGTACGCGGTGTAGCCGTAGGTGGCCTTGGTGTTGCCGTTGTCGTCCGTCAGGGTGTCGACGTCGGTGTGGCTGTTGTAGCCGTAGTAGCCGTCCTCCGTCGTGCCGTCGGTGTTGTGCTTGATCTGCGACAGGCGCTCGCCCCAGGGGCTGTACTGGTACGACTTCGTCAGCTCGCCGGCGACCTCCTCGTTCAGTACCTCGCCGGAAATGCCGAGGTACTCGAAGTCGGTGGTCTTGCCGTCCGCAGTCCTCGACGCGGTGCGGTCCAGCGGGTCGAAGGTGTACGTCGTCGACTTCATCGCGCCGGTGTCGTCCATGTTCTGGGACTCCACGACGTGGTCGAAGCCGTCGTACACGCTGCGGGAGATGACCTCGTCCTGCGCCGTCACCGACTGCTGGCGGCCGAACGGATCGTAGTTGTAGCCGGCGGTGATTCCTGATGTCGTCGCGCTCAGGAGACGGTTGCGGTCGTAGTGGTACGTGGTGCTCGTGCCCTTGACCGTCTGGCTGATGACGTTGGCGTTGTCGTCGTGGATGTAGGTTTCCGTGCCGGCGCCGTTGCCCGTCTTGACCGACTTGGTGAGCCGGTTGGCCGGGTCGTAGGAGTAGTCGGTCGTGGAGTCGAGGTGCGCCGTGTGGTTGTCGGCGTTCATCTTCTTCGCGACGTCCTGCGCCTTGTTGCCGTTGGGGTCGTAGGCGTAGGTGTGGGAGGCGACCAGCGTGGTGCCGTCCGCCTTCTTCTCGACCGTCGACTTCAGGGAACCGTCGAGGTAGTAGGTGTTGTCGACGGTGTTGTCGTTGGCCTTGGTCTCCTTGAGCTTCTGGCCGCGGACGGTGTACGTGTACGACGTGACCTTGGGGTCGGTGTCCGTGGCGGACTTGCCGACCGACACCGTTTTGACCAGCTCACGCAGGTCGTAGGTGTACGCGGAGTACTGGCTCGGGTGGGTGACCGTCTCCGGTTGCCCGTTGGCGTCGTACGTGTACGACGTCGCCTTCTTCTCCGTGCCGGAGAGCGACTCCGTGACCTTCCGGACCTGGTTGAGGCCCGTGTAGGCGACGGTGTACGCGTCGACCCGTGCCCCGGACGACGTGTCGTCGATCGACGTCAGATTGCCGTTGACGTCGTAGGCGTAGGCGAAGGTCTTCTTCTCGTCGTCGGTGTCGGCGGAGTTGTCACGGACCAGCTTGACCGCGTCGGCCACCACGATGCCGGTGCCGCTCTGCTCCAGCTTCAGCTCGGTGTCCTCGCCCTGCTCGAGGGTGTAGTCGCCGAGGCCGACCCAGGTGCCGGGAGCGGCCGTCTGGTCCTTGGTGACCGCCGGTTCGGTGGTCGTGCCGTGGGTGAGCGTGTACTTCGCGGCGGTCGCGGCGCCGGTCACCTCCGGGTACTTCACGTACGCGGTGTACGTGCCGTCCTCCGGGATGTTCAGCGTCCACGTGAAGGCGTCCGTGCCCGTTCCGGCGGCGTGGGCGCGGTGGTCGTAGCCCTGCTGGCCGGTGATGTCTCCCTTCGTCCAGGTGCCGGTGGCGGCGGTGTGCTGGGTGTCGGAGTTGTCCACCAGGACCACCGACCTGCCCACCGGGACACCGTCGTCGGAACGGGACTTGAGCTTGCCATCGGGGTAGTACGACCACGTCATCGTGCGGTTGGAGGAACCGCCTGCCGACGTCAACGTCCGGGCCGTCTGCTGGCCCAGGTCGTTGTATGCGTAGGTGGTGGCGATGTCCCACGGGTCCGTGGACGACTTCACCCAGCCGTTGTCGAAGTAGTCGTAGGCCGTGGAGTTGCGGACCGTTTGGCCCTCGGAGGGCGGCAGCGAGGTCTTCGCCACCCGGCCGACCTCGTCGTACACGGTCTCGGTGTAGACGTTCGGGTCGTTGTGGCGGGTGTCCGCCGGGTCATAGGGCTGGTACTGCTTGACGGGCCGGTTGAGCGCGTCGTACTCGGTGCGGGCGGTGAACGCCGTGGTCGTGCCGGCCTCGACGGCCCGCGGGGTGATCACCTTGGTGGTGTTGCCGACCTCGTCGTACTCGTACCGGGTCGTGCGGTAGGTGATCGTCGTGGTACCGCTGTGCGGGACCTTGACCTCGGTGGTCTTGCCGCGCTCGTCGTAGTCGATGAGCGTGGTGTTGTTCTCCGCGTCCGTGGTCGACGTGACCAGCGAGTCCTTGTCGTAGGTCCGGCTGGTGGTGTTGCCCGCCGCGTCCGTTACTGCGGTGACCCGGTGGTTCAGGTCGTAGACGCTCTTGGAGGTGAAGTCGGACGTGTCTGCCGTCGCGTTCTTCTTGGGGTCGATGACCTTGGTGGCGTTGCCGACGTTGTCGTACTCGTAGCTGACCCTGTCGCCGTCCGCGTTGACCACGGAGGTGAGCTGGTAGATCTCGTCGTAGTGGTTCGTCGTGACGTAGTCGGCGGTGTCCGACGTGGTCAGCGTGCCCTTGGGCTCGGTCGTCGTCCTGAGGTTGCCGACCTTGTCGTAGGTGTAGGTGCTCCGTCGCTCGTCGGACGAGGTGGTGTCCTTGGGCGCGGTCGCCGAGGTCAGCTGGTCCGCGTCGTCGTACACCGCCGTGGAGACCGCCCCGTTGGGAGCCGTCTTCTCGGTCACGTTGTCGTTGGCGTCGTACGTCGGCGCGGGCGTCGTGATGAGCTCGCCCCCTGCCTGGTCCTTCGGCACGGTCCTGACCAGCGGGCGGCCGAACGTGTCGTACGTCTGCGTGGTCCTCTTGCCCAGTGCGTCGGTGACCTCGGTGACCTGACCGCGTTCGTCGTAGACGAAGGCCGTCGGCTCACCCAACGCGTCCGTGATCTTCCCCGGGTACCCCGTGGGCCCGAAATCGCTGTTGACCGTCGGGTTCCCGTTGGCGTCGGTCGCCCTGGTCAGCTGCCCGTGGGAGTTGTACTCGTACGTCGTGGTGTAGTCGTCGGCCGTCGCCGTCGCCACGCCCTTGGGGTCGGTGACCTTCGTCAGGTTGCCGAACGTGTCGTAGCCGAACTGCCAGGCGCGGCCCTCGGGCGAGGTCTTGCGCCACAGGTCGGCGGCGTAGCCGTCGGCGCGGGTCTGGTACTCGTACGTCGCCGCGGAGGCCGGCCACTTGGAGCTGTCCGTCACACAGGCGGTCTCCTGGTCGGGCACGCCCGTCTTGTTGTTCTCCGCGTCCCGCGACCAGAGCGGGTAGCCGGTCTTCTGGTCGTAGCAGTACGCGGCCTTGGCGCCGTTGGGCTCCTCGATGTAGGTGACGTTGTTGTCCGCGTCCCACGCCATCTTCACGGTCCGGGACTTGGCGTTGGTGGTCTGGACGGGGCGGCCGTAGTCGTCGGTGACGTACTTCGTCGCGTGGGACTCGGCGTCCGTCACGGTGGTGTCGGTGAACTTGGGGTTCGCGGTGTCCGCCGCGTACGTGTATCCCGTGGTGCCGCCGAGGCGGTCGGTGAGGGTCTTGGTCCACCAGTGGTACTTCGGGTCGTCACCGCTCTGCGGGGCGTGGTACGCCATGCCGGTGCCGTGGCCGCGCGGGTCGGTGACGGTGACCAGCTTGACGTTCTTGTTGCCCTGGGTGGCGTCGTAGGTGAAGGCGAACACCTTCGGCTGGGCCGAACCCGCGCCGTCGGTCAGCTTCGTCAGCAGCGCCTTGTCCGAGTACTCGAAGGTCAGCTTGCGGCCCGAGATGTCGGTCATCGACCGGACGTGGTCCACGACCTTCGGGAAGGGCGCGTCGGCCTTGTCGAAGTAGTCGACGGTCAGCGACTTCCGGCCGGCCGGGTCGGTGATGTACCGGAGGAACTTGGTCGGCTTGTTGTTGGACTTGCGTTCCTCGTACGTGTACGTCTGCGTGTTGCCGTTCTTGTCGACCGTCGACGTCAGATAGCCGTCGCAGCCGAAGAGGAAGCGCGTGCCGTCCGGGCGCAGCAGGGTCCAGGCGTCCGGGACCGGGTCCTTGGTGGGCTTGCAGTCCAGGTCCGGCTTCATCGACAGCCGGTAGTGGACGCCCGCCGGGGCCTTCCAGCTGCCGTCGGCCTCCTTGCGGAAGACGTGCGTGGTGCCGTCACCGTCCGGGAGGCGGACCTCGGTCGGGTTCGGGTTGGGGTGGAAGTCCAGCGGCGCGCCCAGGCGGATGGGGCCCGCCAGCTGCGCCGACCAGCCCGCGCCCGAGACCGTGTCACTCGTGTCGAGCGAGTTGTAGGAGAAGCGCGCGAACGTGGTCAGGCCGCGTCCGGGGTTGGTGAACGCGTTGTACGACCAGACGCTGTTGCCGGAGGCCAGGTTGTTCATCACCGTGGAGCCGGCGCCGGTGTTCTTGCCGGTGTAGGAGTAGAACTTCTCCAGACCGAGCTGGTTGGACGTGGGGTCCTCGACCGCCACGCTCTGCTTCAGCGACGGGATGCCGTTGGTGCCGGAGGACAGCCAGCTGCCGTCGGCGATCGTGCGGACGTCCCAGCCGAGCACGTACTCGCCGCGCTTGTTGCCCGAGTCGGAGTTGACCGGGGTGGAGACCTTCGCCTGGATGGTGGCCGACTTGCCCGGCAGCAGCGCCGGGATCGGGGTGGCGAGCTGGTTGCCGCCGTTGGTGACGTCCGTGCCGTCGGGGAGCTTCCAGGTGTACGACAGCTCCCGCTCGCCGGCCGCCCACTGCGACGAGGTGGTGTTGGTGACCGTGAAGTCCACCGTGTACGTCGTGTTCGGGGTCATCCGGGACGGTGTCTGCGGGGCGTAGTACGTGTCCTCCGTGGTGGAGTCGACGTAGATGACCTGCATGTACGGGCGCAGCTGGGGGTCGGCGGCCTCGGCGGACAGGAACAGGGTGCGCTCCTGCGGGCCGGTGGCGGACTCGTCCTTCAGCTTGACCGCGACGCCCTTGTTGCCGGACGGGTTGTCGATCCAGCCCTGCATCAGGCTCGTGGCGTCCCACCAGTGCCGGCCGACCTCCGACATGTTCGCCACGGTGTCGGACACGGCGGCGGACATGTCACCGCCCGCGCTGGTCCACGCGGTGGTGGACGTGGCGTTGTTCCACGTGGCCTGGGTCTCGGAGAAGTCCCGGGTCAGGGCGTGGAGCTCGTAGATGGCCCCGTCGGTGTCGGTGGTGGTCTCCGCACCCCACATGTACATCCGGTTGTTGATCACCGTGGCGGTGGAGGGGATGTCGTCGGTGGGGAACTTCAGCACCGTGCGGGTCTTGCCGTAGGTGCCGGAGTTGTTGCCGACGCTCAGCCACTTCTGGTCGACGTCCCAGGACCGGATGGTGTCCTGGTTGGTGGACGGCTGCGCGGAGGACAGGGTGGTGTCGGTGACGCCGCCCTGGCTGCCCTGGATGATCTTCATCGTCCGGCCGGCCTTGGGGATGCCGACGACGCGGGTCGGGGACCCGAGCAGTTCCCCGCTCTTGGTCCTGACCGCGATCTGGTAGTAGTACGACTTGCCGATCTCGTTGGCGGCCGAGTCGGGGGTCGGCACCGCGGTGGTGTCCGTGTACGCCGTGGCCGACGCATCGATCGGCGCGATCAGCGTGGCCGCCGACGGCGTGAACGCCTGCTGCGTCGAGCGGTGCAGCTGGTACTCCACGATGTCGAGACCGGCGTCACCACTGGTGTTGGAGTACGCCTTCCACGACAGCTCCGGGCCCGTGGAGTGCACCACGGTCGGCGAGTTCAGCGACGTGCCCACCTTGCCGTAGGTCACCGTCAGCCGGGGGATGCTCGAGGTCTCGCCGCCGTAGTCGCCGTCACCGGCCTCGTAGCGGGGGCCGCCCAGCGGGCCCGTGGAGGACTCGTCCTTCGCCGTCAGCACGAAGCCGTGGTTGGCGGCGGTGCCGCTCACCCACTTCTGCACCGTGTCGGCGACCGGGAACTCGTGCCACTGGTTGTACTCGCCCTTGTTCTTCACGATCTGGGCCGGGTTCACCAGACGCACGGCGTCCGCGAGCACCGCGGTCGACGTCGACGCCGGTCCGTCACCGAGGACGATCTTGCCGGTCGTGCCCTTGGCGAACGGCAGCTGCCCGCCGCCGTTCAGCGACTTCCAGACGCCGTTGGTGCCGGCCGACTGGTCGACGGTGAAGGTCTCGGTGCCGTCCCGGTGGGTCACCGTGTACGGGGCGTTCGTCGCCCGGTCGGTGGCCGCGACGTAGTGCACGTCGACGCGGTAGGTGGCGGTGTCGGTGATCCTGGGCTGCCAGGTGTACTTGTCCCCGGCGACCGCGTCCTTGTTGTAGTGGTAGTCCTCGCCGATCGCGTACTGCGTCAGCGTGGAGCCGGATGCCGGCCAGGAGCCCGTCGCGGCCGTGGTGCCCGCGTCGCCGTCGTCCACCTGGACGCTGGTGCCGGACAGCTCGCCGACCAGGCCGGACGTGGTGGACCAGGTGGCCGTCGACTCGTCCCACGCGCCGGTCGCCCGGTGCGCCTCGATGGTGACGTCGTTGCCGTTCGTGGTGTGCGACTGGTCGAAGTAGACGCCCAGCCGGGCGCCGTCGACCTTCACCCCGTCCGGGATCTCGTCCAGCGGGAACTTCAGCAGCGAACGGGAGTTGGCCGTCGAGGACGTCTTGCCCACCGACAGCTTCCACGAGGAGTTGAAGTTCACGCCCGGCTGGTCGGACAGGACCATGGTGTCCTGCGAACCGGACGGCGACGGCGCGATGGTGATCGTCGGGTCGATGACGACCGGGTACTGCCGCTCCTTCGCAGCCAGCCACTTCGTGTCCGGCGTGACGGTCAGCTTCCAGCCGTCATCCGCACGCCGGAGCTTCTGCGTGACGGCGGCGCTGTAGTCGTACCCGTACGGCGACGACGCCGACTTCCTCGCGTCCGTCATGTACGGGGCCGGTATCACCAGCACCGGCGTGTTCGGCAGTTCGCCGAAGAACGCGATGGAGCCGTCCTTGCGCGCCTTCGGCGTCAGGCCCTCCGTGGCCAGCGTGAAGGTGTAGGACACCGGACCGTCCGGCCGCTCGGCCAGGGTGATGTTCTCCTTCACCCGGCCCGGACCGACCACGTAGGACAGATCGGCGCCGCCGACCGCGTCCTTGTAGGTGACCGTGGAGCCCTCGGCCGCCGGCTTCAGCGAGCCGCGCGCCCCCTCGAGGCCGAGGGTGACCGACCGGCCCCCGTCACCGGCCTCGAAGCGCAACAGCCGGTCCGGGTCGGACCCGAACCAGCTGCGGCCGGTGTTGGTCGTGTTGGCGAAGTCGAAGCCCTTTTCCTTCGTCCCCGCCACCCGGGTGTCGATCGTCTTCCAGGACTTGGCCTTCGGATCCTCGTACGAGGTCGGGGTGGCCGTCAGCTCCGCCTCGACCCGGCCGTCGGACAGCTGCCAGAAGCGGGCCGACGGCGTCCGGCGCGAGGTCAGTTCCTTGACCCGCTTCGCCTTCGGAGCGTTCGTCCCCTTGGCCAGTTTCTGCCGGTCGGCCACTCCCCGATCACCGTACGACGGCGGCTCGGGCTTTTCGTTCTCGTCGTCCCCGAACCAGCCGGAGACAGTATCGAAAAACCCCTTGTCATCGCCCTTTTCGGGCTCCGATGGCGGGGCCGCATAAGCGACCTGCGGCAATAGCGCGCCCGCTGTCGCCGCGACCACCAGACAGGAGAGATATCTCCTGTACGGCACCTTCACGCGTCTACCTTTCGATATCGGCGTCCCCTCCCGCCGAACGCGAAACGGGCGCGCCGAACGAGCCGTCGCGGAGAGTTCCGCACGGCTTGGTGCATGGCTGTGCAGCACCACGCGAGCAGGTGAAACACCGGTCGCGGGGCGCGGCGGCGGGATTATTGACCAACTCGCTGACGACAAGTCAAGTGATGGGACAATCGGGGCATTTGATGGGCGCAAGCGCTGCTGATTCGACCCTTTATGTCCGCTCGCTCGCGTGGCGCACTCCGCGTGGTGTATAACCGCCCGGTTCAACTTCAGTTGCATGCCGCATTGATCCGGACCAGGAAAGCTGAGCCCCGTTCATGTCAGCCAATGAACTCGCGGAAAACAAAGAGAACGGCACAGAGAACGGCGCACAAAGCGATGCCGGGAACGGCGAAGGTGCGGACGCGAGCAGCGGCGGCCGGGCCGGTGTGGTGATCGCCGCCGTCCTGCTGCTCGCCTGCGCCGGACTCGTCGGCTACGGACTGCTCGACAGCGAGGACGAGCCGAAGCCGTCCACCACGCCGACCGCCGCCGTGACCTACGAGGTCACCGGGGACGGCCCGGTCGAGATCTCCTACCTGGGCCGGGACGAGAACGGTGAGGCCACCGTCGTCCGGGACGCCGAACTGCCCTGGAAGCGCACCGTCCGGGTGCCGCTCGGTGAGGCGCCGACCGTGACCGTCGTGCTCGGTGAGAAGGGCGGACAGGCGGGCTGCACGCTCGCGATCCGCGGCAAGCACGTCCAGCGGGCCACCGCCATGGGCGAGTTCGGGCGTGCCACCTGCGCGGGCGAGCTGCCCGCCGACGGCAACTGATCACGACGTACACACTTCACGAGGGGTGGGCATGAGCCCGAGGGGAATCCGCGCACGGCGTTCGAAGGCGTCGAAGCGCACGATCTGGCTGGCGGCCGGGGTCGTCGTCCTGGCAGGTACCGGGGTGACGGCGGTGTCGGTGACCGGCGGCTCCGGGGGGAGCGGCGGCGACGACACGTCCCGTCCCGCGCAGGCGCACACGCTGGCGCTGGACGGCAAGGACCCGAAGAAGCGCGAACTGCCGCGCACGGACACGCAGTTGTTCTCCCTCGTCGGCGTCTCCTGGGAGGACAGCGCCGACGACTTCGAGGGCACCGCGCAGATCCGCACCCGCAGCGCGGAGAGCGGCACCTGGACGGACTGGCGCGACCTCGACTTCGGCATCCGGGCGCCGGAGACGGAGGAAGGGGACGCCTCACGGGTCCGGGGTGCGTCCGAGCCGCTGTGGGTGGGGCCGTCGGACGCGGTCGAGGCCCGGGTGGTGGCCGGCGGCAAGGAGACCGCCGTGCCGGACGCGCTGCGGCTCGACATGATCGACCCGGGTGACAAGGGCGGCAAGGGGCAGGGCAAGGGCGGCAACGGCAAGGGAAACGGCCAGGACAAGCCCTCCGCCGAGCCCGGCACCGGCGAGAGCGCCACCGCCACCGTCAGTGCCACGCCCTCCGGCGAGGACGCCGAGCCGACCACAGGGGCCGAGGAGCCGGCCGAGCCGACCCGGGAACCCACGGACGCCCCGGCCACCGAGCAGCCGACCCCCTCCGAGGAGGCACCGGCCCCTTCCGAGGAGCCGACGGCCGAACCCAGTGCGCCCGCACCGAGCGAGGAGCCGACCGCCGAGCCGAGCGGCCCGAGCGAGGAACCCACGGCCCCCGCGCCCTCGGCCGAACCGACGCAGGAGCCGACGGAGGACCCCGCCACCCCGGCGCCGAGCGAGGAGCCGACCATGGACCCCACTCCGGCCCCGACCACCGAGCCCACGACGGAGTCGAGCGCCCAGCCGGAGCCGAGCGGGTCCCCATCGTCCACGTCACCGGCCGCCCCCGCCGCCCCGGCGATCGTCAGCCGCGCGGACTGGGGCGCGGACGAGTCGCTCGTCGCCGACCCGCCCTCCTACCTGGACAAGGTCGACGCGGTCTTCGTGCACCACACGGCGGGCACCAACGCCTACGACTGCGCCGACTCGCCGGCCATCATCCGGGGCATCCTCACGTACCACGTGGAGACCAACGGCTGGAACGACATCGGCTACAACTTCTTCGTCGACAAGTGCGGCACGGTCTTCGAGGGCCGGGCGGGCGGCGCCGACAAGCCGGTCCGCGGTGCCCACACCTACGGCTTCAACGGCTACTCGGCCGGTGTCTCGCTCCTCGGCGACTACGAGAACGGCGGCACGCCGACCGCCGCGGCCAAGCGGGCCATCGCCGACCTCTCGGCCTGGAAACTCGGCCTGCACGACGTCGACCCGGAGGCGAAGGTGACGCTGACCGCCGCCGGCGACACCGGGGTCTACGACACCGGCGAGCAGGCCACGCTGAACACCGTCTCCGGCCACCGCGACGGCTACGCCACGCTGTGCCCGGGCGCCGCGCTCTACTCCGCGCTCCCGGAGATCCGCCGTACGGCGGGCGAATCGGCGTACGCGGGCTGATCAGGGGGTGACATGGCGCCCGGTCCGCGCGTCGCTGCGGGTGCGCGCGGACCGGGGCCGTCGGGGGGAGCCCGGAAGGGCTCAGTGAGACGCGAGGGCGCGCGGCTCCAGGGCCGAGGCGTGGGCGTCCATCTGTTCGGCGGCGAGGATCGCCGCCGCCGTGTCGGCGCGCGATGCGGCGACGACCAGGGCGCGGCCCGCGAGGGCGTGGGCGCGCCGGTGCAGGGCAGCCGCGTTCGACTCGCGGCCCGTCGTGGCCGCCGGTGCGCGGGTCGGCGTACGTCCTCCCCGCAGGCGGGCGACCTGCTCGGTGAGCCGTTCGGCCGCGGTGTCCAGTGCGGCCGAGGGTGCCGTGGCGCGCAGTTCGTCGGTGACGGCGAGCAGCGCGGCGAGATGGCCCGCGAGCTGGATGTCCAGCTCTTCCTCGCGGGAACGGTGGGGGAAGTCGTGGGGGGTGCCGGCCATCGTGCTGTGGACCGACTTGGCGCGTATCGGCTCGTACATGGATGGCCTCCTGGGTGCTGGCAGGAAGCCATCCTAGCTTAGATTTCGTCTAAAGTTGAGTCGTCCACAAGATCGGACGGTTGTCATCGGTTGTCAGGGCTGGCCGTAACCGTCCAGGAAGCGGCCGATCCGGCCCATCGCGTCCCGCAGGTCGGTGACCGACGGCAGGGTGACGACCCGGAAGTGGTCCTGCTCCGGCCAGTTGAAGCCGGTGCCCTGGACGACCATGATCTTCTCGCGGCGCAGCAGGTCCAGGACCATCCGCCGGTCGTCCTTGATCTTGAAGACATCGGGGTCGAGGCGAGGGAAGAGATACAGCGCGCCCTTGGGTTTGACGCAGCTCACACCCGGGATCTGGGTCAGCAGCTCGTACGCCACGTCCCGCTGCTCGCGCAGCCGTCCGCCGGGCAGGACGAGGTCGTTGATCGTCTGGCGCCCGCTGAGCGCGGCGACCACGCCGTGCTGGCCCGGCATGTTCGCGCACAGGCGCATGTTCGCCAGGACCGTCAGGCCCTCGATGTAGGAGTCGGCGTGGGCGCGCGGACCCGAGATCGACATCCAGCCCACCCGGTAGCCGGCCACCCGGTACGCCTTCGACATGCCGTTGAAGGTGAGAGTGAGGAGGTCCGGGGCGACCGAGGCGGTCGGGATGTGCTCGGCGTCGTCGTAGAGGATCTTGTCGTAGATCTCGTCCGAGCACACCAGCAGGTTGTGGCGGCGGGCGATGTCGGTGAGGCCCTTGATGACCGCCTCGTCGTAGACCGCGCCGGTCGGGTTGTTCGGGTTGATGATGACGATCGCCTTGGTGCGGTCGGTGACCTTGCGCTCCACGTCGGCGAGGTCCGGCATCCAGTCCGACTGCTCGTCGCAGCGGTAGTGCACCGCCGTGCCGCCGGAGAGCGAGACGGCCGCCGTCCACAGCGGGTAGTCGGGCGCCGGGACGAGCACCTCGTCGCCGTCGTCCAGCAGGCCCTGCATCGCCATCACGATGAGCTCGGAGACGCCGTTGCCGATGAAGACGTGCTCGACGTCGGTCTCGATGCCGAGGGTCTGGTTGTGCATGACCACGGCCCGGCGCGCGGCCAGCAGGCCCTTGGCGTCGCCGTAGCCGTGCGCCGTCGACACGTTGCGGAGGATGTCCTCCAGGATCTCGGGCGGGCACTCGAAGCCGAACGCGGCCGGGTTGCCGGTGTTCAGCTTGAGGATGCGGTGACCGGCAGCTTCCAGCCGCATCGCCTCCTCGAGCACCGGGCCCCGGATCTCGTAACAGACGTTGGCGAGCTTGGTCGACTGGATCACCTGCATGCTGGGAGCTTACGGCCCGGTATGGCCCCGCGGGCCGTGTTTTCCGCCACGTGAGACGCATCGGTTCGGGTGCTTTTGTCCGCTCGCTGTCCTGGAGGGCGTCAACCTCCCTACAATGCGCCGCCATGTCCAGCCCATCCCCGTACGCCGACGGGGGGAACGACGCGTCGGATCCCCGGACTCCCCCGAACGTGTACCTTCCGCAGAGCACCCCGCCCCCGGCGTACGACGCCTACCCCGACCCGGCGGCCGCCCACGGCTGGCAGAACGCCTACGACGAGACGCGCGAGCTGCCGCCCGTCGCGGCGGGCGAACCGGACGCCGCGGGTGGTGGCGCGGTGGCCTCCGCGGGCGACGGCTCGGCTCACCCGGGCGAGGACGCGGCGGGCGCGGCTCGGAACCGGGAGCCGGGGGCCGGTCACTCACGTGCCGGGTCCGGGCGGCGAGGCCGCCGCAGGGCCGCCGCGCCTGCGCGCACGCGTCGCGCGATGGTGGCCGGGGCCGGGGCGGGTGTCGTGTCGGTGGCCGCCCTGATCGCCGCGTTCGCCTTCTCGGGCTCGCCGTCCGGTGGTGAGGAGAAGGCCGACCGGGAGGGGGTGACCACCGGGCGGTCCGAGGATCCGTCCGCGGCGGCGGACACATCCCCGCCGGCCGGGGACCCGGAGGCTACCGGCGGCCCGTCGGCCGGCTCCGCCTCCCCGGGCGCGAGCGGCTCCGGCGGCGACCGGAAGGACGGCACCGGGGAGGGCGACGAGTCGGCGTCCGCACCTGCCTCCATCACCTCCACACCGACCCTCCCCACGGCGCCCCCCACCGCCTCCACCGGCCCGGGCGACCCTGGTCCGGGCAACTCCGGCGACCGGCCGGGCCGGGGGCAGGGCCCGAAGCGGCCCGGCTAGCGACGGGTGCCAGGACCGGGGTCCGGGGTCGTCGGACCGGCTGTCGGTCACGCATGTCCGGCCCCGTGAGGGGTCCGTCCCGCGGTGAAGTTACCGGCTGGAAACAAGGCCTTGCCCCGCCGGCTTGCGCATGCTGACAATGCACATGACAACTTTGTGGGCGGCCGGAGGATGCCCTCCGGCCGCCCGACGCCGCAAGAGGGGACCCCCATGAGAAAACCTCTCGTCGTCGCGCTGTGCGCCCTGGCCTTCGCCGGGGCGGGCGCGACCCCCGCGGTCGCCGCCGCGCCAACCCCCACGGGCGCGGACACGACCACGGACGCGGTCCCGACCACGTTGACGGATCTCCTCAACGACACGGTCGGGACCGCGGCGGACACCCTGTCCGGACTCACCGCGCCGAAGACCGGCGCGGTGAACTTCGCGGGCACCGTCTCGCTCAGCAACTGCTCCGGCTCCGTCGTCCGCATGCCCGACTCGGCGGCCGACGACCCGGCCCTCGTGCTCACCAACGGCCACTGCCTGGAGAGCGGATTCCCCGCGCCCGGACAGGTCCTCGTCGACCGCGCGTCCAGCCGCAGCTTCGGCCTGCTGAACTCTTCCGGTTCCAAGGTCGCCACCCTGCGCGCCGACCGGCTCGTGTACGCGACCATGACCGACACGGACGCCGCGATCTACCGGCTCGGCACGACGTACGCGCAGATCAAGAGCGCGTACGGCATCGACCCGCTGACCCTGGGCGACACCCGCCCGGCGGCCGGCACGGCCATCAGCGTGGTCTCCGGCTACTGGAAGCGGATCTACACCTGCTCCGTCGACGGGTTCGCGTACCGCATGAAGGAGGGCGACTGGACCTGGAAGGACTCGGTCCGTTACACCTCCGCCTGCAACACCATCGGCGGCACGTCCGGCTCGCCGGTCGTCGACGACGCCACCGGGCAGGTGGTCGCCGTCAACAACACCGGCAACGAGGACGGCGAGCGCTGCACGGTCAACAACCCGTGCGAGATCGACGAGAACGGACAGGTCACGGTCCGCCGGGGCATCAACTACGCCCAGCAGACCCACGCGTTCCCCGCCTGCTTCGGTGCGGACAACCGGCTCGACCTGAGCGCGAGCGGCTGCTCGCTGCCCAAGCCATGACACACCGCAACAAGCCGTAACCGGCGGGAGGGCGGGCGGTCAGCGGGGAGTCCTGCGGACCGCCCGTCCCGCCAGGACGTCCGTGCGCCGCCCGTCCTCGATGACGAACCGCCCGTCGACCATCACATACGGGATGCCCGTGGGCAGCGTCCGGGGCTCCGCGAAGCTCGACCCCGCGGCCACCGTCCGCGGGTCGAAGAGCACCAGGTCCGCCCGGTAGCGCTCGCGGACCAGCCCCCGGTCCGGCAGCCCCAGCCGCGCGGCCGGCCGCGCGGTCAGATGCGCGACACACTCCTCCAGTGACAGCACCCCCAACTCCCGCACGTAGTGCCCGAGATAGTGGGGGAAGGTCCCGTACGCGCGCGGGTGCGGCTTCGCGCCCTGCAGGATGCCGTCGGAACCGCCGGTGTGCACCCGGTGCCGCATGATCGCCTGGACGTTCTCCTCGTGGCCCACGTGCTGGAGGATGGTCGGGGCGAGCTTGTCCTTCAGCAGCAGCTCCCGCGCGACGGCCCAGGGCGACTCGCCGCGCTCGCGCGCGGATTCGAGGACCGTACGGCCCACGTACTCGCCCAGCGCCGGATCGCCGACGCCGGAGATCTCGATGGTCTCCCACTCCACGGGCACGCCGTGGCAGCCGTCCGAACCGGTGACCTCCAGATGGTGCCGGATCCGCTCGGCCGTCCCCTCGTCCGCCAGCCGCCTGAGTATCTCCTCCGGGCCGCCCTCGCTCGCCCAGCTCGGCAGCAGCGCCACGAGGGTGGTGCAGCCCGGGGTGTAGGGGTAGGTGTCGAGCGTGATGTCGGCCCCGGCGTCCAGCGCCTCGTCCAGCAGGGCCAGCAGCTCGGGCGCCCGGCCCTTGTTCACGCCGAAGTTCATCGTGGCGTGCGCGAGATGCAGCGGGCAGCCCGCCTCCCGGGTCAGCGCCACCATCTCCTCGTACGCCTGCAGCGCGCCGGCGCCGTAGGAGCGGTGGTGCGGGCAGTAGTAGCCGCCGTACGACGCCACCACCCGGCACAGCTCGGTCAGTTCGGCGTCCTTGGCGTACATGCCGGGCGTGTACGTCAGCCCGGACGACATCCCGACCGCGCCCTGCTCCATGCCCTCTGCGACCAGTTGCCGCATCCGCTCCAGCTCGTCGGGCGTGGCCTCGCGGTCCTCCCAGCCGACGGCGAGCGCGCGGACCGTGCCCTGCGGGATCAGATATGCGGCGTTGACCGCGATGCCCCTGTCGAGCCGGTCCAGGTACTCGCCCACCGACCGCCAGTCGAAGTCGATGTCGTCGCCCGGGCCGTTCCACCCGGCGATCGCCCGGCGCACCTCGCCGAGCGTGCGGTCGTCGACCGGCGCGTACGACAGCCCGTCCTGGCCGAGCACTTCGAGGGTGACGCCCTGTGCCGCCTTGGCGCTGTGGTCGGGGTCGCGCAGCAGCGCCAGATCGCTGTGGGCGTGCATGTCGATGAAGCCGGGGGCCAGGACCAGCCCTTCGGCGTCCAGTTCACGGCGGGCCTTCGGGCGCTGACAGCCCGCGTCCGCCGCCTCCTTCACGATGGAGACGATGCGGCCGCCGTCCACGACGACGTCCGCGCGGTACGCATGGTCGCCGGAGCCGTCCACGACGTCCGCGTCCCGGATGACGAGCTCTTCCATTGCCGGCCTCCTAGAAGAACGTACGGACGTAGTCGGTCACCGTGCCGTCGGCCTCCGCGACGGGAATGAGCACCCACTTGTCGAACGACGTGCACGGGTGCGACAGTCCGAGCCCCACCCAGTCTCCCACCTCCAGATCGGCCTCCCCGGTGGTGCGCAGCCACGCGTGCTGGTCGGAGAGGCCGGTCACCTCGATCCCGGCGGCCGGGCGCTCGCTGCCGTCCCGGCGGACCACCTGGGCGAACGGCAGGTCGAGGTCGTAGGCCGCGTCCCGCTTGCCCGCGTTGGTGAACGCCTGCCCGTCGGACGGCCGGGACACCACCTGCGTCCACAGCCGGAACGCCGGTTCCAGGGCGCCCTCCTCCGGGACCCGGTTGAAGGGGGTCAGCTTGCGGTAGTGGCCGTCGTCGTGCGAGACGTACGCGCCCGAGCGCAGCAGCTTCAGCACGGGCGCGGACAGCTCCGGGATCTCGGCGAAGACGTCCGCCACCGCGTCGAACCAGGCGCTGCCGCCCGCGCTCACCACGATCTCGTCGAGGCCCTCGAACCGGCCCGCCTTGTCGAAGTCCGCGGCGAGGGCCACCAGCCGCCGCAGCCAGGCATGCACCCGCTCCGGATCCGCCTGCGGCACCTCGCCCTCGTACCCGGCGACCCCGACCAGCCGCAGCGACCGCGCGCCCGCCACGGCGTCGGCGACAGCGGCACACTCCGCCTCCGTCCGCACACCGGTGCGCGCCCCCTCACCGGCGGCGAGCTCGACGACCACGTCCACGGGACGGGAAGCACCGGAAAGGGCCGCGTCCATCAGCTCGACGCCGCGTACGGAGTCGACGTAGCAGACGAACCGGAACCCGGGGTCGGCGTCCAGCTCGGCCGTGATCCACCGCAGGGCCGCCGCGTCCACCAGCTCGTTGGCGAGGAAGACCCGCTCGATCCCGTACGCCCGCGCGACCCGCACCTGGTGCGGAACGGCCAGTGTGATGCCCCACGCGCCGCGCTCGATCTGCCGACGGAAGAGCTGCGGCGCCATGGAGGTCTTGCCGTGCGGCGCGAAGGCGAGGCCGTGCCGGGCGGCGTACGTCTCCATCAGCTCCAGGTTGTGTTCCAGGCGCTCGGCGGAGAGCGCGAGCACCGGGGTGGTGAACCCGTCGGTGAAGAGATTGCGCCGCTGGGCGGCCAGCTCGCCGACGGTCAGTCCCTCGGCGTCCGGCGGGAGGCCCTTGAAGCGGTGGTCGACACGTTCCTCGGCGAGGCGGGCGAGAGCGTCGGTGCCGGAGACCATCGGGGAACCTCCCTGATCAGGCGTGTTGCATTCACTGCAACACTCATTGCGTATATCGCTTACCGCTGTCTAACATCTCGGCCACGCGGGGTCAACGGACACCGCTGCACCCGCACCGGACGAGGAGCCCCGCCATCGTGACCGTCACCGGAACCGGCAACGCCCCCGACGTCGTGGACGTCGTCGCGCTCGGCGAGTCCATGGTGACGTTCCTGCCCTCCCGGCCGGGCCGCCTCGCCGACGTCCCCTCCTTCGACCGCGGCATCGGCGGAGCGGAGTCCAACGTGGCCTGCGTACTGGCGGCGGCGGGGCACACGACCCGGTGGCTCAGCAGGGTCGGCGCCGACGGTTTCGGCGACCACCTTCTCGAGACGGTCGGCGGCTACGGCGTCGACGTGTCCCACGTCCGCCGCGACCCGGTCCGCCCCACCGGCATCTACTTCCGCACGGCAGGCGACCGCGCCACGGACGCCCACGAGGTCGCCTACTACCGGTCGGGCTCGGCGGCCTCCGCCATGTCGCTCGCCGACTTCGACCCGGACGCGGTGGGCGCGGCGCGCATCCTCCACCTCTCCGGCATCACACCGGCGCTCTCGGCCGACTGCCTGGCCCTGATGCGAGCGCTCACCGCACCCCGCCCCGACCGCCCCCTGATCTCCTTCGACGTCAACCACCGCCCGGGCCTGTGGCGCGACGGTCAGGGCCCGGAGATCCTGCTGGACCTGGCACGCAAAGCGGACCTCGTCTTCGTGGGCGAGGACGAGGCGGAGGAGGCCTGGGGCCTCACCGGCGACCACATCCGCGAAGCACTCCCGGAGCCGGAGCTCGTGGTGGTGAAGCGGGGCGCACGGGGAGCCGTGGCCCTCCCGACCGACCGCGGGCAGTCGTGCCTCCCCCAGAGCCTGAAGGGCCTGGGAGGTACCCCCACGGGCGATGGGGGTCCCCCCGCTCGAGCGAAGTTGAGAGTGGGGGAGGGTGGGCGCGACGGCACCCCGCAGGCGCCGGGCCGCGCAACCACCCCCCGCCCGGCCACAACGGCCCCCGCCCTCGAAGTCGACGTAGTGGCAACCACCGGCGCCGGCGACGCCTTCGCCGCAGGCTTCCTCTCGGGCACCCTCCGCGGCCTCCCCCTCCGCGACCGCCTGCGCCACGGCCACCTCACCGCCGCGGCCACCCTCACCGCCCCCGGAGACCTCGCCCCGCCCCCCTCCCGCGCCCTCGCCGACCGCCTCGTGGCCCTCGACGACACCGCGTGGGGGAGACTGCGACTCGGCCCCGGCTGGACCGACACCATGAGCCGGGACGAAGAGGAGGCACGCACACCATGAGCCAGACCGTTGACCGCGCCCTGAGCATCCTCCCGCTGCTCGCGGAAGGCCCCGCCGACCTCGGCCAGGTCGCCGACCGCCTCGGCGTGCACAAGTCCACGGCCCTCCGCCTGCTGCGCACCCTCCACGAGCACGGCATGGTCTACCGCCAGTCCGACCAGCGCTACCGCCTCGGCGCCCGCCTCTTCGCCCTCGCCCAGGAGGCGATGGAGAACCTCGACATCCGCGAGATCGCCCACACCCACCTCGTACGCCTCAACGAGAAGTGCGGACACACCGTCCACCTCGCCGTGTACGAGGAGAACGAGGTCCTCTACATCGACAAGGTCGAGAGCCGCTACCCGGTCCGCATGTACTCACGGATCGGCAAGCCCGTCGCCATCACCGTCGCGGCCGTGGCCAAGCTCCTCCTCGCCGACCTGCCCGAACACGAGCGCCGTGCCCTCGCGGAGAAGCTCGACTACCCCATGTACACGTCCCGTTCGACACCCCACGCCACCGCGTTCCTCCAGGAACTGGCCAAGGTGCGCGAACAGGGCTGGGCCACCGACCTCGGCGGCCACGAGGAGTCCATCAACTGCGTCGCCGCGCCGATCCGCGGCGCCGACGGCCGGGTGGTCGCGGCGATGTCGGTCTCCGCGCCGAACGTCGTCGTCACCGCCGACGAACTCCTCACCCTGCTCCCGCTGGTGCGCCGTACGGCGGACGCGATCAGCGGCGAGTACTCCGGCAGGACCCCGGCAGAACTCCAGTGAAGGAAACACCCCGCATGACCGAGAAAGTCGCGCTGACCCCCAAGACCCACACCACCCCGCCCGCGAAGTTCTCCCACGGCGTCCGTAAGGGCAACATCCTCCAGGTCGCCGGCCAGGTCGGGTTCCTGCCCGCCGAGGAGGGCAAGCCGCCCACGCCCGCCGGTCCGACCCTGCGCGAGCAGACCCTCCAGACCCTTGCCAACGTCAAGGCCATCCTCGAGGAGGGCGGCGGGGGCTGGGACGACGTGATGATGATCCGCGTCTACCTCACCGACGTGGACCACTTCGCGGAGATGAACGAGATCTACAACACCTACTTCGAGGAGCAGGGCCTCACCCAGCCGCCCGCCGCCCGCACGACCGTCTACGTCGGTCTCCCCGCCGGCCTCCTCATCGAGATCGACGCGCTCGCCGTCCTCGGCTGACCCGCGCCGAGACCCCCCACGCCCGCACGCCGTAGTCGTCACGGCACGGTGTCCCGCACCCCCTGGGACGCCGTGCCGCGATCCCCCCTGCCCGAAAGCCCCATGCCCTTACCCAGAGGACCCCCGCATGTCCCATCCGCGCCTTCCGCTCGCCGCCTCCGCGCCGGCGGAGACACCACCGCACACCGGAGGACTGCTCCTCCTCGTCGACGGCACCGCGGGCCTGCTGACCGTCGCCGCCATCGGTATCGCCCTCCTCCTCTTCCTGATCATCAAGGTCCGGCTCCAGCCGTTCGTCGCCCTGCTCGGCGTCTCCATAGCCGTCGGTCTGATGGCGGGGCTGTCGGTCACCGAACTCTTCGGCACCGTCCAGCGCTCGGACGCGGTGTCCACCATCGAGTCCGGCATGGGCGGCATCCTCGGGCATGTCGCGATCATCATCGGCCTGGGCACCATGCTCGGGGCGATCCTCGAAGTCAGCGGCGGCGCCGAGGTGCTGGCGGGCCGGCTGCTCGGCATGTTCGGCGAGAAGCGCGCCCCGCTCGCGATGGGCCTCACCGGTCTGATCTTCGGCATCCCGGTCTTCTTCGACGTCGGCATCTTCGTCCTCGCGCCGATCGTGTACGCCGCGGCCAAGCGCTCCGGCAAGTCGATCCTGCTCTACTGTCTCCCGCTGCTCGCCGGCCTCTCCGTCACCCACGCCTTCCTGCCCCCGCACCCGGGCCCGGTGGCGGCCGCCGGACTGCTCCACGTCGACCTCGGCTGGGTCATCCTCATGGGCGTCGTCTGCGGTCTGCCGGCCGTCGCCGCCGCCTGGGTCTACTCCGCCTGGATCGGCAAGCGCATCTTCGTCGCCGTACCGCAGGACATGGTCGAGGCCGCGCAGGAGGCCAAGGACGCCGTCGCCGCCGAGCAGCGCGCCTCCGGCGTCGAGCCCCGGGAGGCGCCGGTGCCGCTCGGCACGGTCCTCGGCATCATCGGTACGCCGCTGATCCTCATCCTCGCGGCGACCTTCTCCTCGATCGCGCTGGACGAGTCCACGCTCCGCTCGGTGATCGAGTTCTTCGGCCACCCGTTCGTGGCGCTCACCCTCGCCCTGTTCCTCGCGTACTACCTGCTGGGCATCCGGCGCGGATGGTCCCGCAAGTCCCTCGAGACCGTCTCCACGTCCTCGCTGAAGCCGGTCGGCAACATCCTGCTGGTGGTCGGCGCGGGCGGTGTCTTCGGCGCGGTCCTCAAGGCCAGCGGGGTCGCCCAGGCGCTGTCCGACACCTTCAACGACGTCGGCCTCCCGGTGATCGTCCTCTCCTATCTGATCTCCGTGGTGCTGCGGGTCGCGCAGGGCTCGGCGACGGTCGCGATCGTGACGACGGCGGGCATCGTGGCTCCGCTGCTGGCCGAGGGCGACCACTCCCAGGCGTTCGTGGCGCTGGTCATCATGGCCATCTCGGCGGGCTCGATCTTCGCCTCGCACGTCAACGACGGCGGGTTCTGGATGGTCGCCAAGTACTTCGGCATCAGCGAGCGGGACACGCTCAAGACCTGGACGGTGCTGGAGAGCGTGCTGTCCGTGGCCGGGTTCGTGGCGGCGGCGGGGTTGAGCCTGTTCGTCTAGCCGCACGACGGTTCACGCGTCCGGGGCGCACCTCGCCCCGGACGCGCCCTGAACCCGACCCGTTCGCGACCGGCCCCTGCGCTGCAATGGAAGGACGGAACGGGCTTGTGGGGCCTGTGGCGCCGGTGCGATGCTGATCGTCATGCCGTCGCCGCAGCCGTACCCGCTCGATCACGGAACGGTCCTCGCGGAGGTGCGCAAGGTGCGACGAGCCGGAGTCGTCAGGCTGCGTGAACTCGCCGTGCCGGTGCTCGCCGAGGTCGCCCGTGAACTTCCGAGGGGAGACGGCGAGCTGCCCGGGGGGCCGGTGGAGAGGGTGTTACGGCTCGCCGTCTCCCGGATGGGGGGCGGCACTCTGCAGACCGCCGCGGAGTACAGCCTGGGCCTTGCCCAGGGCACCCGGGACTGGCCGTCCGCCGACCGGCGCCGGCGGGCCGCCCAGGTGTACGGAGTGAGCGTCGAACGCTTCCGCAAGCACCACGAGTTCATGGTCCTCGGCCAGGTCGCGGAACACATCGTGCAGGTCGCCGAGCAGCGCGTCGGCCACGAGCACGTCCGGGTGGCGGAACGGCCGGTGCCGCGTGCCGGACTCCCCGCCGTCCACCGGCCCCTGAACGTCCGCCTGCACCGCCGTACCGTGCCCGTCACCCTCCACGTCCACTCCGTGGACCTGCTGCGTGACATCGACGTCGTCGTCTCGCCGTCGAACACCTACTTCGCGCTGCCCGCGCCGTACAAGTCGTCGGTCTCCGCGACCTTGCGCCGTGCGGGGGCGCGCCGCGACCCCACCGGGGGACTCGTCGAGGACCTGATCCACGACGAGTTGGGGGAGTGGGCCGCCCGGCACGGAACCTCGGGCCGGGCGGCCTCGCCGGGAACGGTCGCCGTGACCTCCGCGGGCGCCCTGGCCGCACAGAGCGTCCGGCGCATCTACCACGTGGCCGTGGCCGTGCCCCGCCCCGAGACGAACGACTACGAAGTGCAGCCCCCCGACATCACCCGGGGGGTGTCCCGGGTCTTCGCCCTGATGGCCGAGGAGTCCCGCCGGTACGATCCGCCGCTGCGATCGGTCTGTCTGCCGCTGCTCGGTGCCGGACGAGGCGGCCTGACCCCGCTGGAGAGCTTCGCCGCCCTGTGGGCCGCCGTCGAGGCCGAACTCGCCCGCGGCGCCGACTGGGACGTCCACTTCGTCGTACGCCGCCATGCCCGCGCCGATCTGCTGGAACGGCTGCTGACCACCGCAGGGGAGGAGTGACATGGGGCCGCCGCCGATGCGCCGGGAGGGTCCGTTGGATCCGCACGTCACCCTGGCCGCCGCCGCGGCAGGCTGGGACCGTCTCTCCGGGCGGCTCGGGCCGCAGGACCGCGCCCGGCTGGCCGAGCTGCTCGCCGTGGCACGCGCCCCGGAGCAGGACGAACCGGCCCGCCGTGCCGCGGCCCGGGCCGCCCGGCTGCTGCGGGAGCGGCTGCCCGACGAGTTCGGGGAAGACGCGCAGGCCCGGCTCGTCGCCGTCCACGAGGCCACGGGCGGCCCGCCGACCGTGCAGGGGTTCGCCACCGAGGATCTGGCCGTGCTGCTGATCGACGGACACCGCATGGTCGGGCCGGTCCTCGGCCCCGTGCGCCAACGGCTCCTCGCGGAGCCCGCGCTGGACCCGGACACGGTCGAGCGGCTGGGCGGTTCTCCCCGCTCGCCCGGCTTGATCCGGCTGCGCGGCCCCGGCGGCCGGCTCCGGTTGCCGAGCTTCCAGTTCTCCGAGGACGCCCTGCCCTGGCTGACCGTCCTGGAGGTCAACGCGCTGCTGGACGCCGAGCACGACCCCTGGGGCGCCGCCGACTGGTGGCTGTCCGCCAACGCCTGGCTCGGCACCAGCCCCGCCCGGCTGCTCGGTACCGGGCGGGACCGCCAACTCGTCGAGACCGCGCGGTTCCTGATGGAAGGCGACTACTAGACATGGCGTGCTCAGTGGAGAGTGAGTAGCCGTGCCCAACTACCGGCCGCCCGAGAAGCTCACCGGCACCCCCGGCAAGGTCACGCTGGCCCGCGGCACCCTGCTGTACCGCGTCCACGGCTCCCACCGCGGCGCCGCCGACTTCAACCCGAAGCCCGCGCACTGCCTGTACGGCGGCGGCCGCTTCGACGCCACCGCCCACGAGCCCTACGGCTATCTGTACACCGGGCTGAGTGCGGCCGCCGCCGTGTGCGAGACGCTGCTGCGTTCGCTGCCCTTCGACCCCCTCGGAGGACCCCGGCTGCTGCAGCGCACCGCCGTCGAGGGGCGCCGCCTGAGCACGCTGCGGCTCACCGCCGACGTGTGCGTGCTGCCCCTGATGAGCGCGCGGGACCTCGCCGCCGTGCACCAGGACACCTGGCTCGTGCACACGGAGGCCCAGGAGTACCCGTACACCCGTGACTGGGCGCACTGGATCCGCCGCCACACCGAGCCATGGGCGCAAGGGCTGGTGTGGTCGTCCAAGCGGGAACCGGCGGACCGGACGGTGGTGCTGTTCGGCGACCGCTGCCAGGCCGGGGCGCTGCGGCCCGAGGAGGAGGGCGTCGTGGATTTCGACACGGCCGAGGGACGGGACTGGCTCAACTCGGCGCTGCTGCCCTATTACGTCCAACTCGCGCCCTGAGGGCGTGCGTTCACGACCATCCTGGAAAGCTCGACCCGTGACCGCTGAAGCCCCGCACCCGGACGACGCCCTGGTCGCCGAACTCCGTACCCGGCGCGAGGAGATCCTCGACGCCCTTTCCACCATGGCCGCGGACGACGCGGAGGCGCCCGCCCTGTGCGCGCTCGCAGGGGAACTCGGCTACCGGCTGCACCTGCTGACGGCGGACGGGCCGGACGATCTCCGGCTGGCGGCCCAGGCGTTCGAACTCGCCTTCAAGACACCAGGTGACGACGCGGAGTGGGCGGCCTGGCGGATCATGTTCGGACACGTCCGGGCCTTCCAGTACGACAGCGAACCCGACGCGGAACTCCTCGAAGCGGCCTGGGAGCTGCTGACCGACGGTATGGAGGCGCTGCCCGCGGACGACCCCGACCACGACGCAGCAAGGGAAGTGGGGCGGCACCTGCTGGCGCTCTGTGCCAAACAGCGCTACCTGGACTGCGACGGGCCCGTCCCCCAGCGCGTCGGGCTGCTCGACGAGGCCCTGCGCCGGCACGAGGCGGCGGCCGACGTGCTGGAGCCCGGCAGCGAGGAGGCGGTCGCCCTGACGGAGTCGCTGGGGTACCTCCACATGGAACGCGGCGAGTTGCTGCGCGACCCGGCGGACGCCGAGGCGGCGGCCGTCCACTACCGGGCCGTGCTCGACGCCGGGCTGCCCACCAGCGATCTGCCCCTCGTCCGCTACAGCCTGGGGCTCGCCCTCATGGTGCACGGCCGGGCACGCACCGACCGGGACGAACTGGAGCAGGCCCGCGAGGAGTTCGGTACCGCCCTGCTCGAGGCGCGGCAGGCGACCGGGCGGCAGCCGCCATGGGCCTGGGACGCCGGGATCCGCAGCGCCCTCATCCGCTTTCTCATCTGGGCCCACTGGAAGGATCACGCCCACGCCGCCGCTGCCGAGGCGGAGCTGACCGGGCTGCTGGCCGACCCGGCCGACGTCGAACGGCTCACCCCGGTGTTCCTCGACAGCTTCGGGCGGCTGCTGTACGAGCGGGCGAGCGCGCGGGGCGACGGTGCCGGCCAGGACCGGGCGATCGGGCTGATCCGGCGGGCGGTGGACTCCTGGGTGCCGGAACGCGACGGCGTGGTCACCCTGACCGCGTTCTTCCTGGCCGCGTTCCAGCAGGGCCGCTACCGGGTCGACCCCGACCCGCGGCGGCTCCACGACGTGGCCGAGGCCTGCGCGCTGGTCCTGAAGGACGAGGACTTCGACTCCACTCTGCGCAAGGTCGCCCCGGCGCTGGGAAGCTGGGCCTGGATGACCCTGGAGCAGGACCACGGCATCACCCCCGGCTCCCCGGACGGCATCCCGGAGGCGATGCGCCTCGAGAACGCCCCGCGCGCCACCCTCAGTCTGCTCGACGACGTCCGTGAGGGGCGCGGCTTCCTGAGCTTCGCCGACACCGACGACGACTTCCCCGGCATCTTCAGGAGCGTGGGCGCCACCGGGGACTGGGCGGCGGCGACCTTCGACCGGATGTACGAGAACTTTGCCTCCCTGGAGCCGGGCGCCGAGCGCGCGCTCCTCGCCCTCAACCTCCTGGCCCAGAGTCTGATCCTCGACCCGCACGGCGTCCACATCACCGAGGCGCGGAAGAGGGAGCTGGTCGACACCGTCCTCGCCCACGGACAGGACGATCACGCGTGGCAGCGCAAGGCACACGCCGTCGTCGCCCAGTTCCGGCTGCGCGAGGAGCTCGCCGGCTCGGGCCTCGGCATGGACGCGGTCCTCGACCACCTCACGCAGTCCGACGCGGCCGGCGCGGCAGGGGGTGCGGACGACGGCTTCGGGCACAGTACGGGCCTGCTCCGGTTCGCCGCCACCACCCACCGCGGGCAGACCGCCGGCGCCGCCGACGACATGGAGACGGCCGGCGCACTGTGGCGCGAACTTCGCGACGACCCCCGGCTGAGCCCGTACCACCGGCGGGTCATATCCGCCCAGCAGGACGGATTCGACGCCCAGGCCGCCGTCCAGCGCGGCGACCTCGCGGCAGCCGACGACCACATCGCGCGGATGCTCGCCGTGCACGCGGACCTGGACCCCGACGACTCGGCACGCATCGAGCTGTGGACGCTGCTGGAGAACGCCCGCTCGGCCCGCGACCACCTCGCCGACGAACTGGGCGCGCCACCCGCACCACCCCTGGCCGGCCGCCCCTCGGTGGCCCAACTGCGTCGCATGGCCCGCGAACTGCCGCGCGACCACCGGGCCTGGGTGCTCGGCGACAACGGCATCACCCGGTTCCGGCGAGCCCGGGACGCGGCCGCGCTCACGGAGGCCATGGAGCTGCTCCAGGAGGCGTACGACCTGGTCGACGAGGGCAGCGACAGCCGGCTGCGCTACGCCCACTGCCTCGGCTCGGGCCACTGCATGCTGTCCCAGGTGCACCCCCTCCCCACGGCCCGCGCCCGCCATCTCGCTCAGGGGATCGCCCTGCTGGAATCCGCCTTCGAGACCGCCGGCGGCCCCGAACACCGGCTCTACGCGGCCGCCGGACTCGCCCTCGGCCGCGCCTATCGCACCCGGGGCGAACTGCGCCGCGACGACAAGGGCGCGGGCCGCCGCACCGGACTTCACGCGCTGCGCGGGCATGCCTGGGCGGCGCTCACGCAGTCCGGCACCGAGCATGCCGCGCAGGCCGTGAAGCAGGCCACCACGACGGCCCTGGAGGTCGCCGGCTGGTGTCTGCGCGACCAGGCCCTCGACGAGGCCGTCCAGGCCCTCGACGCCTGCCGGGGCCTGCTCCTGCACGCGGCGACCACGTCCCGTACCGTGCCCGAACGTCTCGCCGCGGCGGGCCACGAGGCCCTGGCCGGGGAGTGGCGTGCCGCGGGTCTTGCCGCCGACCCCGGCGACCCGCTCGCCCTGGTGCAGGCGCCGCTGTCCGTCCCGAGCGCCCTGCGCCGCCGGGTCCTGGCCGCCCTCACGGGCGGTGACCTGCTGCAGGACCGCCTCCTTGAACCGCCGGTCCCGGACGAGATCGCCACCGCGCTGCGCAACCTCCGCAAGGACGCCCTCGTCTACCTGGTCCCGGCCGGCGACGACACCCCGGGTACCGCCGTGGTCGTCACCACCACCGGTGCCGTGCACTCCGTACCCCTGCCGACACTCACCGAGGACGCGGCACCCCTGCGTGAGTACGTCCGCGCACCGGCCCCCGAGGCGGTCCGGCTCGAGGAGCCCGCGCCGGACGGGCGCGACATGGGGCCCGTCCCGGGCTGGATCCCGACCGGCGCCCGGCCGGGCACCCCGTCGCTGCGGCAGCGGCTCGACCGGCTGTGCGGATGGGCCTGGTACGCCGGGGTGCGGCCGCTGCTCGATGTCTTCGCCACCCGTACCGGGCGGGCGCCCCGGCTGGTGTTCGTGCCGATGGGGACGCTGGGCCTGGTGCCCTGGCACGCGGCCTGGGAGCCGGGGCCCGACGGACGGCGCCGCTACGCGCTGCAGGAGGCGGAGATCTCGTACGCCGCCTCCGCGCGCCTGCTGTGCGATGTGGCCGCCCGGCCCGAGGCCGTGCACTCGGGGGCCGCGCTCGTCGTGGGCAACCCCACCGGAGATCTCGGCTGGGCGGGTGCGGAGGCCGATGCCGTGCAGCGGGCCTTCTACCCGCGCGGCCGGTTCCTCGGACGGCGCGAGGACGGCACCGCCGACGGGCCCGGTACCCCGCAGGAGGTGCTCTCCTGGCTGACCGGCGCGGACCCGGACGACCCGGATCAGGGAGTGGACGGCGGTGTGCTGCATCTCGCCTGCCACGCTTCCATCGCGCGCACCGGCGGCCGTACCGCCCATCTCTCCCTGCACGGAGGTGAGCTGTCGGCCGAGGAGCTGACCGACGCGGTCGGCGGCGGGCGGGGCGGACTCGGTCTGGTGCTGCTCGCCGCGTGCCGCAGCCATGTGTCGGGGCGCGGGCACAACGAGGCCTACAGTCTCGCGACCGCCTTCCTGGTGGCCGGGGCACGTTCGGTCGTCGGCTCGCTGTGGCCGGTCCCGGACGACGCGACCTCGGTCCTGATGTTCCTGACCCATCACTTCCTGCGCACCGAGGACGAACCGCCCGGCCAGGCGCTGCGCCGGGCCCAGCTGTGGATGCTGGACCCCGGGCGCGAACTGCCCCCCGGCCTGCCCGCCCGGCTCGCCGAACGGGCCCGGCACATCGACCCCGACGACCTGAGCGCCTGGGCGGGGTTCACCCACCTCGGCCAGTAGCCGCCGTCGGCAGCGGCGGTACGACCGTCCGCACGGCGATGGTGCGGGTGGCCCAGCGTCCGGGCGCGCCCTGTGCCACCGGTCCCGCCTCCCGAGGGCCGGACGGCGTCGCCGGGGCGTCGAACCGCAGCACCCCCGCGGCAGCCGGACGGCCGGCGTTCCGGCTTCCCACGCCGTCGGGGTCCCACGCCCGCAGCCGGAACGGAGCGATGCTCAACTCGCTCTCGGCGACGATGAGTTTCAGCCAGTCCCGGCACTCGGCCCCCGGTACGGCCGCCCGGTCCCTCGGCAGCGAGAGCCGCACGGGGTCGCCCTCCAGGGCGTGGCCGGTGTTGCCGGGACCGATGAAGTGGCCGGGGAAGAGGACCGGGGAGGAGGCATAGCGATCGGTGAGGTCGAGCAGCACACACCACAGCGAGCGGTGCGGCGAGCGGTTGTGCAGCCGGATGGAGACCCACGGCTCCCGTGGCCCGCGTGCGCCCTCCGGCGCGTACGAGCAGACGAGGTCACCGCTCCCGTCCGGCAGGAGGGCCCGGCCGTCGGCCGCGTCCCACGGGAGGACCTCCACCTGCACCAGGTTGTCCAGCACCGAGGGCCGCGAGGTGAGATCCCGCAGCTGGTACCAGCGGGCCAGATGGGACAGACAGTCCACGACCCGCCCGACGTCGCCGTCCGTGGCGAACGGCAGCGGCCTCACGAACTCGGTGCCGTCCCGCCCGAGCAACCGCGCGGTGGTGCCCCGTACCACCACCCTGACGTGCAGATCCCCGTACTCCTCGGGCGCCGTCACGAGCCGTACCAGCGGCGCGGGCCCGCCCCCGGGACCGTACGACGCCACCGCTGCCCGCAGCCGGGCCGCCGCCCCGGGCCGGCCGGTGTCGTCCACACCCACCGTCGCGGGCGGGGTGGCCAGCGCGGTCAGACTCACCGGGTAGACCCGCTCGCCGTCGGGAGCCCAGCCGACCGGGTCCACCAGTGTCCGGTCGGTCCGCACCGCACGCGCCCGCACGACGGCGCCCGGAGCCGCACCCCGGGGCCCGACCACACCGAACTCCGTGCCCTCGGCGCCGTCCCCGCCGCGCAGCCCATGGGCGGTGCCGCAGTCCACCTCCCAGCCGTCCGCCGCGAACCGCAGCAGATGCTCACCGGTGACTCCCGCGACCGCGCCCCCGAGGAACGGCAGATCCGCGGGGCCGCCCGGTGCCTCGGGAAACAGCACCGGCCGCTGCCGGCCGCCGGAGCGCTGCACCCGCGCACCGGCCGCGGACAGCAACTGCCGGTAGGTGTCGTCCGGGCCGGCCGCCCGCACCGCGCCCAGCAGCGCGTACGTGAACGCGCCGTGCCGCCGCCCCCCGAAATCCTCCTCGTACGACAACTCGTCGAGCCGACTGGCCGCCAGCAGCAGATGCCGCGGCGGCGCTTCGGGCAGCGCGAGATCCCGCCCGGCCACCTGCCGCCAGCCGGGCAGCGGCGGTGCGAACCGCACGGTCAGCCCTTCGGAGATGTTCTCCCGGGTGGCGCCCCCGGAGTAGCAGCAGTCGAGCACCGCCACCACATGGGCCCCCCGAGCCGCGACCGCGTCGAGCAGCGCGCCCAGCCGCTTGTCCGGCAGCGGCCCGTCCGCGCACACCAGTGCCTGGTTCCACCCGGTGGCCTCGATCAGCAGGTCCGGGCCCGAGGCGGCCGACTGTGAGCCGTGCCCGGAGAACCAGAACAACGCCGTGTCACCAGGTCCGGCCGCCCCCAGGAACGTGCGGATCCCGTCCTCGACCGCGGCCACGGTCGCCGCGCCGTTCAGCGCGGTCCGCACCTCCGCGCCGCCCGCCGTCCGGGCGGTCACCAGCCGGTGGGCCTCGGTGACGTCGTTGACGCAGCCCGTCAGCGGAGTGGCGATCTCCTCCCGGTAGTCGTTGATGCCCGCCATGAACGTGTAGATCGACCCCATGCCGGGCAGTGTGTCAGCCGTAACGGGCCCGGACATGAGTGAACCGGGCGGGTACGGGGCGAGTTCGGGGCCGAAACGGGTCCGCGGGGTGCCAAATCATCTCCCCCGACGCACTATTGACGTACCGTCATCAGCATTCACCTCTCGCAACACGCTTCGCTCAAGTCGGGGGACACATGAGCCACTTGGAGCGGCCTCGGCGCATCGTGCGGCCGGGCGGCACGGCCGGGACACCGTCCACCTCCTCGGACGTCCTGCGCCGCACGGACCAGGGCCCCGCCTCCGGGACCGGACCCCGCCGCACCGTCGGCGCGGCCGGCCCCGCAGCACCGCTGGGCCGCGAGCGCCTCGCCCCCCGTCCGCAGGGTCTGCGCGACGCGGTCGGCCGTCTCGACGCGGGCCTGGACGAGCACGCCCGCAGGCAGTTGGCCGAGTGGATCGGCGAGGAGTACCGGGCCCACTACGGCGGGATCCCGCTCGGCTTCTTCGCCCGCTGCCACCTCGGCCCGCCCTACGTGGACCACCAGCTCAACCTGTTCCAGGTCATCGTCCGCCACTTCGCCCCGTCCGACCCGGTTCCCGAACCGTTCTCGGGCGCCCGGATGCTGGTGCGCTCCGGCGGCTACGCCTACGTCGAGGTCTATTCCGGAGGCCTGCTCCTGCCGGTCCTCGACGACGGGACGGTCGTACGTCCCTGACTCCCCGCACCCCCCGCACCACGTGACCATGTGACAGACCCATGTGATCGGAGAACCGAATGTCCGAGGTGGACTACGCGCTGCACCAGAAGGTGCAGCAGGTCACCAGCCTCGTGGTCCGGCTCAGCGAACAGGTCGGCTCCGTGTCCGGCCAGGTTCAGGCCGTGGAGGCCAACCAGCAGCAGACCCGCGGCGAACTTCAGCAACTGCGTGACGAGTTCCTCGCGTTCGTCCGCACCGCTCAGCTCACCGCCAACGTCCAGCGCGCCGAGACCCGCGTCGGCGCGATCCAGGACCAGGTGGACCACGAGTTCGGCCACCACAAGACCGTACGGCGCACCGCTGTCGGCATGCTCCAGGCCTTCGACCTGGGGCTGGTGTCCGAGGACAGCGTCCGCACGGTCGGTGACCAGCTGATGATCCAGACGCCCCGCTACTGGCTGGCACCTGCCCTGGTGGCACTCGCGTCCTGGTCGGCCGACGACCGCACGCTGTGCGAGAAGGCGGTGGAGGAGGCGTTCCGCCGCTCACCGGACCGCACCTCGCTGTTCTTCGCCCTGGTGCTGCGCCGCCAGAACCGCAGGGAGGCGTCCGTGCGCTGGCTGCGGCACTACCTGCTCGCCCAGGACCCGGCGGCGCTCGGCCGGGAGTTCGCGGTCATCCTGGAGTCCATCGCCCAGGGCGCTTTCGGGCTCGCCGGACGTGAGCTGCTCAACAGCACCCTGGCCGGCTGGCGCGAGACGCTCATGGACAGCGCCGAGGGCCAGCAGAAGCAGATCGCCCGCTGGCGCGAGGAGGTCGACTCCCTCGTGCAGCCCTCCGCGGCCGCCGAGTTCCCGCGCCTCGCCCAGGTCTGCCCGCAATGGCCGCAGCTCGACGGAGTGCTGGCCCGGGCCCGCGCCCAGCAGGTGGTGCTCGACAAGTACCGGGCCATCATGGAACGCGAGTTCCAGCCCTCCGACCGGCTGGAGGACGCGGTCGACGACATCCTCGACCGGCTCGTCTCCGAGTACGACGACGAGGAACTTCCGCTCCGCCGTGACCTGGCGTTCAACCACGCGGTGATCGACCACGGCGGTGACCTGGACGCCGCCCGCCACGCGGCCGACGCGGACTCCGCCTCGTACGAGGAGACCCTCGACTATCTGACCGTGCAGACCACCGCCGCGCTCAACCCGGCGGCCATCGGCACCTCGCCCGCCACCCAGCGGCTCTCCGTCGCCGCCTGCCAGGAGTGGTTCCTCCAGGCGCACGCCGGGTTCACCCGTGACTACCGGGCCGCCGTGCCGCAGGACGTGCAGGCCCGGTTCGGCACCGCGTACACGGTTGCGGCCAGGACCTTCCAACTGCCGCCCTGGCAGGGCTCGTTCCTTCAGCCGCTGGCCGAGCTGGAGCGATCGCTGGCCACCCACTGGGACCAGCACATGGAGCCGTTCATCGCCGCCTACGCGTACCCGTGGGGGAAGAAGGCGGCGCCGCTCGCCGCGGTCCTGGCCGGCATCCTGCTGATCGTCGGATCCCTCTCCATCGGCGCCGCGCTGGTCGCCGCCGCGATCGTCGGCGGTGTCTGGGGGCTCGTCCTGCACAACGGCGCGCAGGCCGCGAAACGCCTCCAGGACAACGTCCGCCAGATCCTCCAGCAGGCCAAGCTGGAGTCCCTGCACCATCTGCGCGCGGCCTCCGCCGAACTCACCGACTGGAACACCAAGCTCCGCGCGGCCGACGCCGTCGAGCCCCAGTGCCGGGAGCTGATCACGTCCCTCGGCACCGCCACCCGGGGCGGCTCGCCGTTCGAGGGCCGGACCGTGGCCAAGGAGGAAACCGCGTCATGAGCACCGCACCCGTCCCGCACCCGGCGGCCCCGCCTCCGCCCCGCAGACCCCCGGGGGACCCCCAGTGGTCCACGCCCGGCACCCCGGTCGGCGACTCGCCGTGGGGCGCCTCGCGCAGGCCCGCCGGGGAGCGCGCCACCAGCCGCGTGCGCAAGATCGCCGAAGGGCTGCCCGACTGGGAGCCCCTGCCGCCCGGCGAAACCGTCGTACGCAGGCCGGGGAGCGTGGCGTGAGCACGTACTGGGGGCACGGCGGTGCTTACGAGACCTGGGTGGACTTCCTGCGCCGATGGGCCGCGGAGGAGAGCCCCGACCTCGATGCCCTGCCGCCGCTGGCGCAGGAACACTTCCCCGGCGAGACCTGGGAACGGTTCACCCTTCACCTCGGCCAGGCCCTCGACATCCGGCTGAAGGCCTGGGCCGACCGGCTCACCGATGCGTTGCTCGCCGCCCCGGACGAGTTCTCGGCGGGCCGCGAGCTGGCCCAGGCGCGGGCCGGACTCCTGACGGTACGGGCGGTGGCGGGCCATCCGGGCCTGCCCGAGTCGCTCCGCAGCAGGTTCCGTGAACTGGTCGACGGCCAGATCACGGACCTCCAGCGGCAACTGGAACGCAGGCTGGACGACCAGGCCGCCGCGAACGGCTCCGACCCGCGCCGGGTGGAACAACGCCGCCGCACCCTGCGCGACAACGCCCTCACCGCGACGCTCACGCCCCCGGTCACCGGCTCGGCCGACCCATGGGCCGGGACCCATGCCGCAGACCGCCCCCGCCGCCGCGTCATCACGGACTGAAGAACCGCGACCGGACTGGCGCGGAGCATCCGAAAACCGATCCGAAGGCCCGCATGTCGAATTACACCGAAAGCCTCCACCACCTGGACAGCTACATCTCCGCCCGTGTCCCAGTGATCGGCATGCGCACCATCGAGCAGCAACGCGCGCTCCGCCTCCTCAGGGACGCAGCCCTTCAGCACCGCCGCAGCAGCATGCCGTTCTGGATCTACACCAGAGCCACCGGCCTGCGCGACCTGCGCACCAACGCGCCGGTGCAGGACGACCGATCACTGACCGGGGCCATGGACTTCGCCGCCGCCCAGTTCAGCAACCGCGCCAACGCCACCGTCGTCTTCGTCGACCCCGACCATCTGGAGGACGACACCCCTGTCACCCGGCACATCGCCGAACTCGCCCGGCTCGCCGACAACAACATGGGCAGTATCGTCCTGATCACGGACGCGCCCATCTGGAGCGGGCTGCAGCGGCTCGGCATGAACCTGCAGCTGGACCTGCCGGACGCCGAGGAGATGTACGGCACCCTGGCAGGCTTCCTGGCCGACCACCGGGGTCACATCCCCATCGAGTGGGACGAGAACGACACCCGCCGCGCCGCCGAGTTCCTGAGCGGTGTCACCGAGGCCGAGTGCATCAACCTGATGGCCACCATCGCGGCCAAGGGGTCGATCGGGAAGGCCGACGTCCTCGGACTCGCCCAGGCCAAGGACCGCATCTTCAGCAATCTCACCGGCCTCGAACGTGTGCAGCTGAAGGAGGGTGACTACACCGTCGGCGGACTGACCAGCCTGCGGGAGTGGCTGAGCCGCAAGCACGGCATGATGCACGCCGACCTGCGGGACTCGGCGCTGCGGCCGCCCAGGGGCGTTCTGCTGGTCGGGGTGCCCGGCTGCGGGAAGTCCCTCTCCGCCAAGGCCATCGCCCACGAGTGGCAGCTCCCGCTCTACCGGCTCGACATGGCCAGCATCCACGGCAAGTACCTGGGTGAGTCCGAGGGCCGATTCCGGGAGGCCCTGGCGATGGCGGACCGAGTGGCCCCCTGCATCCTGTGGATCGACGAGATCGAGAAGGGCCTCGCGGGCAAGGACGACATGTCCGGCGTACCGCAGCGGATCATCGGGCAGTTCCTGTTCTGGCTCCAGGAGTCACGGTCGCGGGCGTTCGTCGTGGCCACCGCCAACGACATCCGCAGCCTGCCGCCCGAGTTGCTGCGCAAGGGCCGGTTCGACGAACTGTTCTTCGTCGACCTGCCGGACAGCCAGGACCGCAGGGAGATCATCGAGCTCTACTACCGCCGCTATCTGGAGGTCGACCCCGAGCCGGAGCAGCTGGACCGGCTCGTCGATCTCTCCGAGGGCTTCGCGGGCTCCGACATCGAGTCGACCCTGCACGACGTGGGCGAGGAGGCGTTCCGCTGCGGCGGCGCCGACCGCCTCAAGCCGTCCTTCCTCCTGGACACCTTCGCCAACACGGTGCCCTTGAGCAGGGTCAACCCCGAGCAGATCGAGGAGATCCGCGCCTGGGGCCGCGAGCGCGCGGTGCCGGCGGGCCGCACGGCGGCGACCGGGGGCGCGGGCGCGGCCACGCCCTCACGACGGATCGTGTTCATGGACGACTGACCCGGGTGAGCCGTGGTGCCCGTGTAGGCGTCTGATAACGAAGTTGGGGCTGGCTGTGACCCGCACAGGATTGTCGACCATACTCCTGCGGTGTGGAGCAGCGCATAGGTTCGAGCAGCCAGCCCCTGGAAGGCGCCGGATTCGACCCGGCATTCATCCCCGGGCTCACCTCGCCCGTGTCCGGCCGGGAGGAGGACGCGACGGCGAAGACGGACGATCCGCAGGACGGGGCGGTGCCGGAGGCGGACGCCGGGACGGAGCCCGACGAGGAGGCCGCCGGGGCCGCCGAGGAGCCCCGGGCGTCCGAGGACGGCTCCGAGGCCTTGGAGGAGGACCCGGAGCCCGCCCCCGAAGGCCCCGTCTTCGAGGCGTCCGACCGCCGCGCCAGGATCGTCGCCGACCACAGCGGGGTACGCCTGCGCCTGGACGACCAGGAGTGCGAGTTCCGCTGGGACGAGATCGGTGCGGTGGAGACGGAGACCCCGCGCTTCGGCAAGCGCTACACGGTCACCGTCCACACCCCCGACCGCCGCTGGTACTTCCTCGAGATCGAGGCCGACTCCAGGAACCGCTTCGCCGAGTGGGACGCCGGTCTTGACGCGGTCCTGGACGAGTACTTCGACGAGGACGCGGACAGGACCGCGGAGGACGCGGACAGGACCGCGGAGGACTCCGAGGACACCCCCGACTCCGAGGAGTCGTCGTCCTGAACGGCTAACCGCAGTACTGCTCCTCCTTCCCGATGGAGCGGTACATGCAGTCCGCGTTCTCCAGGAGCCGGAGCACGGCGTCCCGGTTGCGGGACGTCTCCCGCTCGATGACCTCGTCGGGCGGGTAGAAACCGCCGTTCCAGGACGACCTCGGATACATCTCGAAGGTGTAGCCGAAGATCTTGTGCGCGCCCCAGAGGTAGTCGTCGATCGACCCGTCCGTGATGTAGAGGTCGCTGGACTGCTGGGGCGTGTAGCCGTTGTCGGCGGCCATCTTCTGGCCGACCGTCCGGAACGCGGCGTGGTCGTCGGCGGTCATCCCGGTGGTGGTGTCGGAGTAGGTGTAGCCGAACGGCCACAGCACCAGCTCGCTGTAGGTGTGGAAGTCGATGCCGGCCTTGATCTGCTGCACCCCGCCCACGACCCGGCTGCGCACGAAGTCGGCGACGACCTTCACCTCGGGCGCGGACTCCGGGGCGGACCCCCGGTAGGTCTCGGAGGACTTGGACCCGGAGGAGCCGCCGCAGCAGCCCCAGCGGTAGTCCCAGTTGCGGTTCAGGTCGGTGCCGACGTACGACGAACCGGAGTTGGGCTGGCGGTTCTTGCGCCAGGAGCGGTAGGAGCCGGAGGCGATGTCGTACTCGCCGCCGTCCGGGTTGAGGTCGGGGACGATCCAGATCTCCCGTCCGTCGACCATGTCCGTGATCCGGGAGTCGGTGCCGTATCCCGCGCCGAGTTCACGCAACAGGTACAGGGCCATCTCCACGGTGAGGTGTTCGCGCGCGTGCTGGTGGTGGGTGAAGAGGACCTCCGGCTCGTTCTCGTCCGTGGTCACGTTGTCGCTGATCTTGATGGCGACGATGTCCCGCCCCTGGTAGGACCTGCCGATCACCCGCTTGCTCATGATGGCCGGGTACGCCGCGAGACGCTGGTCGATCTCGGCGTTCATCTCTGCGTAGTTGTGGTAGCGGGAGTCGGCCGAGGGGAAGTCGTACAGGCGGAGCCCGTCGGCGGGGGAGGAGCGGTCCGGCGCCGCGCCCAGCGGCGTGACGTCGTACCCCTGTCGGCGCAGCGTCTTGATCTGGTCCGCGCGTCCGGAGACGACCACGGTCTCCTCGTCCGCCTCGTCCACGGTGACCCCGGAGCGCTGGAGGGCCGTACGGGTCACGGGGGTGGTGTGCGCGTGGATCTCGTACTGGCGGATGTCGTCGGCCGAGGGGGCCGGCCGTCCGGCGCTGTCGGCGCCGGCCGGGGAGGCCGTCATCGACAGGGGCGCCGCCAGGGCGAGGGCGAGGAGGGTGGCGAGCGCGGCGGAGCGTCTGCCGCGTGGGCTCAGTCGCATGAAGTCTCCTTGTGGGAGGTGGGGGTTGTTCATGGCGACGTGCGTGGTGCGGTGCGGTCATCGTCGACGGCTGACATGATCAGGTCAAGTAGCGTTCGCGACGTCCGGCCGGTCCAGGTGCATCTCGTGAAGATCCCCGCACGCCCTCTTGTCCGACCGTCGCCCATCCGCTTTCTTGACCCCATGGCGGACACCACGGGAAACACCCAGGACACCGGGGCGGCGCACGCCCCCGGCCCCGACCCGCGCACGTCCGGTTGGCGCCACATCGGCCCCGGCATCGTCGTCGCCGCGACCGGTGTGGGCGCCGGTGACCTCGTGGCCACACTCATCGCCGGCAGCAACTTCGGATACACCCTGCTGTGGGCGGCGGTCCTCGGCTGTCTGGTGAAGATCTCCCTCGCCGAGGCGTGCGGCCGGTGGCATCTGGCCACCGGCCGCACCCTCTTCGACGGCTGGGCCGGCCTCGGCCGCTGGACGACGTGGTTCTTCGGCGTCTACGCCGTGATCTGGGGCTTCGTCTACGGCGCGGCGGCGATGTCCTCCAGCGGCCTGCCGCTCCAGGCCCTCTTCCCCGACGTGATGGACCTCGAGTACTGGGCCATCGCCTGCGGTCTGGTCGGCCTGGTCTTCGTCTGGTTCAACAAGTACGCCGTCTTCGAGAAGGTCATGACGGTCCTGGTGGGCGTCATGTTCGTGGTGACCGTCTATCTGGCGATCCGGGTCACCCCCAACCTCGGTGACGCCTTCGCCGGCCTCCTCCCGGTCCTGCCCGACGAGAAGGACTCGGTCCTCAACACCCTCGGTCTGATCGGCGGCGTCGGCGGCACCATCACGCTGGCCGCGTACGGCTACTGGGTCAACGCCAAGGGCTGGACCGGCACCGGCTGGATGCGGATCATGCGGCTGGACAACCGGGTCGCCTACGCCACCACCGGCATCTTCGTCGTCGCGATGCTCGTCGTCGGCGCGGAGCTGCTGCACTCGGCGAACATCGCGATCGCCGGCGGCGACAAGGGTCTGATGCAGCTCGGCGACATCCTGGAGGAGGAGTACGGCACGGCCACCGGCAAGCTGTTCCTGATCGGCTTCTTCGCCACCTCCTTCACCTCCCTGATCGGCGTCTGGCACGGCGTGAGCCTGATGTTCGCCGACTTCCTCGCCCGGCAGCGCGGCGAGCGCGAGGCGCGTGGCGACGAGCTGGCCTCCGGGCGCCGCGAACGCTCCTGGGCCTTCCGCGCCTATCTGCTCTGGCTCACCTTCCCGCCCATGGTCCTGCTCTTCCAGGACGAACCCTTCCGCCTGATCATCATCTACGGCGTCCTGGGCGCAGCCTTCATGCCGTTCCTCGCCCTCACCCTGATGTGGCTCCTCAACTCCTCCCGCACACCCCGTGAATGGCGCAACGGACCGCTGAGCAACACCATGCTCGCCGTCGCGGGGCTGCTGTTCCTGGTGCTGTGCGTGAAGCAGATCTGGGACCAGCCGTGGTCGGAGTTCTTCTGACCCGCGGCTACCGCAGCTCCTCCCACTTCGGGCTGAGCGCGATCTCCCTCATCTGCTCCATGGTCAGCGCGGGGGCGTCGCGGGTGGCGTCCTCGTGCTGGGCCCCGGTGTTGAAGGCACTGATCACGACCCGGAACCCGTCGGGCCGCATGGTGTCGGCGGTCCACATGACGACGCCCTCGGCACCCTTCTCGCCGGGCCCCTTCCGCGTGGCGACCAGGGTGCCGTCGGGGAGCGTCTCGGCGCTGCCGTAGAGCTGGTGGGCGACGTCGGACATGTCGGGCTGCACATTGATCTGCACCAGGCTCCTGCCCTTGCCGTCGTCGACGACGAGGTAGGCGTACTCGGTCTCCTGACCGCCCCGGTCGGCCACCGTGAGTCCGTCGGGCAGCAGCGCGGCCAGCGTCGTGCCGATCGCCTCGCCCGCGGCGCCCTGCGGCGGGGGCTCGGGCGTGCCGGTGGCCGGCGGCTTCGGGTCCTGCGGCATGGTGTCCACGACCCCCCGCCACACATCGGCCAGGACGACCTCCTTCAACTGGTTGACCGACAGGGGTGGTGCCGGACGGGAGACCGGGGCCCCCTTCTCCGCGGCGGCGTTCCACTCGCTCAGCGAGACATGCTGCCCCTCGGCCGTGACCAGGTCGGCGGACCACCGCTTGGTGTCCTCGCGCCGGTCGGGATACTCGTAGCCCCGGTACAGCATGAGCAGGGAGCCGTCGGGCAGCCGGCTGGAGGTGCAGTCGTCGTGGCCGACGAGCACCTTGGCCGGGCACCGTGTCAGCTCACGGGCCTCCGGGCTGTCCGGTTCCACCCGGTTGAGGCTGAGGCCGATGGCCGCCGCGCCCTTGCCGTCGTCGTAGACGACCCGTGCGAACGGGGGCATCTCCCTGTCCGTGCCCTGAGCCGCCTCCTCGCTGAACTCACCCGCGGGGAGCAGCTCCTTGAGGGTGCGCAGGAGGTCGTCGCCGGAGAAGGCCCCCGCGGGGGCGGGACTCGCGGACGCGGACCGCGCGGCCGCCGCGGCCGACCGCTGGGAGGCGGAGGAGTCACCGCCCGGCATGAGCAGCGCACCGCCCACCCCGACCAGGGCGATGCCGGCAGCGCCCCCGATGACGGCCGTCCGCCGCAGCAACTGGGCGCGCCGCCCGCGGACCTGCCCCCCGGCGGTCAGGGCGGCCATATCGGTGTCGAAGCCGTCCCCGGTGTCGCGCAGGGCGGCGGTGAGCCGGTCCTCGAAGGGGTCGTGGTGCTCGTTCTCGGGCATGGCGAACCACCCTTTCCACAAGGTGTGTGAGATATGAGGTCCGAGGGGACGGAGCGGCCGGGCGTCAGGGTCTGGAGTACTCCGCGAGGTCCTCGCCCAGGAGCTCCCGCAGCCGGCCGAGGGCGCGCGAGCACCGCGTCCGTACGGCCGCCGAGCTGACGTTGAGCACATCGGCCGTCTGCTCGACCGAGCGGTCCTCCCAGTACCGCAGGACGATGACGGCCCGGTCCTTGGCGGGCAGCCGGGCGAGCGCCGCCATCAGGGTCAGCCGCAGCGGCGCGTCCCCGTCGACGGCCCCGGGCAGATCGGGGAACACGTCCGTGGCCCGCTCACGGCTGCTGCGCCGCCGCTGGTGGGCCAGGAAGGTGCGGGTGAGCACGGTCTGGGCGTACCCGGCCGGGTTCCCGACCCGGCGGACGCGTCCCCAGCGGACGTACAGCCGCCCGAAGGTCTCCTGCACGAGATCCTCGGCCAGATGCGTGTCCCCGGCGGTGAGCAGACACGCGGACCGGTACAGGTGGCCCGCCCGCGCCGCCGCGAACTCGGCGTACTCGTCCGCCCGACCCTGCCTCATCCGCCGTCCCCCGGTTCCCGCCCGCCGTGTGCTGCCCTCACCTCATTGATGCGGTGGGACCGGGGAAATGTTTCACACGACGTTCCGGCCGCTGTCCCCGGGGACGGCCGAGGCCCCGCCCACAGTGCTGTGGACGGGGCCGGGGAACCGGGGCCGGACGACGGCTACGGCAGGGCGTGCACGTGCGGGCCCACCGCGTTGGACCAGGCGTTGTTCGCCGTGGCGTCCCAGTTGGTGGACCAGGTCATCGCGCCCCGCAGGGACGGGTAGGTCCGGGACGGCTTGAAGCTGCCGCAGTTGGTGCCGCGGGTCAGGCAGTCCAGGGCGTTGTTCACCACGGAGGGGGAGACGTAGCCGCTGCCCGCGCCCCGGGTCGAGGCCGGAAGGCCCAGGCCGACCTGGGACGGGTCGAGACCGCCCTCGAGCTGGATGCAGGCGAGCGCGGTGAGGAAGTCCACCGAGCCCTGGCTGTAGACCTTGCCGTCGCATCCCAGCATGGAACCGCTGTTGTAGTACTGCATGTTGACGACCGTGAGGATGTCCTTCACGTTCAGCGCGGTCCGGAAGTACGCGTTGGACGTCGACTGCATGTCGATGGTCTGCGGGGCCATCGTCAGGATCATCGACGGGCCCGCCTTCGCGGACAGGGAGCGCAGCGCCTGCGTCATGTAGGTCGCGTTGAGGCCGTTCTCCAGGTCGATGTCGACGCCGTCGAAGCCGTACTCCTGCATCAGCGCGTACACCGAGTTCGCGAAGTTCGTCGCGGAGGCGGAGTCGTTCACCGAGACGGTGCCCTTCTCGCCGCCCACCGAGATGATGACCTTCTTCCCCGCCGCCTGCTTGGCCCGGACGTCCGCCTTGAACTGAGCGACGGTGTAGCCGTTCAGGCCCGCCGAGTCCAGGTTGAAGGTGACGGCACCCGGAGTGCCGGTGGCGTCGGCGAAGGCGACCGCGATGATGTCGTAGTGGGACTGGACGTCCGAGATCCGCTGGACCGCCGCCCCGTTGTTGAAGTTCTGCCAGTAGCCGGTCACCGCGTGCCGGGGCAGGTCACCGCCGCCGCCCCCGTCGTCGTCCTTCGTCCGTGCGGACACCGCGACCGACTTGGGGGACTCTCCGGCCGCGTTGGTCGCCGCGACCTGGAAGGAGTACGACGTCGAGGCCGCGAGCCCGGTCACCGTCGCGGACGTGCCCGAGACCGCCGTCACCTTCGTGCCGTCGCGGTAGACCGTGTAGCCCGTGGCCCCCGACACCGCGTTCCACGCCAGGGACACCGACGACGCCGTCGTACCGGAGACGCCGAGGCCGCCCGGGGTGCCCGGGACCGTGGGCTCCGGGTCACCGCCGCCGCCCCCGTCGGGGCCGAACACCGACAGGTCGTCGACGTAGTAGGGCTGCTGGCCGTACCAGCCGTGGGTGTAGACCGTCACCGAGGTGGTGTTCGAGCCGGTGGTGAAGGTCGTCGACAGCTGCTTCCAGCTGCCGGAGTCCGGGGTCCAGGTGGACACGTCCGTCGTACCGGTGCCGGTCACGCCCAGGTAGGCGTACCCGCCCTGCACCCAGCCGCTCAGCCGGTACGTCGAGCCGGGCTTCACCGCGACCGACTGGCTGCAGCGGGCGTTGTCCTGCCCGGCCGGGGCGGCCTTGAGCGCGGCCGTGCCGCCGTGCACGGGGGAGGAGACGGTGCTGCCGCTGTTGGCGGAACAGGTCCAGTTGCTCAGGCCCGCCTCGAATCCTGCGTTCTTGGCGTTGTTGACGTCCGCCGCGGACGCCGGGCCCGCGCCGGCGAGGGACAGGGCGAGGGCGAGGGCGGAGACGAGGGCTCCGGCCCAGACGCGTCTGCCGCGGCCGGGCGTTCGTGGTGCGCGGTCCACTTGGGGCCTCCGGTGGGGGAGTTGGGGAAGGCTGGGACGACGGTGGCCACCGTTGGAGACAAGGTGGTCCAGACCAATTGCGTTGTCAATAGGTCCAGACCGGAAAGACCGGCATCCGGGGCGGGAGTAGGCCCGGCGCCAGGGGGGAAGCGTGGGTCCGAGGACCCGGGGCCGGGTCCGGCGTCAAGCCGAGTGCACAGGACCCACACCACTGGGTCCGGATCGAGACCGGCGAGATGCTCAACCTGTCCCGGTTTGACGCACCTTGTGCACCAGTAGTTGCTGTTCAGCTACACAAACGCTGTTCTCCGGTCACAGACCCGCGGTTACAGTGCTCACGTAGTCACGCAGTGAAGTCGCCAGGGTGCATCGGAGTGCCGCCCGGTGGGCTGCCGGGATGGGGAGAACGGGGAGCCGCGCGTGCCAACTGCCATTGCCGTGACCGGCGCCGACATGGCGTTGCCGGCCCAGGACGAACGGACCCTGCCCGCCGTCGTGCTGCGGGACATCGACACCCGCCCGCTGGACCAGGCGCTGACCGAACTCCAGATGATCCTCGAGCAGCACGGCCACCTCATCGTCGTCTGCTCCCGGGCCGCCCCCACCGCGGTCCAGCGGCGGCTGCACACCCTGCGCTCCCTCCTGGAGAGCGACCGGATAGCCCTCTTCCGGCCCGATCTGCCGCCGCTCGGACTGGCCGTGCTGGCCCGCCAGTTACGCCAGCTCGCCTCCTGCGACCTCAGCCCCGGCGTCCTCGCCTCGGCCGGCCGCCTGCTGATCCACTACATCCACTCCGGGGCCCTGCTCGGCTCCGTCGCCCGGCTCGACCGGGTGCCGGTGAACCTGAAGCAGCACGCCAAGTCGTGGATGCCGGGCAGCCAGTTCGCCGTGCTCGCCCACCCGCAGCCCCAGCTCGTCCGCCTCGGCCCCGAAGCCGCCCTCGACGGGCCCGAGTTCGGCACGTGGATGCTGGTCGCCAAGGGGCAGCTCCAGTCCGACTGGGTCACCACGGCCCTGGCCCCCGCCTGGAAGGTCCAGGGCCTGCGGGAGACACCGCTGCCCGCCGCGTCCCCGGGCTGGTGGGGGACCGGGAAACTCGTCGAGTTCTGCACCTACCTGCCCGACCTGTCCGTCCTGTACCAGCTGGTCACCTCCGTGCGGCGGGGCACCTGCCACTGGTGCGGCATCGACGTCATCGGCGACCGCTGTGTGTTCTGCTCCGCCGTACCGCCCGCCCCCGAGGGCACACCCGCCCTCACCCGGCGCACGTGATCCGTCCGCCCCCGCACCACTCCGACCGCCCGAGTCCGCTCGACCGCTATCCCCGATGAGGTTGTACGGTTCATGAACTCCCGTCAGCGCCGCGGCGTGATACTCCTGCTCCTGTCGGTCCTGTGCGCCCTCGGCGCGTTCGCCGGCGTGCTCTCCGTCATCAGTGACGTGAAGTCCAAGGTCGGTCCCGAAGTGGCCGCCTACCGGCTGAAGTCCGACATCGCGCCCTACACCGCGCTCGGCACGGATCAGTTCGAGAAGATCGAGATGCCCGAGCGGTGGCTGTCCGAGAACGCCGTCACCGACCTCGACGACATCCGCGGCAAGATCGCCGTCACCACCCTGCGGGAGGGCTCCCTGCTGCAGAGCGACATGATCGTGGACCGGCCCGCCCTGCAGCCGGGACAGCAGGAGGTCGCCATCATGATCGACGCGGCCACCGGCGTCGCCGGCAAGATCACCCCCGGCTCGTCGGTCAACGTCTACGCCACCTTCGAGGGCGAGCGGGAGGGCGACCCCGCCCAGTCGAAGATCATCGTGACCAACGCCAAGGTCCTGGACGTGGGCCGGCTCACCGCCCTCCAGCCCGACGAGAACGACCGCGGCCGGCAGCCCACCGACGCCGTACCGATCACCTTCGCGCTGTCCGCCATCGATGCCCAGCGCATCACCTACGCCGAGTCGTTCGCCCAGCGGGTCCGGCTCGCGCTGGTCGCACCCGGGGGCGACGGGGACGTCCCCGAGAAGGACCGGACGTACGAACTCGCGAAGGACAAGTGAGAGGCCCGCATGCCCACCAGGATCCTCCCGGCAGTCGGCGACGCGGACGCGGTCCGGTCCATCACCACACTGCTCAGCCAGCTCCCGGACGCCGAGCCGGTGGCCCCGGTGGTCGACTCCACCCAGCTCATCGACACCCTCGCGCGCCTGGCCGCCGAGTCCGTCGACGAACTGCCCGAGGTCGTGGTCGTGCACGAGCGGATCGGCCCCGTCCCCGCCCTGGAGCTGATCCGCGAAGTCGCCCTGCGCTTCCCCTCCGTCGGCGTCATCCTCGTCACCTCCGACGCGAGCCCCGGCCTCTTCCAGGCCGCCATGGACTACGGCGCCCGCGGACTGGTGGCCCTCCCGCTCAGCTACGAGGAACTCGCCAGCCGCGTCCAGGCCGTCGCCCAGTGGTCGGTCGGCGTACGCCGTCATCTGGGCGCGGGCGTCGACGTGTTCACCGGCGTCGGCAGCACCGTCGTCACCGTCAGCGGCTCCAAGGGCGGCGTGGGCACCACCCTGACCGCCATCCAGCTCGCCCTCGCCGCCCAGGCGTCCGGCCGTACCACCGCCCTGGTCGACATGGACCTCCAGACCGGTGACATCGCCTCCTACCTGGACGTCCAGTTCCGGCGGTCCGTCGTCGACCTCGCCGCGGTGGGCGACATCTCCCCGCGCGTCCTGGCCGACGCCGTCTTCCGCCACGACACCGGAGTCGCCCTGCTGCTCGCCCCCGCCGAGGGCGAACGCGGCGAGGACGTCACTGACCGCGCCACCCGCCAGATCGTCAGCGCCCTGCGCTCCCGCTACGAGGTCGTCGTCATCGACTGCGGCGCCCAGCTCGGCGGCGCCGGCGCCGCGGCCGTGGAGATGGCCGACCGGGCCCTGCTCGTCACCACCCCCGACGTCGTCGCCGTACGCGGCGCGAAGCGGGCGGTGCGGATGTGGGACCGGCTGCAGATCCGCAAGGCCGAGGAGACCACGGTGGTGGTCAACCGTCACACCCGGGCCACGGAGATCCAGCCCCCGCTCATCCAGAAGATCACCGGCACCACGGTGGCGGCCACCACGGTCCCCGCCCACTTCAAGGAGCTCCAGGGAGTCGTGGACGCCGGCCGCGTCCACGAACTGGAGGCCAAGAGCACCGTGAAACAGGCCCTGTGGGGCCTGGCCGGCGAACTCGGCCTGGTCAAGGCCACCGAGGGCGCCCACAAGGGCGGCCGGCTGCGCGGCGACCGGGGGTCGGTGAGCTTCCGGCGGAAGAGGGACGACGGGGGATGAGGGGAGCGAGGCGGATGCGCAGGAAGGTCTTACGCGAACACCGCGACCGGGGCCAGGTCACCGTCGAGTTCCTCGGCATGACCCCGACGATCCTGGTCACGCTGGTGGTGCTGTGGCAGCTCGTCCTCGTGGGATACACGTACACGCTCGCGGGGAATGCTGCGGACGAGGCGGTACGGGCGGCGACGGCGACGGCACCGGGCGCACGCCAGGGCGCCTGCCAGGAGGCCGGTCTGGACAAGCTGTCGGGAGCGTGGGCGGGGGGAGCGACCGTGAACTGTGCGACGGCGGGCGGCTTCGTCACCGCCGACGTGGAGCTTGACGTCCCCCTCCTCTTCCCGGGCACGGTCTCCTTCCCCTTCGAGGTGACGGGGCACGCGGGGGCGGTCGAGGAGGAGAAGGGTGACTGAGATGCCCCACCGGCGCCACCGGCACCTTCCGAAGCGAGGGGACCACGGCCAGGCGGCCCTCGAATACCTGGGCTTCCTCCCCATCCTGCTCATCGTCGCCATGGCCGCCGTACAGCTCGGCCTGATCGCCTACACCGCCCAGCAGGCGGGCACCGCCGCGCGGGCGGGAGCGCGCAGCGCGTCGCTGGACGAGGGCGCCGGCGCCCAGGGAGCCTGCACGGCCGCCGTCAGCGCCTGGCTGGCCGACGGCACCGACTGCGGGACGGCGCAGGGCGGCGACGAGGTCACCGTCACCGCCACGGTCGAGATCCCCTCGATCGTCCCCGGCTGGGACTTCGGCCCCGCCAGCAAGAGTGCCACGATGCCGATGGACCACTGAGGAACCACTGAGGAACCAGGAAAAGGACGAGGAGCGCGCGACTCATGAGCCTGCGGGCACGCATCAACTCCCCCGAGGAGACGGCCGGCCGGGGCGAGGACGGCCATCTGGTCGCCTCCTACCGGGCCAAGCTCCTGGAGGAGATCGACCTCGCGGAGATGAGCTCGCTGGCCGCCGCCGAGCGCCGGGCACGGCTGGAACGCGTCCTGGGCCACATCATCAGCCGCGAGGGCCCGGTCCTGTCGACCGTCGAACGCTCCCAGCTGATCCGCCGCGTCGTCGACGAGGCACTGGGCCTCGGCATCCTGGAACCGCTGCTGGAGGACGCGTCGATCACCGAGATCATGGTGAACGGCCCCGACGCGATCTTCGTCGAGCGCGGCGGCCGGGTGGAGCAGCTCCCCATGCGGTTCGCCTCCAACGACCAGCTGATGCAGACGATCGAACGCATCGTCTCCACCGTCAACCGCCGCGTCGACGAGTCCAACCCCATGGTCGACGCCCGCCTCCCCTCCGGCGAACGCGTCAACGTCATCATCCCGCCGCTCTCCCTGACCGGCGCCACCCTCACCATCCGCCGCTTCCCGCGCTCCTTCACCCTCCAGGAACTCATCGGCCTGGGCTCGCTCGACGAACACATGCTGTACCTGCTCGCCGGGCTGGTGCAGGCGCGCTTCAACGTCATCGTGTCGGGCGCGACCGGCACCGGCAAGACCACCCTCCTCAACGCCCTCAGCGGCCTGATCCCGGAGGGCGAACGCATCATCACCATCGAGGACTCCGCCGAACTCCAGCTCCAGCAGCCGCACGTCATCCGCCTGGAGTCGCGCCCGCCGAACGTCGAGGGCAAGGGCAAGGTCACCATCCGCGACCTGGTCCGCAACTCCCTGCGCATGCGCCCCGACCGCATCGTCGTCGGTGAGGTCCGCGGCGGCGAGTCGCTGGACATGCTCCAGGCCATGTCGACCGGCCACGACGGCTCCCTCGCCACCGTCCACGCCAACAGCGCCGAGGACGCGCTGATGCGCCTGCAGACCCTCGCCTCCATGTCCGACGTCGAAATCCCCTTCGTCGCCCTGCACGACCAGATCAACAGCGCCGTCGACGTGATCGTCCAGCTCACCCGCTTCGCCGACGGCGCCCGCCGCATCACCGAGATCGCCCTGCTGGAGAGCCACGGCGGCGAACCGTACCGGCTGGCCACGGTCGCCCGCTTCCACGCGCAGCCGATGGCCGCCGACGGACGCGTCTACGGCGCCTACGACCACTACCCCTTGCCGCGCCGCACCGCCGACCGCCTCTACATGGCGAGCCAGCCCATCCCACAGGCGTTCGGCATCGCCCAGTCCGCCGACCAGCTCGCCACCCGAGAAGCCAGGTAGGAACCGTCCCCATGGATCTGCAGAACCTGATCACGCTGACCACCGGCGTCACCCTGCTGACCTGCGTCCTCGCGGTCATCGGGGTGCATTCCTACGCCTCCGGCCGGGCGCAGCGCCAGGCACTGGTGGACCGTCTGACGGCCACCGGTCAGATCCCCGTCGTCGGCCGCCGCCGCCACTTCCCGACCCTGGACCGCCGCCTGCGCCGCACCAGGCTCGGCCGCAAACTGGAACTCCGGCTGCTGGCCACCGGCCTGGACATCACCCCCGGCGAGTTCTTCGCCGCCATGCTCGCCGCCGTCGCCGGCCTCTGGCTGGTCGGCCAGGCCACCCTCGCCCCGTTCTTCGGGCCGATCGCCGGGCTGCTCGGCATCTGGGCTGCGGTCCAGTTCCTCAACTGGCAGCGCCAGAAACGCATCGAGAAGTTCATCAACCAACTCCCGGAGCTGGCCCGCATCCTGGCCAACGCCACCCAGGCAGGCCTGGCCCTGCGCACTGCCATCGGCATGGCGGCGGAGGAACTGGAGGCCCCGGCGGGCGAGGAACTCGCCAAGGTCGCCAACCAGCTGGCCGTGGGCGCCTCCATGGACGACGCCCTCGGTGAACTCGCCGACCGCCTCCCCTCCCGCGAACTCGTCGTCCTCGTCACCACGCTGGTGCTGTCGAACCGGGCGGGCGGCCAGGTGGTGAGCGCGCTCAGGAACCTCACCGAGACGCTGGAGGAGCGCAAGGAGACCCGGCGCGAGGTCCGCACCCAGCTCTCCCAGGTCAGCATGACCTCGTACGCCGTCCCCGTCCTGGGCATCGGCTCGTTGTTCCTGATGAACGGCGTGAAGGACGGCGCCCTGGAACGCATGACCGGCTCCCCGGCCGGCCAGGCCGCGGTGATCATCGCCTTCGGCCTCTACGCCGTGGGTTTCGTCCTCATCCGCCGACTGTCCCGCATCGACGTCTGACCGGCGAGGAGGCTGACTGACATGGGACTTCTGCTCGCCCTGCTGATGGGCCTCGGCGTCTGGGGCATCTTCGCCGGCATCCGCATGTACCGCGCGGAGGCGAAGCTCCCCGGCGACCTGATGCTCGCCCTGGAGGTCGGCTCCACCCGCACCGGCGCGGTCGACTCCCTCGTCGACCGCATGGGCATGCGCTACGCCCCCGCCGTGCTGCGCCTCATGGGCCCCAAGCAGGTCGCCAAGTACCGCCGCAAGATCGACCTGGCGGGCAACCCCGGCGGCCTCACCATCGACCGCTACGCCGCCCGCCGCGCGGTGTACGGGGCGCTGGGCGCGGTGGGCTTCCTGGTCTTCGTCATGCGTGGCCAGCTCTTCGTGGCGCTGCTGCTCCTGGCGTTCGGCGCCTTCTGGACGGAGGTCGGCATCTGGTCGGCGATCCGCATCCGCAAGGACGTCATCGAACGCACCCTGCCCGACTTCCTGGACGTGCTGGCGGTGGTGGTGAGCGCGGGCCTGGGCTTCCGCCAGGCCCTGGACCGGGTGTCGTCGAAGTACGAGGGCCCCTGGGCGGACGAACTGCGCATCACACTCCGCCAGATGGACCTGGGCATGAGCCGCAGGCAGGCGTTCGCCGAACTGCGCCGCCGCAACGACTCCGAGCAGGTCGCGATGTTCGTCACGGCGCTGCAGCAGGGGGAGGAGCTGGGCGCACCGATCGTCGACACGCTGGTGTCACTGGCCAAGGACATGCGCCGCACGGACGCGCAGAACGCCCGCCGGAAGGCGGCGCGCGCGGTCCCCAAGGCCACCATGATGATCACCACCTTCATGGTTCCGGCCACGATGATCCTCCTCGGCGCCGGCCTGATCCTGGGCTCGGGCACCGACTTCGGCTCCATCACGGGTGAATAGGACGGGGGCGGGGTGCGATGACGACGACCGGTGAACGCGAACGCACGGGGCTGCTCCGCCGCCCGGCGAAACCGTCGGAGATCACCACACCTCCGGCGGGCACGGTCCTCCCGCCCCACGCGAGGACGGGCGCGCCGGACATCCCGGTGACGTCGGCGACCCCGGCGCTGCCGCCGGGCTGGGAGCCGGTGGGGGGTGTTCCGGCGAGGGGACCGGATGCCATCCACGGACGGGATGCCGCCGATGGTGCGGAAGCCCCACAGGGGCCACCCGCACCCGCCAACGCATCCCGCACGGGTGGTGCGGGTGAAAACCCCCATCCGGCCGAAGGCCGGATGCACCCCCTACGACCCGCACCGTCCCCGGACGTCCAAATCCAGGTGAACGCCTTACAAGCCCTGTGCCGCCAGGCGTTCGGCTTCAGACTGGCGATGATCGCCCTCGCCGCCCCCGCAGCCCTGCTCAACGCCGGCCCCGGCTGGGGCACCCGCCTCGTCGCGATAGCCGTCGTGGTCACCTTCATGGCCTCGTACGTCCTCTTCCGCGACTGGGAACGCTTCGGCCCCCTTCTCCTGCGCCACCCCACCCTCCTGGCGGTGGACACCCTCTTCGGAGCCCTGCTCCTGGTCTCCGCGGGCCCGGACACCACCCTCGCCTACGTCAGCGTCTGCACCCCCCTCCTCGCCGGCCTGATCTACGGCTGGCGCGGCGCCGCCGTCTTCGCCTCCCTCCAGGGCCTGATCATGCTGCTGGTCTACGCGACCCTGGAGGACCCGCACACGGAACTGGCGCAGACGCTGCTCCTGCCCGGCCTGTGCGTCATCGCGGGGGCGGTCGGCTCCAGCCTCCGCAACCTGATGCTCCGCCTCGGCTCGGCGACCCGGGCCCTGACGACGGTCCGGGCCAAGCTGGCCGTCACGGAAGCCGTCAGCGCCGAACGGGCCCGCCTCGCCCGCGAGATGCACGACTCGGTGGCGAAAACCCTGCACGGGGTCGCCCTGGCTGCCGACGGTCTGGCAGCCACGGCCGGCGCACCCCACATGGACCCGACCCGGATGAAGCAGCAGGCAGAGCTGGTGGCCCGCTCGGCCCGCAGAGCCGCCGCCGAATCCCGCGAACTCCTGACCGACCTGCGCAGGGAGTCCGACCCGGACCAGGGCACGGACGTGCTCGTGGAACTCGCCGCCCGTACGAAGGACTTCAGCAAGCGCACGGGCCTGCCGGCGTCCTACAACCCGACCGGCGAGGACACGGTCCCGCCCGTCCCCCCGGCGGTGGCACGCCAGCTCCTCACCATCGCCTCCGAGGCGATGGAGAACGCCCACCGCCACGCGAAACCGACCCGCGTCGACGTCCAGGCCGGCGTCCACGGCGACCTGCTCCGCATCAGCGTGTACGACGACGGCACCGGACTCCCCCCGGGCACGAACCTCGCCCACCTGCGCAAGGCCGGCCACTTCGGCCTCGTCGGCATGGTCGAACGGGCCGCCTCGGTCGGCGCCCGCATCCGCATAGGCCGGGGCACCCGCGCCCGGGGCACGGAGGTCCGCCTGGAACTCCCGCTCGCGGCCGTGACCCCGGCAACCCCCACGGAGGCCATCTCATGAGCACACCGCCGAACCCGTTCGCGAACGTTCCGCCGCCGTCTCCCCTCCGCGTGGTGGTGGCGGACGACAACCCCGTGGTCCGCGCCGGCCTGACCGCCCTCCTCACCGGCCGCGAGGACGTCACGGTCGTGGCGGAGGCGGCGGACGGCAGGGAAGCGTACGAGGCGGCCCACACCCACCGCCCCGACGTCGTCCTCCTGGACGTCCGCATGCCCGGCGTGGACGGCATCTCGGCACTTCCGCACCTGGTCGGCATCGCCCCGGTCGTGATGCTGACGTACAGCAGGGAATCGGAGATCGTCCAGGAGGCGCTGCGGCGCGGGGCGGGTGGCTACCTGGTCCACGGCGAGTTCACGGCGGACCAGCTGGTGTCGGCGGTGCGGGACATCAAGGACGGCCGCCCGCACTTCACACCAACGGCGGCGGGGGCGTTGCTGTCGCAACTGAGGCAAGAGCCGTCGGTTCGGCGCCAGCTACCGGACGGACTGGGCACAACTCGGACAACGCCCCCACCTACTTCTGCAGAAAACCTTTCGCGACTGCAACCGGATATGGCACAGTCGTCGTCTGGGTGGACAAGCGGCCGCCCGGCCGCTCCCGACAGGTCGAGGTTCCAACTGAGCGCGAGGGAGGCGGAGATCATGGAGCTCATTGCATCCGGCATGAACAACCAGCAGATCGCCGCCACGTGCTTCATCAGCGAGAAGACGGTCAAGAACCACATCAACCGCATCTTCGCGAAGCTCCACAGCACGAGCCGCTCCGAGGCCGCGGCCAAGTGGCTCGGCACGGCACCGGGTTCGGATCGGGGAGTGGGGTGACCTGTGGTGAGGCCAGGAGGACAGACACGGTGGGCCTCGGTTTGGGCCCGGAATTGGGCCCTGGGGCCCTCTGAGGGGCGGGGCACCCGGCCGTACGTTGCTCGTGTCGAAAGCGGCCCCACGAGGAAGGCCGCCACCGCGCCAGAGGGGGAACCCCATGAGCAACTGGATCAACACGACCGTCAGTTACCTCCAGTCCCGCGCCGCCCGCAACGACAAGGGCCAGACCGCGGTGGAGTACTTGGGCATCATCGCGGTGGTCGTGGCGATTGTGCTGGCGATCACGGGGACGGACATCGGCAACACGATCTACACCGCGATCACGGACAAGGTGAACGAGGTCGTCGGCGGCGGCTGACGCAACTTCGCAAGTACGGCGAGGCAGGGCAGGCCTTCCCCATCTACATCACGGTGGTGGGAGGCCTGCTCTTCCTCGCGTTCGCGTACTTTGCGGTCGGCCAGGCCGCGGCGAATCGAAATGACGCGCAGACAGCCGCTGACGCGGCCGCCCTTGCCGCTGCTCAGGACCGGCGGGATCAGCTCGCCGGCGCGTGGGTGAAGAACCTGCTCGAGCCGGACAAATGGCAGGCGATCTTCGAGGGAAATGCGGACGGGCTCGGCCTATCGTGTTGGCGGGCGGACCAGCTCGCGGCGCAGAACGACGCCGTTCTCCTGAGCTGCCTTCCTGACGGGCCGCTGGGCTACACGGTGGTGGCCGAAACGAACGACACCGTGGGTGACTCCATCGTGCCCGGCACAGAGGGCAAGAAGTCACAAGAAAAGGCCACTGCCGTGATCGCGTCTCGCTGCGAGTTCGACCTCCCGATAGGGGAAGCTGCTGAGGATACGCTGCCTCTGCTCAGCTGTGAGGGTGCCGAGTGGGAACTGGACCCGAAGGCTCCTGAGGCATTGCTTCCGAAACCGGAAGACCTCTTCGACGTCCACCTGGCCGACTGACAAGCGAACGACGAGTGATGAAGGAAGCAGAGGCATGAGCATGCGGTTCACTACGAAGGCCCGCAGGGGGATGGTCGTGCTGACCGCTGCGGCCGCACTGGCCATTGGTGTGGCTGGGTGCGGCGGAGGCGGTGACGACGGCAAAAGGCCGAAGACTTCGGCCTCTGCCTCGAAGGGTGATGGGTCCAACCCTAGCGCTCAAGAAGGCCAGGCAGACGAGCCCTTGGCAGAACTGAGGGGCACGGATGGCCTACTTCTGCGAATCACCTCGGCCCAGCGTGATGCCGGGGGATTCGTCACCGTCAGCGGAACGCTGAAGAATGATGGCGCCAAGCGAATTACAGTACCGGCCGCTGTACGAGGAAATGAAACGGAGATCCTTCGGCACGGCATGTCTCTCGGGGGTGCAACTCTGGTCGACAGCAAGGACAAGAAGCGCTACTACGTGCTGCGTGACACGGACGGTCGACCGCTGACCACGACAGGCTTCTCATCGATCAAGCCGGGTGAATCTCTGGCTGTCTTCATTCAGTTCCCCGCACCCCCGACGGACGCCACCGAAGTCACCTTCCAACTGCCCACCTTCGCCAGCGGCACCATCCAGATCTCTGGGTGAGGCAGACGATGACGCATAAGCGCATGATCCTCATCGGAACGGTCGTCTCCCTCCTCGCCGTCACCCCAGGCGTGGCCCACGCCGCCGACGGCCCCAGCGTCCCCCCAGGCACCGAAGCCACCGCCTCGGCCCCGGTCGAGCTCGACGCGAACGACCCCGACCTCAAGCTCCCCGACGGCGCCACCCTCGCGGAGCCGAAGGTGCTGGACATCAAGCAGGTCGTCGAGGACCAGAGCGGCGACGAACGCCGCGAGGACACCAACTCCGACGTGACCTTCGCTCTCCAGGCGGAAGTCCTCTTCGGCAAGGACAGCGCCAAGCTCGGCGGAGAGGCAAAGTCCCGCATCGCCGCCATCGCCGACGAGATCAAGACCCAGAACGCCACGAAGATCCGCGTCTTCGGCTTCACCGACAACCTGGGCTCGTCCGCCCACGGCGACGTCCTGTCCCGCAAGCGAGCCAACGCCGTACACGGCGTCCTCGTCCAGGAGCTGAGCGACTCCAACGTCACCTACGAAGTCCGCGGCTACGGCGAGCAGTACCCGATCGCCGACAACTCCACGGAGGCCGGCCGCAAGAAGAACCGAAGGGTGGAGATCTCTTTCCCGCGCACGCAGAGCTGACTAAAGCAGATGATCGGCCTTGCCTGCCTTGATCTCCAGGATCAGGGAGCGCAGGGCCTCTCTGCTGTCGGTGAGCGGGGCGTCCTCCTGCCCGGTGACGGCGATGTAGGCGTTGCCGTCGGTGTCGGTGCCTATGCGGAAACAGTTGTTTCCCTCGCCGCAGAACGGCTCTTCCCAGTCGATGCCTGTCATGGGGCCGGCTCCTTCAGAGTTCTCGGGCGATGCTACGGATGAGATCACGCGAGGCCGCCGGAGACAACGCTGCTGTGTCCATCCACTCCAGGTGGGCACGGTACTTGGTGAGCTGCGCCTCCGCGCCGGTGAATTCCGGCCCATGCGCCGAGTCGAGTTGCACGGTGTCGAGCTGAGGGGTCGCTCCGTCCGCGTACAGAAGGGCGTGGCCCGCCCCGGGGAACCCGCCAACTCCGTTGGGGACGACCCGAACGTCGAGCCCTTCCCGCTCCGATTCGGTGGTGAGGTGTTCCAGCTGCTTCCTGGTCACCTCCGTACCTCCGTACGGCATGCGCAAAGCTGCTTCGTGGACGTAGGCCAGATACGGAAGGGCATCCGGTTTCCGCAGCACTTGTTGCCGCTCCATACGGTGAGCCACTCGCAGTTCGACCTCCAGCCTGCTCAACGCAGGAAGAACCGCGGCGAACACGGCGCGGGCGTAATCCTCGGTCTGGAGCAGGCCGGGTACGTGCATCACCTGCGCCGTACGCACGCGTGCGGCATGCCATTCCAACTCGGCGATGTCCAGGAGGCCTGCGGGCAGAGTGCCTCGGTAGTGTTCCCACCAGCCGCGTTGCTTGTTCTCGGCCATGGCCGCCAGAGCGTCGACGTAAGGGGCGTCACTGCAGTCGTAGTTGCACGCCAGCGTGCGGACACGCTCTGCCGAGAAGGGCCGGATGCCGGATTCCATGTTGGACAGGCGCGTCCGGTCGATGCCGAGTAGTCCGGCTGCGTACTCCGTTGTGACGCCCGCCGCCACTCGCATCTTGCGCAGCTCGGCACCGAGCCGTTTCTGCCGCTCCGTCGGTGTGTTTCGTGTCGCCACGCGACCCCACCCTCTGTGTACCTACCTCAACCCATCGATAGGGGTAATTGACCCCGAAGTGATGGACACCGTGACTCGGACCCTACTACCTTCAGTGACGGGTCGACTACGACCTGCACCGACCCGGAAGGGCGTCGCGCGAGCCTGCCCGCACTCTCCTGCCCTGGGAGAGGCGTGCTCGCGTCAGGGAGACGAGCCACCGGACGGGCCGCACGACACCCGCTGAGCACTGGAGTTGCCATGTCCGTATCCGCAGGCCTCTGCCCGATCGCCGCCCCCGCCGACCTCCCTCCCGCACGGCCGGAGCCCGACACGCTCGCGTACAGCTTCACTCTCCCCGCAGGCGCGCAGAGCCCCGCGATCGCCCGTGCGGCGGCCCGGGCCATCCTGCGGGCCCACGGTCTGGACGACATGGCGGACGCGGCCGTGCAGGTGCTCGGCGAACTCGCCGCCACGGCATACCGCTTGGCCCCCACCACGGAGCTGTACGTCTCACTCCGCTACCGCGACGACGCCCTCCGCGTGACCCTCTACGACGCCCACCCCCGGCACACCCACCCCCGGCTGGCCGCGGCCTGCGACGCCCGTCGCCGTGCCGCGCTCCGTGTGCTGGCCTGTGTCGTCAAGGCCTGCTCCGGTGACTGGGGCGTCGGCGACGCGCGGGAACCGGGCGGCGGCACCCGCACGTGGGCCGTCCTGCCCAGGGAGGGCGCTCGCGCCTATGCGGAGGAGGGATCGCGCACGCGCAGGAAGGCCGCGGCTACGTCCCCCTGACCCCTGGGCGGCCCTGCTCGTCCTCCCGCACCACTTCCACGCGCGCACCCACCCGCAGCCCCCAGCCCGCCATCGCCCCCGCCTCCGCTTCGAGCACGTGCCGCGCCCGGAGCCGGGGCAGTCCGAGCCGCCCCGGTGGCATGGTGCGTACCGCCAGGACCCGGAGCCGCCGGTCGAGATAGGCGACGTCAATGGGCATGCGCATCCGAAAGGTGTGCACGCTGTTGGCGGGGGAGAGGAGCAGCGCCCCGTCGAGGGAGTTCCGCCCCAACAGGCCTTTCGTCCTGGCTCGGTAGGAGGTGGCGATCTCGAGGGGAACGCACATGGCGGGTCCGTCGCCATCTCGCTCCCGCACGTTTAACCGCCCCCGCCCGTCCCGCCAGCGCCCCATCACCGACCGACCCCCTCCACCACGAACCCACGGCCCACCGAAGCCGCCGTTCCCACCGAACGTATCCCCAGCAGGCACCGTGATGTCAGTGTTTGCGGAGTTGCGCGGGCGAGGCGGCGAGGGTCTGTGCGGGGCGTACCCCCAGCGAGGGTCCGAGCTTGGACACGAGCGCGGTGTGGTTGAGCGTCACCTGGGAGACGCCTCCAAATGAACCACCTCGAACTGGGGAGAGCTCCTGATGGCAGATTGAGCGGCGGATCGTTCTGCTCACTGTCTTCAGGAAGACTCGGATGCGAGAGGAAGCAGAGGTCAAGCGCGCCAAGCTGGCCAAGTTGGTGTGTGAGGCGGAGCATGGCCCGGCGCACGAGGAGTTCGCTCGCGACTTCCGGGAGGAACAATGAACCACGCTCGATGGAAGCGGGCCAGCGAGCGGCAGGCGTCACTGGGGTACACCGAGCCCCCCGGGGTGGTGGCCGAGCGGGAGCAGATCCGATTGGCGCTGCACTTGGGACAGCTCGTGTACGAACGAAGGGTCGCGCTGGGCTTGTCCCAAGCCGGTCTGGGGGAGCGCCTTGCCATGACCGCTGAAGAGGTGGAGGCAGTCGAGCTGGGAGGAATGCTGCCGGTCACGACCGACCTTCTCGTGCGCCTGGCGGCGGCGCTGCGTGTCGCAGTCGATCTCCACGTGATGGCCGACGGCAGCAACACCGTGGCGTTCGGCGAGGACGCCGCGTAAGCCTGCCCTCACTGTTGATTCGAGAGACAGAGGTAGGGCTCACCCCGTCGCCCCGAGCCGTGACCGGCGCCTGACCCTTCCCAAAGCTTGAGCCACGTCCGAGCCTCGGTGGCCACCGCCCGAGGCGCAGCCTCGATTGGGCGCTGTTTTGGGCCCACGGGCCCATGCCCCGACCACCCGCCCCTTCCTACCCTCGGGGCCTGCCGTAACCAAACACGGTTGCGAACCGGGGGACTTGAGGAGGGGCGGACATGGCCTGGATCGGGGGAGGGGCGGAGTCCGGGGCCGTGCCGGCGGCCGGGAGCGGGGGCGGGGGCGGGCGGCGTGACATGCCCCGGCCGCTGTCCCGTGCCCTGCTGCTGGTGCACGCGCTGTTCGCGCTCACCGTGCTCGGCGGTCTGGGTCTGCTGCTGACCGCGGCGTCGCTCGACGCGGTCGACGGCACCCTGCTCGCCCAGGTCGCCCACGCCGCCGCTCCCGGTGTGCTCGGCTGGTGGCTGGCCCGCCGCACCTGGCGGGGCGGGGCCCGGGTCTGGGCCGGACTGATCGCCGTCCAGGCGTGGCTGGTCCTCGGCTCCGTGTCCAACCTCGCCGACGGGTCGGCCCGCGGCTTCACCCAGCTGCTCCTCCCGCTCCTCGTCCTGTTCCTCCTGACCCGCCCGGAGAGCCGGGACTGGTACCGCCTCGCCGCACCCGACCGGCGCGAGCACCGCCCCTTCTCCCTGCCCCGGATGATCCGCTGGCGCCGGGACGACGGCGGTCAGACGGCGGTGGAGTACGCGGGGCTGATCGCGGTCGTCGCGGCGATCATCGCGGCCCTCGTCCTCACCGGCCTCGGCAACCAGCTCCTCACCGGCATCCAGGCACAGGTGTGCCGCGTCACCGGTGCGGCATGTCCCGCGACCGGGGACGGAGGGGACGGCCAGGTCACGGCGGAGGACGGTGACAGGGACCGCGGTGACGGGGACGGCACCGGGGACACGACGCCCGGCGGCGACCCGGGCAACCCCGGGGGCGACGCCGACGATCCGGGCGGCACCGGGCCCGGCGGCACGGACGCAGGCGACCCGGGCGGCACGGACACCGACGACCCGCCCCCCGGGCCGGACGGCGACCCCTCCGTCGTCGACCCCGTGGCCGCCGAGGACGAGATCGACGAGCCGCCGTACGAGGACCCCACCACCGGAGGTGAGGAGGAGAACGAGGGCGACGAAGGGTGCTTCTCCGGCTTCGGTGCCTTCTTCGGCTGCGCCGGTGACCAGCTCAAGCAGGTCGGTCAGGGGCTGTTCGTCGACGGCATCTGGGGCGACCTCACCGGCATCTGGGACGTGGTGACCAACCCCGTCGACACCTGGAACGGCCTGATGGACTACGGCAGTTCCCTCGGTGACGAGTGGTGGGACAACACCGCCGACGCCCGCGAGAAGTGGGACGACGGCGACTACTTCGGAGCGATCCTGGACTGGGGCGGGGCCTCGCTCGGCACCGGCGGAACCGTCCTGTTCGACTCGTTCATCGGCGACGACGTCGTCGACCAGTGGAACAGCGGCAACGAGACCCGGGCCGTCACCACCGTCATCTGGAACGTCGGCTCCCTCTTCATCCCCGGCTACGGCGAAGCGAAGATCGCGGAGAAGATCGGCTCGCTCGGCCGGCTCAGCAAGGTCGTCGACGACGCCACCGAGGCCGCCCAGGACGCGCGGCGAGCGGCCGAGGCCGGCGACCTCGACGCGCTGGAGGACGCCGCCCGGCGCGCCGACGAGGCCGCGGACGAGGCGGAGGACGCGGCCCGCCGCACCGGTTGCACCATCTCCGCGCCCGCCCGCCGGATCCCGTACGGCGAAGGCCCGCACCCGGGCATCGGTGGCGGTCCCGGCACGGGCACCACCGTGCTCGCCGCCGGCCCCGTCGCGAACGGCCCGTACGTCCTGCGGGCCGAGGGCGGGTGTGACGAGGAGGCCCGGGAGCAGGCCGAGGAGGCCCGCGCCGCCGAGCGCCAGGCCTACCTGGAACGCAAGCGCGCCGAGGAACCGGACCGCGCCCGGGAGGCGCTGGAGAACAGGAAGCAGTACCCCGACCCCGAGCACGGCGACACGAGCGACCCGCGCAACTACAACCCGCCGGACTGGGCCGACGACCTGAGCAGCCGCGAGTACGGCGACGCGGACGGCGGCGACGGCTTCTGGGCGAGCCGCGACCGCAACCCCGCCCCCAACTGGCGCAACGAGTCGTGGCTGCGCTACCAGGAACAGGTCACCGGCACCCAGCGCGGCTACGAGTACGTCGTCCCGCACCCCGACCCGGACGTGCCGGACGTCGAGTTCGACGGCTGGGACTCCTCCCGGGAGACCTTCCTGGAGGCCAAGAACGGCTACGACAGCTTCCTGGCCGCCGACCGCACGGAACTCACCCCGTCCGGCAGGGAACGGCTGCTGACCGAGGCGCGCCGACAGGTGAGCGCGGCCAACGGCAAGGACATCGAGTGGCACTTCTCCAACGAGGAGGTCGCCGACGCCGCCCGGGACGCCTTCGAGGACGCGGGCCTGGACATCGAGGTCGTCCACACCGCGAAGAAGCCGACCGCCGGCGACAGGAAGCCCGAGGCGTTCGACTGACGGGGCAACGGACGGATCGCGTCCTAAGGTGGTCGCGACGGCGGACGTGGGTGCGAGAGAGGGAAGACGGGACATGCGACGCGTGGTGCGGGGCTTCTGGGGCCCCCGGCAGGAGTCGGCGGACGAACTCGCCGCACGGTGGAGCACGACGTTGGACCGGTTCGCCCTGTTGCTTCCGGAGGCGGCCGGCGGGCCGGGTGAGGCGGCCGGTCACCCGGCATGGGAGTGGCGCACCGTCCCCACCGCCGGGCCCGCCCAAACGATCGGGTCGGACGAGTCGTCGCTGCTCGGCGCGCTGCGTACGGCCCGGGAGGCCGATCCCTGGGCGGCGGCGAACGGCACGTCCCTGCGTCTGCTGGCCGACGGCACCGCCGACGGCTGGAAGGTGGAGCTCGCCGCGCTGGCGGGCGGAACGCCGGACTCCCTGCTCCAGTCGCTGGTCGCCACGATCACCTTCCCCGACGATGCGTCGTTTCCCGACGCCGCGCTGCTCACGGTCGTCGCGGAGGCCTGGCAGCCGGACTACGGGGACGTGAGCGACCGGGCCGTCACGTCCGCCCTGAAGAAGGAGGCGGGCTTCAGGATCGGGACCCCGTCGGTGGGCTGGGCCGGCTATCTGTCGGCGGGCCGCGCCGCGCGTATCCCCGCCGACCTGACGGCCGACCGCGTCGGACTCCCCAACGGGGGCGTCCTCCTCGCCATCGCGTCGCCCGGGGACACCGGGGCCGTCGTCGAGGCGTACGAGACCCTCAAGAAGTCCGGTGCGCTGGAGCCGCTGCCCCGGCCGATGAAGAGGCCCACGCTGTGACAGCCCGCGCGGGTGAGCCCTTCGACACGGGCCGGGTGGTCTCCGCCGTCGAGGCGGCCCTGTCCGCTCCCCTTCCGGAAGCCGGTCCGACGGCCGACGAGGGGGAGGCGGACACCGGTGAGTGGGTGTCGACCCGGGGGGAGGGGTTCCTGCTGATCCCCCTCTGGGAGAGCGCCGCGCTCACGGGTGTGTACGGGCGCGAATGGAACGACGCGGAGGCGTCGGCGGAGGCACACCTGGCCGCGGTGGTGGGGGAGTTGGACCGCCGCTGGGGGCCACACCGGACGGTGACCATGGGGCCGGCCCTGCTCGGACGTCCGGCGGGGGAGCCCTTCCACACCCTCGTCGCCAAGGACTGCAACGGCGACCTGACCCTCTGGGGGCCGGTGCCCGCCGCCCCGGGCGCCCGCTGGGCCGCCGTCTCCCTCAACCAGTCCGACGGCGACGCGCCGATGATGCTCACCGCGCTGATCACCGACCGGCCGCTGCCTGATGTGACCGGGTTGTAGCAGTAGTTGACACCGTTCACTCTGGTCTCGTGACTCGGGTGCTGGATAGCGTGAGTTCGCTCGAGAGAAGCCTCGCCCCACCGGGAGCCGACCGTGAACCGTCGTCCCACCCTGCTCGCAGCGCTCGCGCTGACCGCCGCCATGACGCTGGCCGCGTGCGGAAGCGACGACGACTCCGCCAAGGCCGGCGACGAGCTCGCGGGCGCCCCGCAAGGGCTACTGGTGGGGTTCGTACGTCGACGAGACCTACCCGCCCGGCTGGGACTCCTGCACGAAGGACTACTTCTGGGTCGACGAGGGCGAAGCCCCGCCCGCGGACATCGAGAACGCGGTCACACCGGAGGTCCTCGCCGAACTCGCCTACGCGGAGATCCGCGTCCCGGGCACCGAGGTCACCCTCGCCCCCGCCGAGGCGGCCAAGGTGAACCTTCCGACGTGGGCTCGGCTGGACGGCGCGGAGTTCACGCCGGTCTCGGTCACCGCGTCCGCCCCGGAGATCGGCATCGAGGCGACCGCCACGGCGGAGCCGGTGTCGCTGAAGATCGAGCCGGGCACCCCGGACGCCGAGACCTACCCGGCATCCGGCGTCTGCGAGATCGACGGCGGCCGTATCGGCGAGCCGTACGCGAAGGGCAAGGCGGACGAGACTCCGCCGTGCGGGGTGAAGTACCTGCGGTCCTCGGGCGACGGCACGTTTCCGCTCCAGGCCACGGTGACCCGGGAGAGCCACTGGACCGGCTCCGGCGGCGCGGGCGGTGACCTCCCGGACGGCGAGTTCGGTGCCACGCAGGAGGTCGTGGCCCAGGAAATCCAGGCCGTCAACCGCTGAGGTCGGGTAGGAAGTGCCCATGACCACACTTGGCGCCGTCTTCCGTCCCCAGCTCGCTCCCGAGAGGCTTCGATCCGTCGCGCGGACCGCGGACGAGAGCGGGCTCGAGGAACTCTGGCTGTGGGAGGACTGTTTCCGGGAGGGCGGGATCTCGACGGGCGCCGCCGCGCTGGCGTGGACGGTGCGGGTGCGGGTGGGGGTCGGGCTGCTTCCCGTGCCGTTGCGGAACGTCGCCGTCACGGCGATGGAGGCGGCGAGCCTGCACCGGATGTTCCCCGGGCGGGTGGTCCTCGGGGTCGGCCACGGGGTGCAGGACTGGATGGGGCAGGTCGGGGCGCGGGTCGAGTCGCCGGTCACCCTGCTGCGGGAGCATCTGACCGCGCTGCGTGCCCTGCTGGGCGGGGAGCGGGCCACGACCGAGGGGCGGTACGTCATGCTCGACGACGTCGCCCTCGACTGGCCGCCGGAGGGACCGGTCGAGATCCTCGCCGGAGCCACCGGGCCCCGCACCGTCCGGCTCACCGGTGAGGCCGCCGACGGGACCATCCTCACCGCCAGTACCTCCCCCGACGGGGTCCGGCATGCGCGTCGGCTCATCGAGGAGGGGCGGGCCGCGGCGGGACGGACCGGTACGCCCCACAAGGTTGTTGTTTATCTGCTCGCCGCCACCGGGGACGGAGCCGACGAGCGGCTGCGGTCCGAACTGGTCGCCGAGGGGGTGGGCGGACAGGCGGATCTCGGGGTGGCCGGGGACGCCGCCGCCGTGGCGGAGGCGGTGCGGCGGCTGGCCGGTGCCGGGGCCGACTCGGTCATCCTCCAGCCGACCGGTGACGAGCCCGACCCCGAGGGCTTCGTGCGGTTCGTGGCGGAGGAGGTACGGCCGCTGGTGCCGTAGCGGCGAGGCGGCGCGCACCGAATAAACGCGCGACAGGCGGGGTCCTGGTCGTGCAGGGTCGGTGCATGTCCGGCCGGCAGACGCGCACCTTCGAGGAACTTCTCGCCGAAGGCGCCTCCGTGCCCACCGAAGGGTGGGACTTCTCCTGGTTCGAGGGACGGGCCACCGAGGCCCGGCCCTCGTGGGGGTACGCCACGGCGATGGCCGGACGGCTGGCCGGTGCCGCGGCCGCGCTCGACATCCAGACCGGGGGAGGGGAGGTCCTGGACTTCGCCCTCGCCCGGGCCGCCCGGAGTCCGGTGCTCACCGCCGCCACCGAGGGCTGGCCGCCCAACGTCGCCAAGGCGACGGAGCTGCTCCGGCCCCGCGGTGTCGCCGTCGTCGCCTCCCCCGAGGACGCGCCGCTGCCCTTCGCCGACGGGACCTTCGACCTGGTCGTCAGCCGGCACCCGGTGCGGGCCCACTGGAACGAGATCGCGCGGGTGCTGAGCCCCGGCGGTACGTATCTCGCGCAGCACGTCGGGCCGGCCAGCGCCTACGAACTCGTCGAGTTCTTCCTCGGACCGCAGCCCGAGGAGCAGCGGGAGGCACGCCACCCCGACCGGGAGCGCCGCGCGGCCGAGGCCGCCGGTCTGGAGACCGTCGACGTGCGGGCCGAACGGCTGCGCATGGAGTTCCACGACATCGCCGCAGTCGTGCACTTCCTGCGCAAGGTGATCTGGATGGTTCCGGGCTTCACCGTCGAGGCGTACCGGCCGCGGCTGCGCGCCCTGCACGAGCGGATCGAGGCCGAGGGCGCGTTCGTGGCGCACAGCAGCCGGCATCTCCTCGAGGTCCGCAAGGTGCGCTGAGCGAGTTTTCGCATTGTTATCGGCCGCGACTGGCCTCCGCAGCAGGGGATCGCATAGGTTCGGACCAATGCGATTCGCGCAAGCAAAGCTGCGCGGGGTGGCACCGCGCAGTGGAGGGGGCTGCGCGGTGCCGTGCTCGGCGGCCGAGAACGCCGCCGCCGGGTCAAGCGGACGGCACCCCCGGGGTCACCCGTCAGGGGGACGACCGGAAGAGTGGCGCTGATGATGCGGCGTCGCCGCCACAACCTGCACACAGTCCCCCCAACACCTCTTTTTCCCCAGGATGTGGCCGTGTTTCGGCCACGTGAAGGCCATGGAGGGCGCTTTCCTGGGCCGTTCGAGCGTCGCCGGCCGATTCCGGAGAGTAGTTGTGGCCCGCCGATGCGCGCAGCATCACTTACGAAGGGTTATGGTGGAAACCCCCCCTCGGGCCGGTCCGTCTCCCCCCCACGGACCGGCCCGTTTTTCTTGGCGCCCCGGGCCGTGCCGTCCCCCGGCACCCCCTGGCTAGAGTCCAGGCATGTCGAACGAGCAGCCGACGCCACCCCAGCAGCAGCCTCCCGGCCCGCCGGGCCCCGCGGGCCAGTACGGCCCTCCCGCCGCGTACGGCCAGTACGGCACGCCGCCCGGCCCCTACGGCACCCCGCCGGCCCCGGGAACGCAGCAGCCCCACCCGCAGCAGCCCGGCGCCTTCGCCCCGCCCGGTCCCTATCCGCAGCATCCCCAGCCCGGCGTCCACCCCTATGGCTGGGCCGGCACCCCGCCGTACTACGACCCTTCCCAGCCCCTGGCCATGCCCGGCCCGGTGCGTGCCGCCCAGATCGTGATCTTCGCGACGTTCGGGCTCGGCGTTCTGCTCACCGTCCTGGTCGCCGTCGCCGCCGGGCCCGAGTCGTCGGGGCGGTTCTTCAGCACGTATCTGATGACCGTCGTGCTGTTCATCCTGGCGTTCCAGTACCCGAAGGCGGGCAACGGCGTCCGTGTGACGTCCATCGTGCTGGCGTCCGTGCAGATCCTGTTCGCGCTGAGCGCCACGGCCCAGGGCATTCCGCTGGGGATCCTGCCGCTCGGCACCGCCATCGCCGTCATCGTCCTGCTCAGCCAGGGCTCGGCGGGGCAGTGGTTCCGGCGCCGGCGCGCAAACGGCGTGCCGCCGCAACACAGCTGACAAACGCACCACTGCGGACTTTGGGGACCCCCGCCCCGGCGGGGGTACGCTTCGCCTTCGGGGACCGCCATACGGACAGGTACCGCCCGCGGCCGAGACCGGGCCGCTTGCCGCGCGACGCGGCGGGGTGCCGCGCGCCTGTCCGATCCGCACGGAGGGGCTGACGATCACGTGAACCTGCGCGACAAGCTGCGGAGCCTGCTGGTCAGGCTGTACGCGCGCCGGGTGGAAGGCCACCTGGACACCGCTCAGGTGCCCAAGCACATCGGCGTCATCATGGATGGCAACCGCCGCTGGGCGAAGGCCGCGGGTTCCAGCACCGTCCACGGCCACCGGGCCGGCGCGGACAAGATCGAGGAGTTCCTCGGCTGGTGCAGCGAGACGGACGTCGAGGTCGTCACCCTCTGGCTGCTGTCGACGGACAACTTCGACCGGCCGAAGGAGGAACTCGTCCCGCTCCTCGGCATCATCGAGGACGTGGTGCGCAGCCTCGCCGCCGACGGACGCTGGCGGGTCCACCACGTGGGCACGCCCGACCTGCTGCCGTCCGGGATGCAGACCACCCTGAAGGAGGCCGAGGAGGCCACCGCGCACATCACGGGAATAGTGGTCAACGTCGCCATCGGATACGGCGGTCGGCAGGAGATCGCCGACGCGGTGCGCTCCATGCTCGTCGACGCCCACGAGAAGGGCACCTCCATGGAGGAGCTCGCCGAGGCCGTCGACGTCGACATGATCGGACGTCACCTCTACACCCGGGCCCAGCCCGACCCGGACCTCGTGATCCGCACCAGCGGGGAACAGCGGCTGTCCGGATTCATGCTCTGGCAGACCGCGCATTCGGAGTACTACTTCTGCGAGGTCTTCTGGCCGGCCTTCCGCAAGGTCGACTTCCTGCGGGCGCTGCGCGACTACGCCGCTCGCGGCCGACGCTACGGCGGCTGAACGGCACCGCACGGGGCCCGTACGGCCGCGGCTTTCCCGCCTCCCGTACCACTGGTCACCCACCGTTCACCGGCCCGCCGTCATATGCCGTGGCATGGCCGTGCCCGTTCGAGGGAATAAGCCAGGCAGGTCGACACCCGAACCACGGGTGTCGGATCTCAGCGGGCGGCACGGAAGCCGTCCGCCCGGGAGGCCCTTTTGCAGCAGCCCGACCGTGCGGTCACGGCACGGACGAAGCAGCGGAGGGCCGGTTCTCGGCCCGCTGTGCAGAGGGGCCGTCGACCGGTCCAGCTCCGCTCCGTCGCTCCCCGACCTCATCCGAGGGGGTACGTCCTTCCGTGGTGACCAGCGCACAGCGCCACAAGCCAGACCGGCGCACCTATGTTCTCGACACCAGCGTCCTGCTGGCCGACCCAGGCGCCCTGAACCGCTTCGACGAGCACGAGGTCGTGCTCCCCATCGTCGTGGTGACGGAACTGGAGGCCAAGCGGAACCATCCCGAACTCGGCTATTTCGCCCGGCAGGCGCTCCGTCTGCTGGACGACTACCGGGTGCGGTACGGCCGCCTCGACGCCCCCATTCCGACCGGGGACCTCGGCGGAACCGTGCGGGTCGAGCTCAACCACTCGGACCCCAGCGTGCTGCCCAGCGGCTACCGCCTGGGGGACAACGACTCCCGCATCCTCGCGGTCGCCCGCAATCTGCAGGCCGAGGGGTTCGACGTCACCGTGGTGTCGAAGGACCTTCCGCTCAGGATCAAGGCGTCCTCCGTGGGTCTCCTCGCCGAGGAGTACCGGGCCGAACTCGCCATCACGGACTCCTCCGGCTGGACCGGAATGTCCGAACTGACGCTGCCCGGCGAGCAGGTGGACATCCTCTTCGAGGAGGGGCACGTGTATGTGCCCGAGGCGTCCGACCTCCCCGTGCACACCGGCCTGACCATCCAGTCCGAGCGCGGCAAGGCGCTGGGGCGGGTCACCGCCGAGGGCAACGTGCGGCTGGTGCGCGGCGACCGGGAGGCGTTCGGCATCAAGGGCCGCAGTGCCGAGCAGCGCATCGCGCTCGACCTGCTGCTCGATCCGGACGTCGGGATCGTGTCCATGGGCGGCCGGGCCGGCACCGGCAAGTCGGCGCTGGCGCTGTGCGCGGGCCTCGAGGCGGTCCTGGAGCGCCGGCAGCACCAGAAGGTGATGGTCTTCCGCCCGCTGTACGCGGTGGGCGGGCAGGAGCTCGGCTATCTGCCCGGTTCCGAGGCGGAGAAGATGAGCCCCTGGGCCCAGGCGGTGTTCGACACCCTGTCGGCCGTCACCAGCCGGGAGGTCATCGAGGAGGTGACCGCGCGCGGCATGCTGGAGGTCCTGCCGCTCACCCACATCCGGGGCCGCTCGCTGCACGACGCGTTCGTGATCGTGGACGAGGCGCAGTCGCTGGAACGGAACGTCCTGCTGACCGTTCTGTCCCGGATCGGGGCCAATTCGCGGGTCGTTCTGACCCACGATGTCGCCCAGCGGGACAATCTGAGGGTCGGCAGGTACGACGGTGTGGTCGCCGTCGTGGAGAAACTGAAGGGACATCCGCTCTTCGCGCACGTCACCCTGACGCGGTCCGAGAGGTCCCAGATCGCCGCCCTTGTGACCGAAATGCTCGAGGACGGGCAGATCTGACCCTCGAATTCCAACAAGGGTCGGTTACGCAGTAGTTGGCGCCGTCCGGAAAGGCGTAGAGCCTAGCCGGGCGGCGTCGGCGTGCGTGCGGCTTTCCGGCAATCACTGGGGCCAAACGGGATGTGAGCTTTCACACGCAACGGAGAATTGCCTTGCGCCGCCGGGTTACGGCAGAGTCTCACTCCTGTCAGGCCCCGCATACGACACAGCTGTACCCCCAGCGGTGCGGCACCACAGCAGGACCCGTTTCAACTCCATAGCGTCGTCGTATGCCGCCCGAGCACCACGCGGCGCTCCTCTCGTGGGAGTTGCCCACCGGGCCCGTGCCTCCCGTGACCCGAAGTTGGGGAGGCCAGTGTCAGGGGCACGATTGCGTCCGCGAGGGTCACCGAAGCGGGCGATGCTGGAAGGAAACCGTGTGAGCCGGATCTCGGTCCGGGGATTCGCAGTGGCCTCGGCCACGGCGGTCACCGCTGTCGGAAGCGTCGTCGGCGTTGCCTCGGGCAGCACCGCGCAGAACAACGACGCCGAAGCGACGGCAAGCGGCACCACGCTGCTCGCGGACATTCCCGCGGGCCAGCAGGCCCAGGTGCAGACCGCGTCCCTGACGCAGCAGGCCGAAACGATGGCCATCGCGGCGGACGCGAGCGCCAAGAAGGACGCGGAGGAGGCCGCCCGCAAGGCAGCCGCCGAGACCGCGGTCGCCAAGAAGAAGGAAGCGGCCGAGAAGGCGGAGCAGGAGGCCAAGGAGCGCGCGGAGGCCAAGGCCGCCGCCAGCCGTTCCGCCGTCCGCGACGCGTCGAGCTTCCCCGTCCAGGCGTCCTACACCGTCGCCGAGGTCCAGGCGATGGCCCGGCAGATCGTCCCGGCGGACCAGTTCCAGTGCTTCAGCAACATCGTGGAGCGCGAGTCGAGCTGGAACTACCGGGCCGACAACCCCACCTCCGACGCCTACGGACTGGTGCAGGCCCTCCCGGGCTCCAAGATGGCCTCCGCCGGAGCCGACTGGGCGACGAACCCCGCCACCCAGATCAAGTGGGGTCTGGGCTACATGGACGGCCGTTACGGCAGCCCCTGCGGCGCATGGAACTTCTGGCAGGCCAACCACTGGTACTGACCGGACCGGGGCGCCCCTGACCCCGCCCCTCGCTCAACCCCGGCACAGCCCCGAACCGTCCTACGGTGCGGGGCTTTCGCCATGTACGGTCTGACCGATGACTCCAGGGGGAGTGGTGGGGAAAGACGGGGGAAGAGGACGGATCATGTCGCGAGTGCCAGGATGGCTGGGCCGGGTCGGAGCCGGACTGACCGAGGTCAGCAAGCGGTTGGAGGAACGCCGCGCCCAGGTGACGCGGGAGGACCGGCCCGACGACGAGGACACCGGACGGGAGGCCGGCCCGCGCCCCGACCAGGCGCCGCCGCCGGCCGAGTACGTCGCCGTCCCGGTCCGTCCGGACCCGGCGCAGGCCGTGCCCTGGGGCGTACGGGTCGCCGCCGAGGCCGGCTGGCGGCTGCTGGTGCTGGCCGGCACGGTCTGGGTGCTCATGCGGGTCATCAGCGCCGTACAGCTGGTGGTGCTGGCGTTCGTGGCCTCGCTGCTGATCACCGCGCTGCTCCAGCCGACGGTGGCCCGGCTGAGGCGGGTCGGCGTGCCGCGCGGCCCGGCCACGGCGCTGACGGCGCTGTTCGGGTTCGTGGTGATCGGCCTCATCGGCTGGTTCGTGACCTGGCAGATCATGGAGAACATCGACAATCTCTCCAGCCAGATCCAGGACGGCATCGACGAACTGCGCAACTGGCTGCTCAACAGCCCCTTCCACGTCACCGACAAGCAGATCAACGAGATCGCCAAGAATCTGCGGGAGGCGGTCGGGGCCAACACCGAGCAGATCACCTCGGCGGGCCTGGAGGGCGTGACGGTGGTCGTCGAGGCACTCACCGGCATACTGCTGGCGGTCTTCTCGACGCTGTTCCTGCTCTACGACGGCAAGCGGATCTGGGAGTGGTCGCTCAAGCTCGTGCCCGCAGCGGCCCGTCCGGGTGTCGCCGGTGCCGGTCCGGCGGCGTGGCGGACGCTGACGGCGTATGTGCGCGGCACGGTGATAGTGGCTCTGATCGACGCCATCTTCATCGGCCTCGGCATCTACTTCCTCGATGTGCCGATGGCGGTGCCGCTCGCCGTCTTCATCTTCCTGTTCTCGTTCATCCCGCTCGTGGGTGCGGTGGTGTCGGGAGCGCTGGCGGTGGTCGTCGGGCTCGTCACCCAGGGCGTGTTCACGGGCGTCATGGTGCTGGTGGTGGTGCTGGCGGTGCAGCAGATCGAGGGGCACATCCTCCAGCCGTTCATCCTGGGCCGCGCGGTCCGGGTCCATCCGCTGGCGGTGGTGCTGGCGGTCGCCTCCGGCGGCATGGTGGCCGGGATCGGGGGTGCGGTGGTGGCCGTGCCGCTGGTCGCGGTCACGAACACGGTGGTCGGCTACCTCCGTGCGTACGCGCAGGAGACGGCGGTGCTCCAGGCGCCCCGGCCGCGTGGCGCCACGGCGCTGTCCGCCCCGGACGCCCCGCAGCCGCCGGCCCCGCACCCGGAGACTGCGGCTGAGCAGCGCCCCCTCCCCGACGAGGACTAGCCCGCGAGCCGCACGCTCCGACCCCACCCGGTCCCTTCGGCGGCGGGCCGCATCCCATCGCCGCCGCAGCTGCGGGCAGTCGTGCCGCTGGGGCGGCACGGGTGGGCGCAGCGGCACCTGGCCGGCGCCGCGAGCAGTGTTGCCGTGGCCGGGGGGTGTCACGCAGCCCGGCGTCAACGGGGTGCCGTCGCGCCCACCCGTGCCGCCCTGCGGCACGACTGCCCGCGGAGGCGGCGGCGCGGCAGGGGGTGGGGCGCGCCCTGCGGCAGGACTGCCCGCAGAGACGGCGGGGTGCGCGGTGCGCGGTGAGCGGGGTGCGCGGGGATGCCGGAGTACGGGTCGGGCCCGCCCACTGGAAGGGTGGGCGGGCCCGAGGGGTGAAGGCGGAGCTACTCCGCGAGGACTGCTTCCGCGTCCAGGGTCGCGGCGACCGCCTGGATCACTGCCGCGATCTTGAACGCCTCCTGCACCGCCTCACGCTCCACGCCCGCCTTGCGCAGCACCTGCTCGTGCGAGTCGAGGCACATCCCGCAGCCGTTGATCGCGGAGACCGCGAACGACCAGAACTCGAAGTCGACCTTGTCGACACCCGGGTTGCCGATGACGTTCATCCGCAGACCGGCCCGCAGGTTGCCGTACTCGTGGTCCGACAGCAGGTGACGGGTGCGGTAGAACACGTTGTTCATCGCCATCACCGCGGCGGCGGCCTTCGCGGCCGTGTACGCCTCCGGCGACAGGTTCGCCTTCGCCTCCGGCTCCAGCTCGCGCAGCACGATCGCCGAGCGCGAGGCGATCGCCGTCGACAGCACCGTGCCCCACAGCTGCTGGGCCGGCAGGTCGGAGTTGCCGATGACCGAGCCCAGGTTGAGCTTCAGGTCCTTGGCGTAGTCCGGTATGCGGGACTTCAAGGAGTCGAGGGACATGTCAGTTCACTCCCCGGCCAGCAGCGCGACCGGGTCCAGGGTCTCGTCGCCCTTGCTCCAGTTGCACGGGCAGAGCTCGTCGGTCTGCAGGGCGTCCAGAACCCGCAGGACCTCCTTGGGGTTACGGCCGACGGAGCCGGCGGTCACCATGGAGAACTGGATCTCGTTGTTCTGGTCCACGATGAACACGGCGCGCTTGGCGAAGCCGTCCTCGCCCTCGATGCCCAGGTCGCGCATCAGCTCGTGCTTGGAGTCCGCCATCATCGGGAACGGCAGGTCACGCAGGTCGTCGTGGTCCTTGCGCCAGGCGTGGTGAACGAACTCGGAGTCACCGGAGAAGCCGAGGACCTGGGCGTCACGGTCGGCGAACTCGTCGTTCAGCTTGCCGAAGGCGGCGATCTCGGTCGGGCACACGAAGGTGAAGTCCTTGGGCCACGCGAACACGATCTTCCACTTGCCCTCGTAGGTCTTGTGGTTGATCGTCTCGAACTCCTTGCCCTTCTCCAGCGAGACGCAGGCGGTCAGTTCGAACTCGGGGAACTTGTCACCGACAGTGAGCACAGGCTCTCCTTGCAGCGAAGAAACACCCATTGTGTGGGTGTTTCCCATGGGTTGGACCTTGTTGATGTTGGCACAGGGTGCATTGATTAGTGAAATAGCTACACTCGGTCGTGTTGATCGGAGGGACCTATTAGTGACCGTGGGTAATAGGCGCAGGCAGCCCAGCCTCGCGCAGCTTCGGGCGTTCGCCGCCGTGGCCGAGCATCTGCACTTCCGGGACGCTGCCGCGGCGATGGGGATGAGCCAGCCGGCGCTGTCGGGGGCCGTTTCGGCGCTCGAGGAGACACTGGGTGTCACCCTCGTGGAGCGTACGACGCGCAAGGTGCTGCTCTCGCCGGCCGGCGAGCGGCTCGCCGTCCGCGCCAAGGGCGTACTGGCGGAGGTCGGCGCGCTGATGGAGGAGGCGGACGCGCTGCGGGCGCCGTTCACCGGGGCGCTGCGCCTCGGTGTGATCCCGACCGTCGCGCCCTATCTGCTGCCGACGGTCCTGCGGCTGGTGCACGACCGCTATCCGCACCTCGACCTCCAGGTGCACGAGGAGCAGACCGCGAACCTGCTGGAGGGGCTGGCCGGCGGGCGGCTCGACCTGCTGCTGCTCGCCGTGCCCCTCGGCGTGCCGGGGGTGACCGAACTTCCCCTGTTCGACGAGGACTTCGTTCTGGTCACCCCGCTCGGTCACCGGCTCGGCGGTCGGCAGGGCATCCCCCGGGAGGTGCTGCGCGAGCTGAACCTGCTGCTGCTCGACGAGGGGCACTGCCTGCGCGACCAGGCCCTGGACATCTGCCGTGAGGCGGGCCGCGGGGGCGTGCCGGCCACCACCACGGCGGCCGGACTGTCCACGCTGGTGCAGCTGGTGGCGGGCGGCCTCGGGGTGACGCTGCTCCCGCGCACCGCCGTCGACGTCGAGACCAGCCGCTCCAGCCGGCTGCTCACCGCCTGCTTCACCGATCCCGCTCCCACCCGACGCATCGCCCTCGCCATGCGCACGGGCGCGGCGAGGGCGGCGGAGTACGAGCAGTTGGCGGTGGCCCTGCGCGAGGCGATGCGGGACCTCCCGGTGCGGACCGTCGGGGACTGAGTCCGCACCGTCGGCGGACCTACTCCGTGCGCAGCCCGTCGGGGCGCATCATGCGCAGCAGCGGGGGCAGGCTCAGCACGGTCACCACGAGGACCACGCCCGCGCCGATGCCGGTCATCTGCAGGACGCTCGGCCAGTCCACGCTCACCGGCGTCGAGGTCATCCGCAGCAGCACCGCGCCCAGGGCCATTCCCACCGTCGAGGCGAGCAGCAGGCCCAGGCCGATCGGGATCGCCGTCTGCCACAGCACCGACAGGCTCAGCGTGCGCCGCCGGGTGCCGAAGGCGATCAGGGCCGACAGCAGCTTGCGGCGTTCGCGCAGCTGCTCCAGCTGGGAGACCAGCAGGCTCGCCCCGATCAGCGCCAGGACGGCGGCGGCACCGACGAACAGCCCCGTGCGGATGGCGTCGAAGCGATCGGCGCGCTCGGTGGCGGACCATGTCGTCGGATCGGACAGCGGGTCGATCGCGGCCGCCGCGTTGCGCACGTGCTCGCGGGCGTCGGGCACCGAGTCGTCGATCGCCAGGTACAGCTCGCCCCTGACCGCCTTCGCCACGTCCGCGGGTACCGCGGCCGGCGTCATCAGGAAGCCGCCGCGCTTCGTCCCGGTCGGGTCCTCGACGGAGTCGGCCTCCTTCAGCGTCCCGGGGAGGGTCCAGACGACGTCCTCCGACTCGTCCGGGGTGGTGCGCAGCTCCAGGTACAGCTTCTGGCCCGGCCTGCTCAGCGACGGGGTGTCGGTGTCGTACTCGCCGCCCCGGAGCGCGAAGACGTCACCGTCCTCGCAGGAGGGGAGCTTCGCCACCTCGCGCAGGGTCGCGCAGTCGCCGATGGTCAGTTCGGCCGAGCGCTGCGGCTCCTTCGCCCAGGACCGGTCGCCGAGGTAGCCCTCGGACAGCGCGTAGACCTCGCGGACGCCCTTGGTCTCCTCGAGCTTCGCGGTGGCCGCGGCGAGTTCCGCGCCCTCCGGCACCCGTACCTGCATCTGCGCCCGCGACACGTCGAAGCCGGTGTCCTTGGTGTAGTCGCCCTCGACCCCGGCGAACAGCATCTGCAGCGCGATCGCGCCGGCCACGGCCACCGCGATGCCGTTGACCATGCGCGCCGCCGCGCCGCTGCTCAGCTGCAGGCGGCGCACCGCCAGCTGCCAGGACACACTGCCCGAGCCGAGCCGGGCGACGACCGTCTCCACGATCCAGGGGAGCAGCGCCGTGACCCCGACGAGCAGGCACATGACACCGCCGGTGACCAGGTACCCGTTGAAGTCCCCGTTCTCCCGGCCCTGGCCGAGCATGGGGGCCAGCATGCCGAGCCCGGCGACCGGCAGCAGCAGCCGCCACCAGAGCCGGCGGCGGGCGGGCCGTGCCGTGCGCACCACGCCCAGCGGTTCGATGACCACCCCGCGCAGCGCCAGCAGGGTCACCAGCACCGCGGCCCCCGGGACCGCCACCGCGACCAGCAGCGCCAGCAGCGGCGAGGGGTTCAGGTAGCTCGGGAAGACGCTGATGTCGAACACCTCGAAGGAGGCCGCGAGTTCGCGTCCCGCCAGGAAGAACCCGGTGCCGAACACCAGACCCAGCAGCGCCCCGCCGAGCGCCTCGCCCGCGGCGATCCGCCGGGTCATGCCGCCGTCGGAGCCGACCAGCCGCAGCGCGGCCAGCCTGCGGTCGCGCCGTTCGCCGCCGAACCGCACCGCCGCGGCGATGAACACGGCGACCGGCATCAGCAGCACCACGAACACGACCAGGACGAGCAGCACGAGGACCGGGTCCGCCTCCTCCTTGGTCGGGTTCGGGTCCCCGAAGGAGTCGATACGGCCGACCGTCCCGTCGCCCATCCGTTCCGCGAGGCCCTCGGCGCCCGCGTAGTAGGCGAGCTCCTGCGAGCCGATCAGCCCCTGCTCACCGATCGTCCCCACGACGTCGTACGCCAGCCGCTCGCGCAGCAGCGCGCCGCCGTCCGAGTCGAGGAGCTCCTTCAGCGCGGGGGAGACCACCATGTCACCGGGCGCCGGGAACTCCCGCAGACCGGGGGGCAGCGGGGCCCGGTCGCCTTCCGGTTCCAACAGACGGCCGCGGATGTCCTGTTGGCCGAACTCGGTGTTGGTGTCCGCGATCATGAGGGTGTCGTCGGCCGGGGCCTCGATGAACTCGCCGTAGGAGTGGTTGAGGCGGGCCTCCCCCCGCCGGTCGCGCTCCGCCAGCGCACCGGGCAGGGCGGTGGTGAGCAGCAGCAGCGCCACGCCCAGCCCGACCCCGACGGCGGTGAGCAGCGCCCGGATCCACCCCTCGCGTCCGCCGGCGAAGGCGAACCGCATGCCCATGCCGAGGTCGCGCCCCCACTGACGCGCACTCATACGACGCGCTCCATGTCCCGGGACCTGCCGTCGCGTACGACGATCTCGCGGTCGGAGTACGCGGCCACCCGCGCCTCGTGCGTGACGAGGACGACGGCGGCGTTGGCGGACCGGGCGGCCTCGGTGAGCAGTTCCATGACCCGCTCGCCGTTGAGGGAGTCCAGGGCGCCGGTCGGCTCGTCGGCGAACAGCACCCGGGGGCCGGTGACCAGCGACCGTGCCACGGCGACCCGCTGGCCCTGGCCGCCGGACACCTCGCCGGGCCGCTTCTTGCGGACGTCGTCGACCTCGAGGCGCTCCATCCAGGTGAGCGCGGCCCGCTCGGCCTCCTTGCGGGGCGTGCCGTTCAGCCGCAGCGGCAGGGCGACGTTCTCCACGCAGGTGAGTTCCGGCACGAGCTGCCCGAACTGGAAGACGAAGCCGAACTCCGAGCGCCGCAGCGCGCTGCGCTCGGCGTCGCTCATGGTGGTCAGCTCACGCCCGTTGTAGAGGATCGAGCCGGAGTCGGGCGTGACGATCCCGGCGAGGCAGTGCAGCAGCGTCGACTTGCCCGAGCCGGAGGGCCCCATCACGGCGACGACCTCACCGGGGTGGATGGAGAACCCGGCGCCGTCGAGCGCGGTGGTCGGGCCGTAGACCTTGCGCAGGTCCTGGGCCGTGAGCAGCGAGCCGGGGGGAGGGGACGCGGTCATCGGGTCACCTCCGCACGGAGCTTGTCGAGACGCGCCGCGGTCAGCTCCAGCCAGCGCAGATCGGCCTCGAGGTGGAACAGGGCGTGGTCGCAGATGAGCTGGTCGGCGAGGTCGCCCTTGCGCTTGCGGTCGGTGAGGATCCGCATGCCGCGCAGGTGCTCCGAGCGCTGCGTGTCGAGGATGTCGGCCGCGTCGCGGCTGGTGAGCAGCGCCAGGACGACCTTGGTGTAGAGCGTCGACTGGAGGTACGGCTCCGGCTTCTCCGGCGTGGCGAGCCAGCGCTCGACATCGGTGATGCCGGCCTCGGTGATCGCGTACCGCTTCCGCTCGGGGCCGCCGCCGGCCTCGATGCCGTCGACTTCGACGAGCCCGTTCTTCAGCAGGCGGGACATCGTCGAGTAGACCTGGCCGTAGTGCAGCGGCCGGTCGTGACCGAACTTCTCGTCGAAGGCCCGCTTCAGGTCGTAACCGTGGCGCGGGCCGGACTCCAGGAGCCCCAGGAGGGTGTGACCGATGGACATGCGGAGCACTCTACACAGCGTGTATACGCGGCATGTATACGCGGAGTGTGCAGATCATGGCGGGGTGTGGGAGAGCCCAGGTGGGGGCCGATTGTCACGGTTCTGCTACCGAGGCCGTGCGGAGTCCCCGGGCGGCCGCCCGCGGCGGGGCATCGGCCCGGTGTCCCCGGGCAGCCGCCCCGCCTCCGCCAGCGCGCGCCGCAGGAGGAACTCGATCTGCGCGTTCGCCGAGCGCAGTTCGTCGTTGGCCCAGCGCGCCAGAGCCTCGTACACCGACGGGTCGAGCCGCAGCAGCACCTGCTTGCGCTGCGGCCGACCCTGGGGGGCCGGGCCCCCGGACGAGGCCGTCACTGGTAGAGCGTCCCGGTGTTGAGGACCGGCTGCGCCGACCGGTCGCCGCACAGCACCACCATCAGGTTGGACACCATCGCCGCCTTCCGTTCCGGGTCCAGCTCCACGATGTCCTGCTCGGCGATCCGGGTCAGCGCCGACTCGACCATGCCCACGGCGCCCTCCACGATCTGCTGCCGCGCCGCCACGACCGCGCCCGCCTGCTGCCGCTGGAGCATCGCCGAGGCGATCTCGGGGGCGTAGGCGAGGTGCGTGAAGCGGGACTCGATGATCTGCACGCCGGCCGCCTCCACGCGCGCGTGCAGTTCGACGGCGAGCTTCTCGGTGATCTCCTCGGCGTTGCCGCGCAGCGAGAGGCCGTCCTCGTCATGGGCGTCGTAGGGGTACTCGATGGCGATGTGCCGCACGGCCGCCTCGGTCTGGGTGGAGACGAACTCGACGTAGTCGTCCACCTCGAAGGTGGCCTGTGCGGTGTCCTCCACCCGCCACACCACGACCGCGGCCAGCTCGATCGGGTTGCCGTAGGCGTCGTTCACCTTCAGTACGGCGGTCTCGTGGTTGCGCACGCGCGTGGAGATCTTGGTGCGTGAGGTGAAGGGGTTCACCCAGCGCAGGCCGTCCTGGCGGATCGTGCCCCGGTAGCGGCCGAAGAGCTGCACCACCCGGGCCTCGCCCGGCGCCACCATGTTCAGCCCGCACATCGCGAGGAACGCGGCGATCGCGACCAGGATGCCGCCGATGATCAGGGCCGCCTTGCCGCCGGCCGCGGAGACCGCCGTGGCGGAGATGATCAGGCCCGCGCCGAAGAGCAGTCCGACCAGTCCGAGGAACAGCGCAAGACCACCGCCGATGCTGTGCGCCACGGACTCCCGTACGCGCGGGGCCGGCATCTCGGGCACATCGGCGGTGACCTGTGTGGTCTGGGTGTCGTGCGTGGACATGGGTGATCCCCCGTTTCTCCGTGCGCTGGCCGCACGGGTCCCGTGCGGCCAGCGCCTGCCTATCTAAGTGATATCAGATTACCCGATCCCGGCAACCTCACACACCTCTCGCACGTCGGTTCCTTTGGGGCGGGTGCTGATTGTCACGTCCGTAAAGGCCGGATCGGCAGTCCTTTGTCATAGCTCCCGGTGTTAGCTTTCTGAGCTGACCTGAGCGGCGAACCTGTGTGGCAGTCGAGCACACATGAACGAAGCGGAGCGGAACGGGCGTATGGGACGAGCGGAAGAAAGACGCGCACGACAGCGCGGTGGGCGCCGTGCGGCACCCAAGGGCCGCTCGTCGGGTGCGGCCGGCCGCACCGGCATACGCCGCCTCTTCACCTGGAAGAAGATCGTCGGTACCTTCTTCGGCCTCTGCCTGCTCGGCATGGGCGCCTTCATCGTGCTCTACATGGTGATCGACATCCCCGAGGGGAACGCCGACGCCAAGCGGCAGAGCAACATCTACAAGTACAGCGACGGCTCGATCATGGCCCGCGACGGCGAGGTCAACCGTGAGGTCGTCGACCTGGCGCAGATCCCCAAGCCGGTGCAGCGCACCTTCGTCGCCGCCGAGAACAAGACCTTCTACAAGGACTCCGGCGTCGACATCAAGGGCACCACGCGCGGTGTGTTCAACACGCTCACCGGCAAGGGCGCGCAGGGCGGTTCGACGATCACCCAGCAGTACGTGAAGAACTACTACCTGACGCAGGAACAGACCGTCACCCGCAAGCTGAAGGAACTGGTCATCTCCCTGAAGCTGGACCGGGAGAAGTCCAAGGACTACATCCTCGCCGGGTACATCAACACCAGCTACTACGGCCGCAACGCCTACGGGATCCAGGCCGCCGCGCAGGCCTACTACCGCGTCGACGCCGAGGACCTCTCGGTCGAACAGGGCGCCTATCTCGCCGCGCTGCTCCAGGCGCCGAGCCAGTACGACTGGGCGGTCGCCTCCGAGAACAGCAGGAAGCTGGTCAAGGCGCGCTGGAACTACGTCCTGGACAACATGGTCGAGGAGGGCTGGCTGAAGCGGTCCGAGCGCTCCGGCATGAAGTTCCCCGTGCCCGAGGAACCCAAGGGCGACCCGGGCATGGCCGGCCAGACCGGCTACCTGGTGTATGCCGCCAACAACGAGCTGAAGAGGCAGCTCGTCGCCGACGGCACGGCGGAGGACGCCAAGCAGGCGGACGCGCTCGTCGACGCCGGCGGCTGGACCGTCACCCTCAACATCGACAAGAAGAAGCAGACCGCGCTGGAGAAGGCGGTCAAGACCCAGCTCACCGGCAAGCTCGACCCGAAGGAACGCAAGGTCGACGCCGACGTCCAGGCCGGGGCCGTCTCCGTGAACCCGAAGAACGGCGCGGTCGTCGCCATGTACGGCGGCGTGGACTACCTGAAGCACTTCACCAACAACGCCACCCGCAAGGACTACCAGCCCGCGTCCACCTTCAAGCCGGTGATCCTGGCCGCCGCCCTCGAGGAGCAGTCCGAGACCCAGGACGGGCAGCCGATCACGGCCAACACCCTCTATGACGGCACCAGCGAGCGCCCGGTCGTCGACAACGGCAAGAAGGTCGGCTTCGCCCCCGAGAACGAGGACGACCAGAACTACGGCGACATCACCGTCCAGACGGCGATGAACAAGTCCGTCAACTCCGTCTTCGCGCAGATGGGCGTCGACGTCGGCATGGACAAGGTGATGGAGACCGCGGGCAACCTCGGCATGGACGTCGAGGGCCTCGAGGCCGTGCCCGCCCAGACCCTGGGCTCGATGGGCGCCAGCCCGCTGCACATGGCCGGGGTCTACGCCACCCTCGACAACCACGGCAAGAAGACCACCCCGACGATCATCAAGTCCGCGGAGCACCGCAGCCGCACGGTCACCATGCCCGACGCGGTCGGCGAACAGGTCATCAGCCGGCAGACCGCCGACACCGTGACCTCCGTACTGACCGGCGTGGTCGACGACGGTACGGCCCAGAAGGCGGTGCGGGACAACCCGCTGCGCGACGGCCAGCAGGTCGCCGGCAAGACCGGTACCTCCGACGACAACATCTCGGCCTGGTTCACCGGCTTCACACCCGGTCTGGTGACCTCCGTCGGACTGTTCGGCGAGGACGACAAGCCCCCGCACCGGCACGTGAAGATGTACGGAGCCCTCGGCGAGGACCGCATCAACGGCGGTGGGCCGCCCGCGCAGATCTGGGCGGCGTACACCTTCGGCATCATGGACGAGGTCGCCAAGTTCGACCTGGACACCGAACAGGGCGCGGCCGTGAGGCCGACCAGGTCGCCGTCCCCGTCGCAGACGCCCTCGAAGACCCCGAGCCAGGAGCCCACGACCCGGGAGCCCACCACCCAGGCGCCCCCGGAGACCTCCTCCGCGCCGCCGACCTCGCAGCCGCCGACCCAGCCGCCGACGACCCCGCCGCCGACGAAGACGCCCTCGAACTCGCCGACCTTCGGCATCCCGGGAGACCCGGACGACCCGGGCGACCCGCAGTTCGACGGCAACCAGTAGCAGGTACGACAGGAGGGGCGCCCGGTGCGGTCACCGGGCGCCCCTCCTGTCGTACGACGGCTCAGCCGCGGTTCAGCTCGAACCACACCACCTTGCCCGTGCTCAGCCGGGTCGCACCCCAGCGCCGGGCCAGCCGGTTCACCAGATACAGCCCGCGCCCGCCCTCGTCCGTGGCGCGCGCCTGCCGCAGCCGGGGCAGCTGCGGCACGTCGTCACCGACCTCGCAGCGCAGCACGTCGGTGCGCAGCAGCCGCAGCGTGACCGGCCGCGTCGCGTACCGCACGGCGTTCGTCACCACCTCGCTGACCAGCAACTCCACCGAGTCGCTCAGCTCCTCCATGCCCCAGCGGGACAGCGCCCGCCGGGCCAGCCGGCGGGCCCGCCCGGGGGCGGCGTCCTCCGGCTCCAGGAACCAGTACGCCACATCGCTCGGCGCGATCCCGTCGAAGCGGGCGGCCAGCAGCGCGATGTCGTCGTCCCGGTCGCCCGGGCCGAGCATGTCCAGCACCTCGTCGCACAGCGCCTCCAGCGGCGGCGGATGGTCCGGGCCGGTCAGCTGCGCGGTCGCGGCGAGCTTCTCGCGCAGCTGCTCGATACCGGTCCACACGTCCCGCAGCCGGGACTCCACCAGGCCGTCGGTGTACAGCAGCAGGGTCGCACCGGCGGGCGCGTCCAGCTCCACGGCCTCGAAGTCCACCCCGCCCACGCCGATCGGGGCGCCCGCGGGCACCCGCAGCACCTCGGCCCGGCCGCCCAGCTCCAGCAGGATCGGCGGCGGATGACCGGCGTTGGCGATGGTGATGCGGTGCGAGACCGGGTCGTACACCGCGTACAGACAGGTCGCCATGCGGTCCACGCCGAGCCGCTGCGCCTGCTCGTCGAGGTGGTGCAGCACCTCCTGCGGCGGCAGGTCGAGACCGGCCAGGGTCTGCGCGGTGGTGCGCAGCTGGCCCATGATCGCCGCCGAGGTCATGGAGTGGCCCATCACGTCACCGACCACCAGCGCCACCCGGCTGCCCGGCAGCGGGATCGCGTCGTACCAGTCGCCGCCGACCCGGGCGGTCTCCGCGGCCGGGAGGTAGCGCGAGGCGAGCCGCACCCCGGTGCAGCGCGGCAGGTTCTCCGGCAGCATCGTGCGCTGCAGCTCGTCCGCGATGTACGCCTCCCGCCCGTACAGCACCGCCTTGTCGATGCCGAGGGCGCTGTGCGTGGCGAGCTGGGCGGCGACCAGCAGGTCGTCGGCCTCGAACGGGATACGCTCGGGACGGCGCAGGAACAGTGCCGCGCCGATCACCCGGCGCCGGCCGCGCAGCGGCGCGAGGATCGCCCGCTGTCCGTCCGGGACCGCCGACGCGCCGTCGTCGCCGAGCAGTTCGGGCAGCGCGGCACGGGCGGCCGGCGCGTCCGTGAACACCGGCCGCACCCCGCGCAGCACCTCGGCGAGCGCGCTGCCCGGCCGTACCGTGCACAGCTCCTCGCCGACCGAGTCCAGTTCGGACGGCTCCGGCGGGGCGGCGACCGGCGCGAACCCGCCCTCGGTGTCCCGCTCGGCCGGTATCCGGTCGGTGCGGCGCAGCCGCAGCACCAGCGGGCCCGTGGGCCGCTCGTCGCCGACCGGCAGCGGATCGCGCAGATAGACCAGGATCGCGTCGGAGAAGGTGGGCACGGTGGCCCGGCACAGCCCCATCACGATCTCGTCCAGGTCGATGCCGCGGGCGATCCGCCGGGTGGCCGCACCGACGAACCGCAGCCGGTCGCCGTCCCGCCGCATCGGCGTCGGCCGCCCGGGCTGCGTCTGCTGCCCGGTGCGGCGTTCCTTCCCGTCGGGTGCCTGCGCCGGTGCCGTCCGGTCCTGCCCCGCGGCCGGCTGCACCGGGATGCCCTCCGGCACGGGACGCGGGCGGTGCGTGTCCGGTTCGGCGCCCTGTCCGGCGCCCGGCTGGGAATGCTCCGAGGCCGGTCCGTCCGCCGGGTCCCGGCCGGTGCCGTCCGGTGTCACCGTGCCCGGCGTGGTGGCACCCGGGGAGCCCGGGGACGCCCCGGGCGCGGGTGGTTCGTCGCCGGAACGGCCCTGTACCGGTAAGGCGGCCCCGGTGCCCGGCACGCGGGCCGGTGGCGGGGTACGCAGGAGTGCCCCGCGGGGATCCGCGGGGTCCACGCCCGGCTGCGGGCGCTCGAAGGAGGTCGGCTGCTCCGTCACGCGTGTCGAGTCCATCCGTCCGGCGCACGCCGTGCGCGCGGTTCGTCCCGCCGAAACTCCGATACCCGGAATACGTGCCCCCGGAACGGATTTCGCGTGTGGTCAGAGGTTGTTCCTGCGCCGCCGGCTGACCGTCCTCGGCCGGTACCGGTGTTTCCGTACCCCTCGCTCACGTCCTGCCGCCCCTCGGTGACGTTTGGTCAAGCCCAGCGCGCGCTCCGGTAGTTGTTTCCCGCGCCCTTGCGGACGACGATCCTACGTTTCCCGCCCGGGGGCGCAGCAAGGGTCTCACGAGGACACATGCGCGGAAGTGCGGTCCCAGTCCTGTGGCAGTGACGGTACCGTCCAGGACGGATCGGGGCGCCAGTTCTCCCAGCCGTCCGAGAACGGCGGCCCCCAGGCGTCGATCACCCCGATCGCCGCCCGCCCGGCCTCGCGCACCCTTCCGGCCAGCGCGGAGTCCACCAGACCGTCCCGCTGTGCCTGCGCGAACTCGTCCTCGTCCCGCCAGTGCCAGCCGCGGTCCGGGTGCACGGAGATGTCCAGGAAGTGGTCCTCGGAGTCCACCCCGCCCGCCCAACGGGCCAGCGGCTGCTCCAGGTTCACGTACCAGTTCTTGAACCGCCAGCCCGGCTCCCAGAACAGCCACACCGACCAGGGGTCGCCGGGCCGGGCCAGTTTCAGCACACCGGTGCCGAACCAGCGGCCCCGCTGCACCGTGCGCGGCCTGGTGTACCGGGTGGCGAGCGGCTCCTGGTGCACGGGCGTGCCGTCGGCGAGCACCGGCTTCACGCACTCGGTGCCGGGCGCCATCCACACGGCGAGCAGCTGCGAGTCGTCGCGTACGACCGTGACGGGGCGCGCGATGTGAATGCGCGCGCCGCCGTTCTCGCGGTAACGCCACAGGATCTGTGTCCCGGGCGCCCAGTGGCCGTCCGCTCGCCCCGCTTCCTCGCGCTTCATCGCTCCACCCTCTGCCATGAGCGGATTTTAGGTGCCCCGGGCATACGACGCTGCGGCGCCCGTCACGGTTCTCGCCCGGGACACGGGGCTTCACGGGTGCGTCATCCGCAGGACGTCCAGCGCCTCGTCGAGCTGCTCGACGGTGAGGTCGCCGCGCTCGACGTAGCCGCCCTCCAGGACCACCTGCCGGATGGTCTTCCGTTCGGCCAGGGACTTCTTGGCGACCTTCGCGGCCTCCTCGTAGCCGATGTACTTGTTGAGCGGGGTGACCACGGACGGCGAGGACTCGGCGTACTCGCGGGCCCGCTCCCGGTGGGCGACGATCCCGTCGACGGTGCGGTCGGCGAGCAGGCGGGAGACGTTGGCCAGCAGCCGCACCGACTCCAGCACGTTCTTCGCGATGACCGGAAGCATCACGTTGAGCTCGAAGTTGCCCGAGGCGCCGGCGGCGGCGACGGTCGCGTCGTTGCCGGTGACCTGGGCGCAGACCATCAGCACGGCCTCCGGGACCACCGGGTTGACCTTGCCGGGCATGATCGAGGAGCCGGGCTGGAGATCGGGGAGGCCGATCTCCGCGAGCCCGGTGCGGGGGCCCGACGCCATCCACCGCAGATCGTTCGCGATCTTCGTCAGTCCGACGGCGATGGTCCGCAGCTGCCCGCTGGTCTCCACGACGCCGTCCCGGGCGCCCTGCGCCTCGAAGTGGTCGCGCGCCTCGGTCAGCGGCAGTCCCGTGGCGCGGGCGACCTCCTCGATCACGGCGGCGGAGAACCCGGGCGGGGTGTTGATGCCGGTGCCGACGGCGGTGCCGCCCAGCGGCAGCTCGGCCAGGCGCGGCAGGGAGGCGTTCAGCCGCTCGATCCCGTACCGCACCTGGGCCGCGTACCCGCCGAACTCCTGGCCCAGCGTCACGGGCGTGGCGTCCATCAGATGGGTCCGCCCGGACTTCACCACGTCGGCGAACTCCTCCGCCTTGCGTTCGAGGGAGGCGGCGAGGTGGTCGAGGGCCGGGATCAGATCACGGGTGACGGCGGCGGTGGCGGCGATGTGGAGGGACGAGGGGAAGACGTCGTTGGACGACTGGGAGGCGTTGACGTGGTCGTTCGGGTGCACGTCCCGTCCCAGCCGCTCGGTGGCGAGGGTGGCGACGACCTCGTTGGTGTTCATGTTGGACGAGGTCCCCGACCCGGTCTGGAACACGTCCACCGGGAAGTGCTCGTCCCACCGGCCCTCGGCGACCTCGCCGGCCGCCTCCTGGATCGCTTCGGCGATGTCCTTGTCCAGCACCCCGAGCCGCGCGTTCACCTTGGCCGCTGCGCCCTTGATGCGGGCCAGCGCCTCGATGTGGGCCCGCTCCAGCCGCTGCCCGGAGACCGGGAAGTTCTCCACGGCGCGCTGGGTCTGCGCACGCCACTTGGCGTCGGCCGGTACCTTCACCTCCCCCATGGAGTCGTGCTCGATGCGGTAGCGCCGGTCGTCGTCCGTGGTCGTCATCGTGGTACCTCCGAGGAGTCACAGCAGCGGTCCCTGACGAGCGTATTCCCGGACATGCCCGCCGCCCCGGCGCGGGGGGGGGGGGGGGGGGGGGGGGGTGGGGGGGGGGGGGGGGGGGGGGTGGGGAGGGGGGGGGGGGGGGTGGGGGGGGAGGGGGGGGGGGCGATCGTTATCAGAGGGGGGTTGCCGGCGGCGCCCATCTCTTCGAGGA
>NZ_JBVIGA010000025.1:0-6916 GCF_055571035.1 Streptomyces malachitofuscus | reverse complement strand
CCACACTCCCCCCCCAACCCCCCCCCCCCCCCCCCCCCCCCCCCCCCCCCTGTCCCCCCCCCCCCCCCCCCCGGGTCCGTGGGGGGAAGGGTCAGCCGTTGAGCAGGGTCACGTCGTCCAGGAGGAAGCTGGTCCGCAGGCTGTAGTCCTCGCTCGCGGTGAAGGTCAGGGTGACCGTCTGTCCCGCGTACGCCGAGAGATCGACCGACCGCTGCACATAGCCGCTGCCGGCGTCGACGTTGGACAGGGTGGCGAGCGTGGTGCCGCCGGCCCGCACCGTGAACCTGTCGTACGCGCGTGAGCCGGACTCGTCGGTGTCGATGTGCAGCCAGTAGCTCAGCGACGCCTGGGAGCAGCCGGACGGCACGGTCACCGTCTGGCTGATCGACTCGGTGCTCGTGGACCCGTTACCGCCCAGCCAGGCGAACCGGGTTCCGTCGTGGGCCGACCCGCCCGTGTGGGCGCCGATGACGCCGGTGTTCCCGGTCCACGGCGAAGTCCCGCTCTCGAACCCGCCGTTGCCGACGGCGCCGGCGGTGTCGCAGTCGCCGCCCGTGCCGGTGTCCACGGCCCGCTGCCAGAGGGTGTACGCGATGCCGTCGGCGGCGCGGTCGAGACCGGTGGTGTTGATGTTGGTGAGGGTGTCGCAGGACCGGTGGTAGCAGGGGTCGTAGGCGGAGCCGGAGGTCCCGCCCCACTTGGCGGCCTGCGCGGAGGTCTTCCGGGCACTGGCGCCCATCGCGTAGCCGGAGGTGGGGATCCCGTACTGCTCGAAGGAGTAGTCGTCGCTGCGTCCGGCGCCCTCGGTGTTCTCCTCGGGCTGCAGGCCCAGCGAGTCCCAGTACGCCTTCATCGGCGCGGCGGCCGCGGAGGTGATGTGGTTGATGAAGTAGCCGCCGTTGGTGGAGGCGACCATGTCGAAGTTGTAGTACGCCTTGATCCTGGCGCGCTCGCCGGACGACAGCGAACGGACGTAGAAGTCGGACCCGTTGAGGCCCTGCTCCTCGTCGGTCCACCAGGCGAAGCGGACCCGGTTGCGCATGGCCGGGTTCTGCTGGGCCAGCGTCAGGGCGGTCTCGAGCAGGGCGGCGGAGCCGGAGCCGTTGTCGTTCATGCCGGGCCCGGCGGAGACGCCGTCGAGATGGGCGCCGAACATGTACACGTTGTTGGCGTCGCCGTGGGGCCACTCGGCGATGAGATTGGGGCCGGCACCGCTGGTGCAGCCGGAGGTGCACGGCTGCTCGGTCATGGTGTAACCGGCGGCCTGCAGCCTGCCCTTCACGTAGGCGACGGAGTCGTCGTAACCCTGTCCGGTGGACCGGCGGTTTCCGCCGTTCCGTCCGGCGATGGCGCTGAGCTCACTGAGGTGTGCCTTCACCTTGTTCACGTCGACATCGGGCGCGGCACTGATGGTGGTGTCCGTGGTGGTCCGGGAGTCGGCGGCCGCGGCGGGGAGTGTTCCGCAGCCCAGCACGACGGCGAGCGAGACGCCCGCGACGGCGAATCTTCGTTTCACCTGGTCTCCTCCGGGAGGTGGCTGTGGGGTGAGCCACGCAAGGATTGACATGGCATGTGCATGTCGGAGTGACGAGAAGACTCACAGTGATGGTTGATCACGTCAACGGAAAAGGCGGGGCGGAGCCCACATTGTCCGAAAGAAGCACACCAAGTCCGCTATCCGGACGACTGGGTTGAGGGGATGTCGGCCCTGAAGACCGACCCCGGAGTCGAGGTGCCCCGAGGGCGACCTGGAGCGTCCCGCCCCGAAGTGGTCCAAGGACTCGGCGTACGCCTGGTTCGGCCCGGAGGGCCTCGACCGCCTCAAGGAGAACCGCGCCCAGGGGGAGTACCCGATCCGCGACGTGATCGCGAAGGCGCTGAGGCTCCGACCCGGGCAGAAGGAACGTCCGGTACGGGACGGGCGGGGGGCGGAAGCAGCGCCCCCCGCCCGTCCCGTAGGGCTATGCCAGTCCCGGCCCCCGCACGGGGATCGACGTGAACGTCGGCTGCTGCGGCGAGGGGTCCTGGAAGAAGTCGTTGCCCTTGTCGTCCACGACGATGAACGCCGGGAAGTCCTCGACCTCGATCTTCCAGACCGCCTCCATGCCGAGTTCCTCGTACTCGACGACCTCGACCTTCTTGATGCAGTCCTGCGCCAGGCGGGCCGCGGGACCGCCGATGGAGCCCAGGTAGAAGCCGCCGTGCGCGTCGCACGCGTCGGTGACCTGCTTGCTCCGGTTCCCCTTCGCCAGCATCACCATGGAGCCGCCCGCCGCCTGGAACTGCTCCACGTAGGAGTCCATCCGCCCGGCCGTGGTCGGCCCGAAGGACCCGGACGCGTACCCCTCGGGGGTCTTCGCGGGGCCGGCGTAGTACACCGGGTGGTCCTTCAGGTACTGCGGCATCTCCTCGCCCGCGTCCAGCCGCTCCTTGATCTTCGCGTGCGCGATGTCGCGCGCGACGACCAGCGGCCCGGACAGCGACAGCCGCGTCTTCACCGGGTACTTGGTGAGCTCCGCGAGGATCGCCTTCATCGGCTGGTTGAGGTCGATCCGCACGACGTCGCCGGACTCGTCCAGCTGCTCGTCGGTGGTCTCCGGCAGGAACCGCGCCGGGTCCGTCTCCAGCTGCTCCAGGAACACGCCCTCGGCGGTGATCTTCGCGACGGCCTGGCGGTCGGCGGAGCAGGACACGGCGATGGCGACCGGGCAGGACGCACCGTGCCGGGGCAGGCGCACCACCCGCACGTCGTGGCAGAAGTACTTGCCGCCGAACTGCGCCCCGATGCCGATCCTCTGCGTCAGCTCGAAGACCTTCTCCTCGAGCTCCTTGTCCCGGAAGCCGTGCCCGAGCGGCGACCCCTCGGACGGGATCTCGTCCAGGTAGTGCGCGGAGGCGTACTTCGCGGTCTTCAGCGCGTACTCGGCCGACGTGCCGCCGACCACGATCGCCAGGTGGTACGGCGGACAGGCGGCCGTGCCCAGCGAACGGATCTTCTCCTCCAGGAACTTCATCATGGAGGCCTCGTTCAGGACGGCCTTGGTCTCCTGGTACAGGAAGCTCTTGTTGGCCGACCCGCCGCCCTTGGCCATGAACAGGAACTTGTACGCCCCGCCGTCCGTCGCGTACAGCTCGATCTGCGCCGGCAGGTTCGACCCGGTGTTCTTCTCCTCCCACATGGTGAGCGGAGCCATCTGCGAGTACCGCAGGTTCAGGTTCCTGTACGCGTCGTAGATGCCCTTGCTCAGGGCCTCCTCGTCACGTCCCGACGTCAGCACGTTCTGCCCGCGCTTGCCCATGACGATCGCCGTGCCGGTGTCCTGGCACATCGGCAGCACGCCCGCCGCCGCGATGTTCGCGTTCTTCAGCAGGTCCAGGGCGACGAACTTGTCGTTGGCCGACGCCTCGGGGTCGTCGATGATCCGGCGCAGCTGCGCCAGGTGGGCCGGGCGCAGGTAGTGCTGGATGTCGCGGATGGCCTCCTCGGCGAGCTTGCGCAGCGCCTCCGGCTCCACCTTGAGGAACGTCCGCCCGTCGGCCTCGAAGGTGGACACACCTTCGGAGGTCACCAGCCGGTAGGGGGTGGTGTCCTCTCCCATGGGGAGCAGATCGGCGTACTCGAACTCAGGCATCTCGCCCATTCCTCACTCGACGGAAGACCGCCCGCCTCCGTCGGCGGGCGCTCACCAGCGTAGGACCTGCCCTCGGCGGCGAACCTGTGAGGTTGTCCTCAGTTGTCCGCCCCGGAGGGTAGTCGCGATCTATCGCGTTTGGGTACGCTGCTGCCGTGGACCTTCAGAAGCACGCCCAGCAGCCGGACTCCGCACCCGACACCGCGGCGGGGGCCGCCGGGCTGCGCGCCTCCGACGCCGACCGGGACCGTATCGCCGACCTCCTGCGCGAGGCCCTCGCCGAGGGCCGCCTGACCGCCGACGAGCACGCGGAGCGCGTCGAGGGCGTGCTGGCCGCCAAGACGGTGGGGGAACTGGACGTGTTCGTCCAGGACCTGCCGATAGCCCACCAGCGGCGCGCGGCACACACCTCCGCCCCCAGCCGCCCCACCACGGGCGCGATCCCGGTGGACCCCGACGACAACGTGGTCGCGGTGTTCAGCGCGGCCACGCGCAAGGGCCGCTGGCGGACCGGCCGCCGCATCCACGCGTACGCGATCTTCGGCAGCGTCGAGATCGACCTCAGCGAGGCGATGTTCGACCACCAGCAGGTCATGATCAAGGCGTTCTCGGTGTTCGGCAGCGTCGAGATCCGCGTCCCGGAGAACGTGTCGCTGCGCGGCACGGGCGGCGGCGTGCTCGGCTCCTTCGAGGTGGACACCCTCGACGCGACCGACGAGGAGGCCCCGGTGGTCTTCGTCGACGGCTGGGCGGTGCTGGGCAGTGTCGAGGCACGGCCCAGGCGCGGCAAGCTCGTCGCGGACATTCTTGACCGGGTGCAGCGCACGGTCGACAAGAGCATGCGCAGACATCTCGGCCACTGACCCGGCACCGGCCGAGCCCCGTCCGGGACTCAGTGCATAGGCGCGCGTACATCGGGTAAGCCTTGCTGCATCGTCTCTCGCTCGCGAAGCCGTCGTCAGGAGTAGACCGTGCTGCAACCGCCGCATTCGTCCCTGCAGGTAGCCGCCGTTCCGGCCCAGCGAGCGGCAGGGCGGGAGAGGGACCAGGACGCTCCCTGGCACACCGAGGCCGTGTGCCGGCGCGACGAGGCGGGGCTGTTCTTCGCACCGTCGAAGGAGCCCACCGCCGCCCGGCTCTCCCGCGAGGAGGCGGCCAAGCGGGTCTGCGCCCGCTGTCCGGTCATGGTCGAGTGCCGCGAGCACGCCCTGCTCCAGCCCGAGCCCTACGGCGTCTGGGGCGGCCTCACCGCGGCCGAGCGCCGCGTGGTCCTGGCCCGCCGCAGGCGCCGCGACATGGAACTGAAGAAGGCCGCCGGCCAGCGCCGCATAGCCGCGGCGGGCTAGCAGCACCTGCACGCGGAAAATGCGCCCCCTCCGCACAGGGGGCGCACTTCCAGGGTGGGGCAGGACCGCACACTCAGGGGCGCGGGGCTGTGACATCTGCGGCTCCGCCGCGTGGGCGCGGTCAACCACGACGCACCCGCCTCCGCGCCGCACCCAAGGCGACGCTACTTGGCCCGGTCGAAATCGATCGCGCTGTACGCCCGCAGCTTGCTCAACCGGTGCTCGGAGTCGATCCTGCGCACCGTCCCGGACTTCGACCGCATCACGATCGAATCGGTCGTGGCCGTCTCCGACCGGTACCGCACCCCCCGCAGCAGCTCACCGTCGGTGATCCCGGTCGCCACGAAGAACACGTTGTCCCCGGTGACGAGGTCCTCCGTGGTCAGCACCCGGTCGAGGTCGTGCCCCGCGTCGATCGCCCGCTGCCGCTCCTCGTCGTCCTTCGGCCACAGCTTGCCCTGGATGGTGCCGCCCAGGCACTTCACCGCGCAGGCCGAGATGATGCCCTCGGGGGTGCCGCCGATGCCGAGCAGCAGGTCGATGCCGGTGCCCTCGCGCAGCGCGAGGATCGAGCCGGCGACGTCGCCGTCGGAGATCAGCTTGATGCGCGCACCGGTCTCCCGGATCTCCTTGATGATGCCCTCGTGCCGCGGCCGGTCGAGGATCACCACGGTGACGTCCTCGGGGGTGACCCGCTTGGCCTTGGCGACGCGGCGGATGTTCACGTTCACCGGGGCGTTGATGTCGACGAAGTCGGCGGCCTCCGGGCCGGTGACCAGCTTGTCCATGTAGAAGACGGCGGAGGGGTCGAACATCGAGCCGCGCTCGGCGGCGGCCAGCACCGCGATGGCGTTCGTCATGCCCTTGGCGGTCAGCGTGGTGCCGTCGATCGGGTCGACGGCGATGTCGCACTCGGGCCCGGTCCCGTCGCCCACGCGCTCCCCGTTGAAGAGCATCGGGGCCTCGTCCTTCTCCCCCTCGCCGATGACGACGACGCCGTTCATCGACACGGTGGAGACGAGGGTGCGCATGGCGCGCACGGCGGCACCGTCGGCGCCGTTCTTGTCGCCGCGCCCTACCCAGCGGCCCGCGGCCATCGCCGCTGCCTCGGTGACCCGTACGAGCTCCAGGGCGAGGTTGCGGTCGGGGGCCTCGGAGGGGACATCGAGCTCGGACGGCAAGTGATGGTGTTCGGTCATCGGAGCGCACCTTTCTGTACGACGACGGCCGGATGAGGGTGTGGGCCATGACTCTATCGTCAGACAGACAAAATGAGCAGGGCCCCCCACGGATGAGCGCTTCGGGCACCTGCGACGATAGGGGGCGTGGCAGGAACGAGCAGCATGCAGAAAACGGCCCGGGACATGATCCTTTCCCTGGCCCTCATCGTGCTCGCCGCGGGAGTCGTCTGGCTGTTCATCCCGCACGAGGACGGCGAACCCGACATCAAGCGGGTCGACTACCGCGTCGACCTGCTCACGGCCCGCCGGGCCGCCTCCTACCCCGTGGCCGCGCCCGAGGGACTGCCCGAGGCGTGGAAGCCCACCTCCGTCCGCTTCCGGAGCGCCGAGGCCGACGCCTGGCACCTCGGTTTCCATGCCCCCGACGGGGAGTACGTGGCGGTCGAGCAGTCCGCGGGCAAGCGTTCGGCGTTCATCGAGGACACCACGCAGGGCGCGGCGAAGACCGAGGCCACCCAGCAGATCGACGGCAGGACCTGGACGCGCTACGAGGGCGACCACTACGACGCGCTGGTCCTGGAGGGCACCGAGGGCTCGACCACGGTCGTGACGGGCACGGCGTCGTTCGGGCAGCTGACGAAGATGGCCGAGGCGCTGCGCACCGAGTGAGCCCTCACTCACGGCTCAGGGGGCGGGCCCCGTCGGATCGGCCGATCCGACGGGGCCCGCCCCCTGAGCCGTGAGTGAGGGCTCACTC
>NZ_JBVIGA010000024.1:0-159248 GCF_055571035.1 Streptomyces malachitofuscus | reverse complement strand
GCGGTGAGCTTCGCCTGGGAGAAGGCGAGGATGAAGTGCCGCCGGCCCCAGAGCTGACGGACGTACTCGATGAGGGACGGCCGGGCGCCGCTGACGGACAGCCCGTACTTGGCGGCCAGCTGGGCCGCCGTGAGGCCCTCGTCGGGCGACACGGCCGCGGTGACCGCGACCGTGTCGTCGTGCGTTGTCTCACTCACTGGCGGAAAACTTTCGTCCTCGGGATGCGCGGCCCGCGCGGGCCTGACATGAGCCGGGTGCCCGGGTACGGCCCCGGCGGTCCCGGACACGAGCTTGTCAGATGACCGGGGGCCGGCCCAGTCGGGTCAGCCGCCACACCGTACGCCACTTCATGGGCCGGCGGGGACCGCAGGGGGTGGTCAGGCCCTCGCGGAACCCGCCGAGCCAGGCCCTCAGGGCCGGGCGCGAAGGACGGCGTACGAGGGTGAGGAGGACCCACGCGCCCAGGTAGACCGGGACGAGGGGGACGGGAAGGTTGCGGCGGGCGAGCCAGACCCGGTTCCGGGCGACCATGCGGTGGTAGACCGCGTGCCGGGAGGGGGCGGTCGTCGGGTGGTACAGCACCATGTCGGCCCGGTAGTCGATCATCCAGTCGGCGTCGAGAGCCCGCCAGGCCAGATCGGTCTCCTCGTGGGCGTAGAAGAACTCGTCCGGCAGCCCGCCGACCTCGGCGAAGACCTTGGTGCGCACGGCGTTGGCGCCCCCGAGGAAGGTGGTCACGCGGGAGGAGCGCATCGGGTCGGAGGCGCGCAGCCGCGGCACGTGGCGGCGCTGGGTGACTCCGGTCTCCGGGTCGGCGATGCGGAAGCTGATGATGCCGAGCCTCGGGTCGGCCGCGAAGGCCTCGCGGCACAGCTCGGCGGTGTCGTGGCCGGCGAGCAGGCCGTCGTCGTCGAGGAAGAGCAGGATGTCGACGTCCCGGCCGCCGGGGCCGAAGGCCTCGATGCCGATGTTGCGGCCGCCGGGGATGCCGAGGTTCTCCGGCAGCTCGACGGTGCGCACGCCCTCGGGGACCTCGGGCACGGGCGAGCCGTTGCCGACGACCACGACCTGGACCGGGTCGCCGTCCTGCCCCGCGACCGAGTCCAGCAGGGCGCGCAGTTCGTCGGGGCGGTTGCCCATCGTGATGATCACCGCGCCGACCTTCATGCCGGTGCTCATTTCAGCCTGCTGGACGCCAGGACGGACACCAGGTGCAGCACCGTCTGCAGCAGGGCGATGCCGGCGAGCACGGCGGTGCCGAGGCGGGTGAAGAACAGGTCGCCCCGGGTGGCGTCCAGGATCGCGAGGAGCAGGATCAGCAGGGACGCCTCGATGCCGAGGATGAGCCGGTGGAACTTGAGCGCGGCGGCGGCCCTGCGGGCCAGCGCCATGCCGGAGGAGCGCGGCTCGGACGCGGCCTCCTTCACCGGGGGCAGTCCGCCCTGGTGGCGGGCGACCCCGACCAGGTCGGTCTCGGCCTTGACCAGGATCGCGCCGAGCGCGGCCAGGGTGCCGAGGAAGGCCCACAGCCAGTCGATGCGCCCGGAACCCCACAGGTCGGCGGCGCGCAGGCCGAGCCCGACCAGGACGGCGGCGTCGCACAGGTAGGCGCCGACGCGGTCCAGGTAGACCCCGCCGAGCGAGTACTGCTTCTTCCAGCGCGCGACCTCGCCGTCGACGCAGTCCAGCAGCAGGTACAGCTGGACCATGACCACGCCGAGGACGGCCCCGGCGATCCCCGGCACCAGCAGGGCCGGGGCCGCGAGGACGCCGAAGACGGTCATCAGGTATGTGAGCTGGTTGGGCGTGACCCTGGTGTTCACCAGGTAGCGGTCCACCCGGAGGGACACCTCGCGCATGTAGAGGCGCCCCATCCAGTGCTCACCGCTGCGCCGGTCCTTGACCCCGGCGGGGTGCACGACCGGACGGAGTTCAGCTACCGATGGCCTTGACATAGTCGGCGTAGGTGTCCTTGATCTGGTCGGTCTTCAGGTCGAGGTGTTCGAGGATGGTGAAGCGGCCGGGGCGGGTCTCCGGGGCGAACTCCACGGCGCGGACGAACTCGTCCACCGTGAATCCGATCTCCTCCGGCAGCACCGGAAGCCCGTGCCGGCGCAGCACCTCGGCCATGGCCGCCGACTCCTCGTGCGCCCCGCGCAGATACATCGCGAAGGCGGCGCCCAGCCCGCACTGCTCCCCGTGGGCGGCGGCGCGCTTGGGGTAGAGCAGGTCGAAGGCGTGGTTGATCTCGTGGCAGGCGCCGGAGGAGGGGCGGGAGTCGCCCGACACCGACATGGCGATGCCGGTGAGGACCAGGGCCTCGGCCAGCACCTGGAGGAAGCCGTCGTCGCCGACTCCGCCGGGGTGGCGCAGCACGGCCTCGCCGGCCTGCCGGGCCATGGCGGCGGCGAGGCCGTCCATCTTCTCGCCGTTGACGCGGTGGGACAGCTCCCAGTCGGCGACCGCGGAGATGTTGGAGATGACGTCGCCGATGCCGGAGCGCACGAACCGGACGGGGGCCTCCCGGATGACGTTGAGGTCGATGACCACCGCGATCGGGTTGGGCACGCCGTAGGAGCCGCGGCCCGCGTCGTTGTCGAGGGTCGCCACCGGCGAGCACAGGCCGTCGTGCGCCAGGTTGGTGGCGACGGCGACCAGGGGCAGGCCGACGCGCGCCGAGGCGAACTTGGCGCAGTCGATGATCTTTCCGCCGCCGAGTCCGACGACCGCGTCGTAGTGGCCGCCCTGTATGTCGCTCGCCAGCCGGACGGCGTCGTCGATGGTGCCGCCGCCCACCTCGTACCAGGTGGCGCCGGGCAGCGAGGGTGCGATCCGCTCGCGCAGCCGGGCGCCCGAACCGCCGCTGACGGCGATCGCGAGTCTGCCCGACTGGGAGATGCGTTCGTCGGCGAGGACGCAGGCGAGGTCGTCGAGGGCGCCCGGGCGGATGTCGACGACGACCGGCGAGGGGATGAGCCGGGTCAGTACTGGCACGCGATCTCCCGTCCGCGGGCGAGGTCGTCGTGGTTGTCGATCTCGACCCACTTGACGTCGCCGATCGGCGCCACGTCGATCCGGAAGCCGCGGTTCACCAGCTCCTGGTAGCCGTCCTCGTAGTACAGCTGCGGGTCGCGCTCGAAGGTGGCCTTCAGCGCGTCGGCCAGCTCCCCGGCCGCCTCGCCCTCGATGAGCGTGACACCGATGTACTCACCGGTCGCCTCCGCCGGGTCCATCAGCTTGGTGATCCGCGTCATCCCCTTCTCCGGGTCGACGACGACCTTCATCTCCTCGTCGGCGAGCTTCTTCACCGTGTCCAGCGCGAGGATGATCCTCCTGCCGTCACCGCGCGCGGCCAGCAGGGTCTTCTCCACCGACACCGGGTGCACCGTGTCGCCGTTGGCGAGGATCACACCGTCCTTGAGGGCGTCACGCCCGCACCACAGCGAGTAGGCGTTGTTCCACTCCTCGGCCTTGTCGTTGTCGATGAGCGTCAGCTTCAGCCCGTACTTCGCCTCCAGGGCCGCCTTGCGCTCGTACACGGCCTCCTTGCGGTAGCCGACGATGACACCGACCTCGGTCAGCCCGATCTCGGCGAAGTTGGCGAGGGTCAGGTCCAGGACCGTCGGCTCACCCTCTATGCCCGCGGGCCCCACCGGCACCAGCGCCTTGGGCAGGGTGTCGGTGTAGGGGCGCAGACGGCGTCCGGCGCCGGCCGCCAGCACGAGGCCGATCATGCGGGTTCTCCTTCGTCGTGTACGGCGGGCGCCCCTGCGGACACCCAGAAGCGGATGCTCTCGGCGAGCACCAGAAGAGCCACGGCCACGGCGAGCACCGTGAGCGCGACGGTGAATTGAGAGGCGGTGAGCACGGCCGCGAGCACGGCGACCGCCAGGGTGCGGCCCTCGTGTCCGCCGATCGCCCGCACCAGCCAACGCGGGGACGCGCCCGCGTTGCCGCGGATCCGGTAGACCGTGTCGTAGTGATGGTAGGCGACCGCGGCCACCAGCCCGTAGGCCGCCGGAAGGGCTCCGTTCACGTCCGCGGTGGCCGCCAGCGCGAGGACGGTGCCGTATTCGGCGGCGCGGAAGAACGGGGGGACCAGCCAGTCGAGGGGGCCCTTGAGGGGGCGGGCGACGGCGAGGGCCGAGGTCAGGACGTAGACGCAGGCGGCGACGGCCGTCCATGGGCCGCCGAAGCCGGTGAGCCAGGCCGTCGCGACGACGGCGAGGCCGCCGAGCAGGGCGACGGCGGGGGCGGCGAAGCCCGGCAGCCGGCGCGCGGGCTTCGTCAGCCGGCCGCCCAGGCCCTCCGCGAGCGGACCGGAGTCGGTGAGGTCCGCCAGCGCCTGTGCCGCCCGGTCGGTCCGCTTCGCCTTGCGGGTCAGCGAGCGCAGGACGCGGCCGGCCGTGGTGTACGTCGCGGCGAAGGCGCAGCCGATGAGCAGCGCGTAGAAGGTGATCCGGGGGGTGGTGAGGGCCGTGAGGACGGCGATCATGGCCCAGCGTTCACCGATCGGCAGGACGATCATGCGGCGCACCCAGACCGTCCATCCGACGCTGTCCAGCTTGTCGGAGAGCGCGGCGGTGGGGCTGGCCAGCGACAATTTACCGAGCGCGGTGGCGTCGTGGTTGGCCTCGTTGAAGGAGAAGTCGACCACGTGTCTGCAGGTCTGCAGGACCATCGCGCCGAGGGCGAGGGCCCATACGTCGTCCCCGCCGCGGGCCGCGCCGAGGGCGAGACCGGCGTAGTAGGCGTACTCCTTGGCGCGGTCGAAGGTGGCGTCGAGCCAGGCGCCGAGGGTGGAGTACTGCAGGGAGTAGCGGGCCAGCTGCCCGTCGGTGCAGTCCAGCACGAACGAGGCGAGGAGCAGAAGGCCGGCGGCGACGAAGCCGCCGCGGGTGCCGGTGGCCGCGCAGCCGGCCGCTATGAGCGCGGTGAGCAGCGAGGCGGTGGTGACCTGGTTGGGGGTCAGTCCGCGGCGGGCGCACCAGCGGGCGATGTAGCGGGAGTACGGGCTGATGAAGTGGGTGGTGAAGAAGCCGTCGCGGGCCTTGACGGCGGACTTCAGGCGTATGGCCTCGTCGTCGACGGCGGCGACGGCCTGCCGCGCCTCGTTGCGGGTCTGGGGGTCGGCGGGGACGGTGGCGACGAGGCTGCCGAGCTCGGGGCGGTGCACGCCGGCGCCCTCGGTGTCGAGGGCGGTGACGACGCGGTCGGCGAGGCAGTCGACGAGGGTGGTGCCGCTCCCGGGCGCCTCGTCCGCCGAGTTCTCGCGGGCCATCGCGCGGGTGAGGGCCTGGCGGCCGGCCTGCTGGGCGGTGACGGCGCCGGGGATGGCGGAGATCGGGAAGCGGGGGTCGGTGAGACCGAGGCGCAGCGCGTGCACATGCCCCACGAACCGGGCGTCGACCACGGCGACCCGCTGACCCGCGGGCACCCCGGCGAGCAGGGTCTCGGCCTCGGCGGTGCCGGAGGCGATCCGTACGTCGAAACCGAGGGAGCGCAGGTCGCCCTCGAGTGACGAACCGGGGACCGGCTGGCCGGTGAGGATGGCGGTCGACAACCGAATCTCACTCCCTGGGTGCCGACGCGTCCACGCCGGTCATGTACATGGTGAGGCGCCCGTGGGTGGCCTCCGGGCGGCATGTCGGCAGAGGCTATCGGATACCCGGAAGCCCGCGTTCACCGCCCGTTCGGCGGTTGGAACGACGAGGTTCGCCCGCGCCTGTGCCGCGATCATCATCGGGGATGCGGGGCCCGGCCCACAAACCGCGCCTCCGGAACGGACAGGACCCGTCGTTTCGGGACATCGGGGTGCACCGAGCCGGCATCGGGGCCGCCGCTGCCAGGCGGCATAGGGTGGTCGACCATGACTTGGCTGATCACCGGCGGAGCCGGTTACATCGGGGCACATGTGGTGCGCGCCATGACAGGTGCCGGGGAGAGCGTCGTCGCCCTGGACGACCTCTCGGCCGGCGTACCGGGACGGCTTCCCGCCGACGTGCCGCTGGTCAGGGGCTCGTCCCTGGACGGCGAGCTGCTCAAGCGGACGCTCGCCGAGCACGAGGTGACGGGGGTGCTGCATCTCGCCGCGCGCAAGCAGGTCGCCGAATCCGTGGCGCAGCCGACCCGGTACTACCGGGAGAACGTGGGCGGACTCGCGACACTCCTGGACGCCGTCGCGGAGGCCGGTGTCCGGCGCTTCGTCTTCTCCTCCTCCGCCGCCGTCTACGGCGACCCCCGTGCGGACCTCATCACGGAGGACACTCCCTGCGCCCCGGTCAACCCCTACGGCGAGACCAAGCTCGCCGGGGAGTGGCTGGTGCGGGCGGCCGGCCGGGCGCACGGCATGGGCACGGTGTGCCTGCGCTACTTCAACGTGGCGGGAGCGGCGGCGCCGGAGCTGGCCGACACCGGTGTCTTCAACATCGTGCCGATGGTGTTCGACCGGCTCACCCGCGACGAGGCCCCGCGCATCTTCGGCGACGACTATCCGACGCCGGACGGTACGTGTGTGCGGGACTACATCCACGTGGCCGATCTGGCCGAGGCGCACCTGGCGGCGGCCCGGGGGCTGTCGGAGGGCAAGCCGGCCGGGGACCTGACGGTGAACATCGGCCGCGGCGAGGGCGTCTCGGTGCGCGAGCTGATCACGACCGTCGGCGAGGTCACCGGCGACACCCGGGCCCCGCTCGTGGAGCCCCGCCGCCCCGGCGACGCCCCGCGCGCGGTGGCCTCCTCCGCGCTCGCGAGGGAGCGGCTCGGCTGGACCGCGCGCCGTTCGGTGCGCGAGATGGTCGACTCGGCCTGGCAGGGCTGGCAACTGCACCAGGCCACCGCGGACGGCCGCTGACAGGCCCTGACCTGCGGATCGTTTTCGCAGGTCAGGGCACATGACAACGGTGTTCAGTGCCGCGTTGCCCCATACCCCCCACCCGTAGTTCACTGTGCCTCAGGAGACGGTCACGGAAGGGCGGCGGCACCCATGGGGGCTGGGCACGATCACGGGCACGCGCACGGCGGGCCTGCCGGCGGGACGGCGAGCGCGGCGTACCGCGGCAGGCTGCGGATCGCGCTGGCGATCACGCTCGGCGTCATGGTGGTCCAGATCGTCGGCGGTCTGCTGGCCGACTCGCTGGCGCTGGTCGCGGACGCGGCCCACATGGCGACGGACGCCGTGGGCCTGGGCATGGCGCTGCTCGCGATCCACTTCGCGGGCCGCCCGCCGAGCGAGCAGCGCACCTTCGGGCTCGCCCGCGCGGAGATCCTCGCCGCGCTGGCCAACTGTCTGCTGCTGCTCGGTGTGGGCGGCTACGTGCTGTTCGAGGCGATCGAGCGGTTCGTCACCCCGGCAGGCACCGACGGCGGGCTGGCCATGGTGTTCGGCGCGATCGGCCTGGTCGCCAACCTCGTGTCGCTGACCCTGCTGATGCGCGGGCAGAAGGAGAGCCTGAACGTGCGCGGCGCCTTCCTGGAGGTGGCGGCCGACGCGCTCGGCTCGGTCGCGGTGATGCTCTCCGCGCTGGTGATCCTGACCACCGGCTGGACGGCCGCCGACGCGGTCGCCTCGCTGCTGATCGCACTGATGATCGTGCCCCGCACCGTGAAGCTGCTGCGCGAGACACTGGACGTCCTGCTGGAGGCGGCCCCCAAGGGCGTGGACATGGCCCAGGTGCGGGAGCACATCCTCGCCACGGACGGCGTGGAGGACGTCCACGATCTCCACGCCTGGACGATCACCTCGGGGATGCCGGTGCTGTCCGCGCACGTGGTCGTCAGCTCCGAGGTCCTGAGCGCCATCGGGCACGAGAAGATGCTGCACGAGCTCCAGGGCTGTCTGGGCGACCACTTCGACGTGGAGCACTGCACCTTCCAGCTGGAGCCCCGGGGGCACGCCGAGCACGAGGCGCGTCTCTGCCACTGACCGGTCTCCAGCGCCCCCGGCACCCCCGTGCGCCGGGGAACGCAGCCGTCCGCCCCCATGGCGGCGTCCCTTCCTCCACAGCACCCGTGGCGGCCGCATTTCCCGGGGCCGGCGCGGGCACGCTCAGTCCGGGGTCCGGTTCCGTCCTCCGGCCGGTACGACCGCGTCCGCGCCCCGGCGCGGGACATGCGGGCGAAGACCGGAGTGCCGGGAGTGCCGGATTCGTGCGGCAGACTTGGGCGCGAAGACCGAGTGAAGGATGGGTATGCCGATCACACCTGCCACCGCGACGAACAGCCCGTCGAGCGGCACCACCGAGCAGATCGTGCTGGAACTGGTCGACGAGGACGGCGTGACGATCGGCACCGCGGAGAAGCTCGCAGCCCATCAGCCGCCGGGACAGCTGCACCGGGCGTTCTCGGTGTTCCTGTTCGACGAGCGCGGGCGGCTGCTGGTCCAGCAGCGGGCGCTGGGCAAGTACCACTCCCCCGGTGTGTGGTCCAACACCTGCTGCGGCCACCCGTACCCCGGTGAGGCGCCGTTCGCGGCGGCGGCGCGGCGGACCTTCGAGGAGCTGGGGGTGTCCCCCTCCTTGCTCGCCGAGGCCGGCACCGTCCGCTACAACCACCCGGACCCGGCCTCGGGCCTGGTGGAGCAGGAGTTCAACCACCTCTTCGTGGGCATGGTGCAGTCGCCGGTGCGGCCGGACCCGGAGGAGGTGGCGGCCACGGCGTTCGTGACTCCGGGCGAGCTGGCGGAGCGGCACGCGAAGGACACCTTCTCCGCGTGGTTCATGACCGTGCTGGACGCCGCGCGCCCGGCGGTGAGGGAACTGACGGGGCCGTCGGCGGGCTGGTGACCAGGGCTTGCGTTCTAGAGCTGCGCGGGCTTGAGCGGCAGGGCGGCCCAGATCACCTTGCCGCCGGTCGCGGTGTGCTCGACCTCGCACGCCCCGCCTGCCTCACGGGTGATCTCGCGTACCAGGAGCAGTCCGCGGCCGCCGGTACGGGCGTGGTCTGTCTCCAGGGCGGTGGGACGGTAAGGGTGGTTGTCCTCCACGGACACCCGGATCCACTCGGCGCCGACGGCGACCTCGACGCCGAGCATCGGGGACAGCAGCGCCGCGTGCCGCACGGCGTTGGTGACCAGTTCCGAGACGATCAGCAGCAGCCCCTGGACCACCTCGTCCGCGACCGGCACGCCCTGCCGCAGCAGCAGGTCCCGCACGGCGTGGCGGGCCTGGGGGACCGAGGCGTCCACGGCCGGGGCGGTGAACCGCCAGACACCTTCGTACGGCAGCGGATCGCCACTCTCACGCTCGATTGTCACCACACGTCGAGTGTTGGACCGATCGGCTCCGCACTTCGACGCTGAACAGAAGTCAGCACATATCGAGCGTTTACGACTGTTGGCGTATGACAGCGTCGAATGCGGGACCGTTCCCGTACGTCTTGTGCCGGTCGGCGCACTATTCGGGTTGTACGGGTTTGGAGGCCGGTCCTCCTGCCGCACCTCCCGCCTCCTCACCGGCCAGCCGGTCGGAGACCATGCCGACGATCTGGCGTCCCCCGTAACCGGTGGCGATCAGGCCCAGCCCGTCGAAGAGCAGGGAGAGCGAGAAGAACGTTCCGATGACGTACTTGCTGCTGCTCGGCCAGGTGGCCAGCACCAGGATGCCGAGCAGCAGACCGAAGGCCCCCTGGACCAGGGTCCAGCCGAACTGCGGGCCACGCACCACCAGGCTGCCGACCAGCCGGAACAGCCCACCGGTGAGGAAGAGCAGCGCAGCGAACATGGTCAGCGCCTCGGCCGCCGCCTCCGGCGTCTTCAGCACCACCACACCGGCCGCGATGTTCAGCGCCGCGACGACCACGCCGAGCCAGAAGAAGTTGGTGTGCCGCGCCTGGACGGCGTGCAGCAGTCCGATCACCCCGCCGATCAGCAGCAGCCAGCCGAACAGCAGCATCGAGGTCAGGGTGGCGACACCCGTGTACACCAGACCGACCAGCCCGGCGACGACCAGGATCACTCCGAGTAGGGCGAGCCAGCTGAAGCCGCGACTCAGTTTGGCCGCCTCGCCCTTGGGCTTGACGGTCCCGGCGGACTTGGCCATGGGTGCCTCCCGATTCTCGTCCCCCTTCCCCAGTCCCCCTCGCCCCCCGGACGTAACGCCCGCGGCACTCCTGACCGCGGGCGCTGCGACCGGGACGGATAGCATCCGGCCCATGGAGCCGCAGCTGCTGCACAGCGTCACCGACTCGGTCGCCACGGTCGTCATCCGCCATCCGGCGAAGCGCAACGCCATGACGGCCGCGATGTGGGCATCCCTGCCGCCCCTGCTGGACACGCTGGCGGCCGACCCCGGCGTACGGGTGCTGGTGCTCACCGGTCACGGTTCCACGTTCTGCGCCGGGGCGGACATTTCCACGCTGCGCGGGTCGCCTGCGGAGGCACAACGGCTGGCCGCGGCGGCGGAGGAGGCGCTCGCCGCCTTCCCCAAGCCGACCCTGGCGGCGGTCCGCGGCCACTGTGTGGGCGGCGGTGCGCAGCTGGCGGCGGCCTGCGACCTGCGGTTCGCCGAGGAGGGCGCGCGGTTCGGGGTGACACCGGCGAAGCTCGGCATCGTCTACCCGGCCTCCGCCACCCGCCGGCTGGTGTCGCTGGTGGGGCCGGCGACCGCCAAGTACCTGTTGTTCTCGGGCGAGTTGATCGGGACCGGGCGGGCCCTGCGCACCAAACTGGTGGACGAGGTGCTCCCCGAGGGCGAACTGGACGGGCGGGTCGCGGAGTTCACGCGGATTCTGGTGTCCCGCTCGCAGCTGACGCAGGGAGCGGCGAAGGAGTTCGCCGACGGCCGGACCGACCGGGACGCCTACTGGAGCGAGCGGGCACGGGAGAGCGGCGACACCGAGGAGGGGGTCGCCGCGTTCCTGGAGCGGCGGCCGCCCCACTTCACCTGGAGCGTGTCTACGTCAGCACGAAGCGGCTCCGCGACCTGAACTCCTCGACCAGGTGCGCGGGCGCCTTCTCGGGCGATCCGGCGTCGTAGGGCGGCTGCGGGTCGTACTCGGTGAGCAGCTGCACGGACTGGGCGTGCTCCTCGCCGGCGATCCGGCCGAGCAGGGTGAGCCCCATGTCGATGCCGGAGGAGACGCCGGCGGCGGTGACGTACTTGCCGTCGGTCACCACGCGCTCCCCGGTCGGCTCGGCACCGAACCTCTCCAGGTGGCCGAGGGCCAGCCAGTGGGAGGTGGCCCGGCGCCCCCGGAGGAGTCCGGCCGCGGCCAGCAGCAGGGATCCGGTGCACACGGACGTCGTCCAGGTGCTGGACGCGTCGGCCGCGCGCAGCCAGTCCAGCAGGGCCTCGTTCTCCATCTGGGGCGTCTGTCCGGGGCCGCCGGGGACGACGACGATGTCCGGGCGCGGGACGTCGGCCAGGGTCCGGTCGGCGGTGAGGGCGAGCGCGCCGGTGTCGGTGCGCACGGGCCCGGTCCGTTCGGCGACGAACACGGTCTCCGCGTCCGGGAGACGGCCGAGGGTCTCGTAGGGGCCCACGGCGTCGAGGGCGGTGAAGCGGTCGAAGAGGACGATGGCGATCTGCATGGGCGGCCTTTCAGGCGCGGGTGGGTGAAGGGGCGGGCCGGAAGCGGCGGCGGTACTCCGCCGGCGACGACCCGAGGGTCCGGACGAAGGCGCGGCGCATCGCCTCGGGGGTGCCGTAGCCGCTGGCGCGGGAGATCTCCTCGACACCGTCGCCGGTGTCCTCCAGCAGACGCCGGGCGTGTTCGAGCCGCACCCGGTCGACGTAGCGGCCCGGTGTCATACCGGTCTCGTGCTGGAAGGCGCGGGCGAAGTGGCGTGGCGAGAGGGCCGCACGGGCCGCGAGCGCCTCGACGGTCAGATCGGCGTCGGGGTGCTCGGTGATCCACTGCTGGACCTCGCGCAGCGGCTCGCGTTGCGCGGTCTGGGCGGCGAGCTGGGCGCTGAACTGGGCCTGGTTCCCCGGCCGGCGCAGGAAGACCACCAGGTGCCGGGCGACGGTGAGGGCCGCCTCACGGCCGAGGTCCTCCTCGACCAGGGCGAGGGCCAGGTCGATGCCCGAGGTGACTCCGGCGGACGTGGCGACGTGGCCGTCCCGGATGTAGATGGGGTCCGGGTCGACCTCGACGGCCGGGTGGTCCCGCGCGAGCCGGTCGCTGTAGGCCCAGTGGGTGGTGGCGCGGCGGCCGTCCAGCAGCCCGGCTCCGGCGAGCAGGACGGCTCCCGTGCAGACGGAGACCAGCCGCTCGGCACGCGGTCCGTGCCGGCGCAGCCAGTCGGTCAGCCCCGGGTCGGGCCGGCGGCTGCCCTGTCCCCCGGGCACGAGCAGGGTGTGCGGCTCCGGCGCGTCGGCCAGGGCCCGGTCCGGTACGACGGTCAGTCCGCTGGTCGTCCGCACCGGGGCCCCGTCCAGGGAGGCGGTGCACAGCCGGTAGGTGCCCGGGGTGTGCTTCTCGGCGCCCGCGAACACCTCCACGGGCCCGGTGACATCGAGGCTCTGGACCCCGTCGAACAGGACCACGAGAACGGTTCGCTGCGCCATGCGGACGATTCTTCGCGACGCCCGTGGTGGCCGCAACGACGGTTTCCCCACCTTTTCTGCCATGCATGTTGAAGCGTGGACGAGGTACCCGGAGTACTCCCGGCCGGGAAGGCCGGGAGTACGAAAGGGGAGCAACGTGTTCCGTGCCATCGCAGATGTCCTGCGCCAGATCGGCGGCGCCATCGCCACCGTCGTGACGCTGCCGTTCAGGGCCCTCGCCCGGCTGTTCGGCGGGGCCTCGTCCGCCACGCGCGGCCGTCGCGCCTGACGCCGCCCGTGCGGTCCTCGGGCGCGTCGCCGCCCTGATCCCCGATTGTCGGCGTCACCTGCCACAATTGCCGCGCAACCTCAGTGGAGAAGGCGGTACGGGAACGTGACGACACCCCTCGCAGGGTCCATCGAAGGCAGGATCGCCGAAGAGCTCGGCGTACGGGAGCGGCAGGTCAGGGCCGCCGTCGAACTGCTCGACGGCGGTTCGACGGTGCCCTTCATCGCCCGCTACCGCAAGGAAGCGACCGAGATGCTCGACGACGCGCAGCTGCGCACGCTCGAGGAGCGGCTGCGCTATCTGCGGGAGCTGGAGGAGCGTCGGACGGCGATCCTGGAGTCGGTGCGCGAACAGGGCAAGCTGACCGAGGAGCTTCAGGCCCGGATCCGGGGCGCGGAGACCAAGGCGCGCCTGGAGGACATCTATCTGCCGTTCAAGCCGAAGCGGCGCACCAAGGCGCAGATCGCGCGCGAGGCGGGTCTCGAGCCGCTGGCGGAGGGGCTGCTCGGGGATCCGGGTGTCGAGCCCCTCGCCGCGGCCGCCGCGTTCGTGGACGCCGACAAGGGGGTCGCGGATCCGCAGGCCGCGCTGGACGGCGCGCGGGCGATCCTCACCGAGCGGTTCTCGGAGGACGCCGACCTGATCGGCGAGCTGCGCGAGCGGATGTGGGTGCGCGGGCGGCTGGCCGCGAAGGTACGCGAGGGCAAGGAGGAGGCGGGAGCGAAGTTCGCCGACTACTTCGACTTCGCCGAGCCGTTCACCGAGCTGCCCTCGCACCGCGTCCTGGCCATGCTGCGCGGCGAGAAGGAGGAGGTCCTCGACCTCGTCCTGGAGCCCGAGGAGCAGGCGGACGGGCCGTCGTCGTACGAGGGGATCGTCGCGCACCGCTTCGGGATCGCCGACCGGGGGCGGCCGGCGGACAAGTGGCTGGGCGACACGGTCCGCTGGGCCTGGCGCACCCGCATCCTGGTGCACCTGGGGATCGACATCAGGCTCCGGCTGCGGACCGCCGCCGAGGACGAGGCGGTGCGGGTGTTCGCGGCGAACCTCCGGGATCTGCTGCTCGCCGCCCCCGCCGGTACGCGCGCCACGCTCGGTCTCGACCCGGGCTTCCGTACGGGTGTGAAGGTCGCCGTGGTGGACGCGACCGGCAAGGTCGTGGCCACGGACGTGATCCATCCGCACGTCCCGGCGAACCGGTGGGACGAGTCGATCGCCAAGCTGGCGCGGCTGGCGAAGGAGCACGCGGTCGAACTGATCGCGATCGGCAACGGCACGGCGTCCCGTGAGACCGACAAACTCGCCGGTGAGCTCATCGCCAAGCACCCCGAGCTGAAGCTGACGAAGGTGATGGTCTCCGAGGCGGGCGCCTCCGTGTACTCGGCCTCCGCCTTCGCCTCGCAGGAACTGCCGGACATGGACGTGTCGTTGCGCGGCGCGGTGTCGATCGCGCGGCGGCTCCAGGATCCGCTGGCCGAGCTGGTGAAGATCGACCCCAAGTCGATCGGCGTCGGCCAGTACCAGCACGACCTGTCCGAGGTGAAGCTGTCGCGTTCGCTCGACGCGGTGGTCGAGGACTGTGTGAACGGCGTGGGTGTGGACGTCAACACCGCGTCGGCGCCGCTGCTCGCCCGGGTCTCCGGCATCACCTCCGGCCTCGCCGAGAACATCGTGGCGCACCGGGACTCCAACGGGCCGTTCCGGTCGCGCGGCGAGCTGAAGAAGGTGGCGCGGCTCGGTCCGAAGGCCTACGAGCAGTGCGCGGGCTTCCTGCGGATCCGCGGCGGCGACGACCCGCTGGACTCCTCAAGCGTGCACCCCGAGGCCTACCCGGTCGTGCGGCGCATGGTGAAGACCTCCGGTGAGGAGGTCGCCTCGCTGATCGGGAACACAGGGGTGCTGCGGTCGCTGCGGCCGCAGGACTTCGTGGACGACACGTTCGGTCTGCCGACCGTCACGGACATCCTCAAGGAACTGGAGAAGCCGGGCCGTGACCCGCGGCCCGCGTTCCGGACGGCCGTCTTCAAGGAGGGCGTGGAGAAGATCTCCGACCTGTCCTCCGGGATGGTGCTGGAGGGTGTCGTCACGAATGTCGCCGCGTTCGGGGCGTTCGTGGACGTCGGTGTGCACCAGGACGGTCTGGTGCACGTGTCCGCGATGTCGAAGACGTTCGTCAAGGACCCGCGGGACGTGGTGAAGCCGGGTGACATCGTCAAGGTGAAGGTCCTCGACGTGGACATCCCGCGCAAGCGGATCTCGCTGACGCTGCGGCTGGACGACGAGGCCTCGCCGCAGGGCCAGGCATCCGGCGGTGAGCGCCGGCAGCGCGGCGGCCGTCCGCCGCAGCAGCGGCAGGCTCGCGGCGGCGGTGGCGGCGGCTCGCGGCAGGCGCCCGCGCCGGCGAACAGCGCGATGGCCGACGCCCTGCGCCGGGCCGGCCTGGTCGACCCGAAGAGCGGCAGGCGCTGAGCGGTCCCGCCTCCGGGCCCGGGTCCCGCGCGGCGGTGCGAGGAGCCGGGCCCGCGCCGCGCGTAGGGTGGCCGCATGCCGGGATCACGCGTCATCACGTGGGACGTCACCGCGAGCGGAGGCTTGGAGACGGCCTGGGTCGAGTTCGGCGATGGGTCGCTGCGCGCCCGCGGCCGGGCCGTCGGGACCGTCCCGGAGCCGTACTGGATCACCTACGGCCTCGAGACCGCGGACGGTTTCGTGACCAGGCGGCTGACGGTGACGGCCGAGGACGCCTCCGGCACCCGCACGCTCGATCTGCTGCACGACGGCCACGGCGGTTGGACGGCGAACGGTGAGCGCCTGCCCGGGCTCGCCGGCGCGCTCGACTGCGATCTGGGGCTGTGCCCGCTGACCAACACCATGCCGGTGCTGCGGGGCGAACTGCACCGACGGCCGGGCGAGCGGGAGTTCCTGATGGCGTGGGTGTCCGTGCCCGACCTCGGGGTGCGTCCGTCGCGGCAGACGTACACGCATCTGGGCCCCCGGCGCGTCCGCTACGCGTCGGGGGACTTCAGCAGCGACCTGGAGTTCGACGACGACGGCTGCGTCGTCGACTACCCGCGCCTGGGTCGTCGGCTGACCGCCCGTTAGCGCTCGGTCACCTTGCCGTCGGCGACCTCCAGACGGCGGGTCACACGGACCGCGTCCAGCATGCGGCGGTCGTGGGTGACCAGCAGCAGGGTGCCTTCGTAGGCGTCCAGGGCCGACTCCAGCTGTTCGATGGCGGGCAGGTCGAGGTGGTTGGTCGGCTCGTCGAGGACGAGCAGGTTGACGCCGCGGCCCTGGAGGAGGGCGAGGGCCGCGCGGGTGCGCTCCCCCGGGGAGAGGGTGGCCGCGGGGCGCACGACGTGGTCCGCCTTGAGGCCGAACTTGGCCAGCAGGGTGCGGATGTCGGACGGTTCCAGACCGGGGACCGCCGGGCGGAACGCGTCGAGCAGGGTTTCCGGCCCGTGGAACAGCGCGCGGGCCTGGTCGACCTCGCCGAGCCGGACGCCCGAGCCCAGGGCGGCGTGGCCGAAGTCGAGCGGGACGCGGCCCAGCAGGGCGCCGAGCAGGGTGGACTTGCCCGCGCCGTTGGCGCCGGTGACGGCCACCCGGTCCGCCCAGTCGATCCCCAGGGACACCGGGCCGAGGGTGAAGCCGCCGCGGCGCACCTCGGCGTCGCGCAGGGTGGCCACCACCGCTCCGGAGCGCGGGGCCGCCGCGATCTCCATGCGCAGTTCCCACTCCTTGCGCGGCTCCTCGACGACCTCGAGGCGTTCGATCATGCGCTGTGTCTGACGGGCCTTGGCGGCCTGCTTCTCGCCGGCCTCGCTGCGGAACTTGCGGCCGATCTTGTCGTTGTCGTTGCCCGCCTTGCGGCGGGCGTTCTTCACGCCCTTGTCCATCCAGGCCCGCTGCATCTGCGCCCGGTCCTGGAGGGCGGCCCGCTTGTCGGCGTACTCCTCGTACTCGTCCCGGGCGTGTCTGCGGGCCACGTCCCGCTCCTCCAGATAGGCCTCGTAGCCACCGCCGTAGAGGTTGATCCGCCGCTGGGCCAGGTCGAGTTCGAGGACCTTGGTGACGGTGCGGGTGAGGAACTCCCGGTCGTGGCTGACGACGACCGTTCCGGCGCGCAGCCCGCCGACGAAGCGTTCGAGGCGCTCCAGGCCGTCCAGATCGAGGTCGTTGGTCGGCTCGTCGAGGAGGAACACGTCGTAGCGGGAGAGGAGGAGCGAGGCCAGTCCGGCGCGGGCGGCCTGGCCGCCGGAGAGCGAGGTCATCGGCTGGTCCAGGCCGACGGCCAGGCCGAGGGTGCCGGCGACCTCCTCGGCGCGCTCGTCGAGATCGGCGCCGCCCAGGGACAGCCAGCGCTCCAGAGCGGCGGCGTAGGCGTCGTCCGCGCCGGGGGCACCGTCGACCAGTGCCTGGGTCGCCTCGTCCATGGTGCGCTGGGCCTCGGCGACTCCGGTGCGGCGGGCCAGGAAGCCGCGCACGGTCTCGCCGGGCCGGCGCTCCGGCTCCTGCGGCAGATGACCGACGGTCGCGGTGGGCGGGGAGAGGCGCAGCTCGCCCTCCTCCGGTGCGGTGAGCCCGGCGAGCAGACGCAGCAGCGTGGACTTGCCCGCTCCGTTGGCACCGACCAGACCGATCACGTCGCCGGGGGCGACGACGAGGTCGAGCCCGGCGAACAGCGCGCGGTCGCCGTGCCCGGCGGCGAGGTTCTTGGCGACGAGGGTGGCAGTCATGAGACCGCCGATCCTAGTCGCCGCGCGTGCCCGGACGCGCGCCGGTACTCATCGCCCCACGGCCGTCACCAGCACCGTCCCGCCGGTGCGCGCCACGACGTACGCCTCGCCCCGCACCGCCTTGGCGTCCAGCGGGAGGCGGTGGCGGCCGGGTTCCAGGACGCCGTCGAAGAGGTCGTGTGTGTGGGCGCGGGCGAGGCGGTCGACCCGGTAGGCGGTGAGCCGCACCCGGCAGGACGACGTGACGTGGACCTCCGCGGCGCCGTCGGCGGCGGTGAGAGCCGTCAGGCGGCGCTGCCGGGGCGGGCTGCCGTCCAGGGCCTGTTCGGTCTGGGCGACCAGCAGCGGGACGACCGGTGCGAGACCGTCGACGCAGGGCACGTCGACGCCGGCGGCGGTGAAGGCACGGCGAACGGCGTCGCGGTCCCCGGCGCCCACCGACCGGCCGAAGACGACGGCGCCGTAGGTCCGCAGTTCGTCGGCGGGGACGCCGTCGGTGCTCTGGGCGATGTCGGCGCCGATGCCGATCGTGCGCAGGGCGGCGGCGAGCCGGGCGAGGAGGGCGACGCGGGCACCGATCAGCAGCACTCGGCGGCGGGTGCCGGAGGCGTCGCCGTTCAGCAGGGAGGCGAGCGCGGCGCGGTACTCGGTGCCGCGGAAGCGGAACGGGCCTATGCCGTGGTAGCCGTTGAGCTCCAGATCGGCGTGTGTGTCGGTCTGCCAGGCGAAGTCCCGCCAGATGACGTCCTCGCCGTCGTGCTCGATGACCGCGGTGACCGCGCCGCAGGCGAGGTCCTCGCACTCGGGGCAGCCGTAGACGACGTACCGGCCGGCGGGCAGCGGGGCCTCGGTCTCCAGCAGCAGGCTGCGGACCTGGGCGGTGAAGATCGAGGGCGGGACGTCGGAGGCGAGCGGGGAGACGGCGTCCAGGTCGGAGAGGCGGAAGAGCAGCGGGCATCCGTCGACGACGAAGTCGACGAAGTCCCGGTGGACCTGGTAGTCACCGTTGGCGAGGAGTCCACCGGCTCTGGTCGCCGGTGCCAGGCCGAAGGTCGCGTACTCGGCAGACATGCTGTGAGTATTCCCACCGCGGGACGGACCTGAGCACGGCATGACATATTCCGCTAACGTCCGCGCGATGGAGAGCGAACTTGCCTGCGATGTACTGGTGATCGGCGGCGGCGTCGCCGGGCTGACCACGGCCGTGGTCCTGGCCGAGCGCGGTGTACGGGTACGGCTGTGGACGCGGGACCCGGTCGAGGGGACCACCTCGGCGGTTGCGGGCGGGCTGTGGTGGCCGTACCGCGTCGAGCCGGTGGTGTCGGCGCGTACCTGGGCGCTGCGGTCGCTGGACGTGTACGAGGACATGGCGGAGCGGCCCGGCACCACCGGCGTACGGATGGTCGAAGGAGTACTGGGCGAAACGGCGCTGGACGACGTCGGCGCGTGGGCCGCCGCGCGGCTGCCGGGGCTGCGCCCGGCGACGGCCGGGGAGTATCCCGGCGGGTCGGGGGTGTGGGCACGGCTGCCGCTCATCGACATGGCGGCCCATCTGCCGTATCTGCGGGAGCGGTTCCTGGCGGCGGGGGGTGTGGTCGAGGCGCGTACGGCGTCGGAGCTGGCCGGGACCGGCGCGCCGGTCGTGGTCAACTGCACGGGACTCGGGGCGCGGGAGCTGGTTCCGGATCCGTCGGTGCGGCCGGTGCGGGGGCAGTTGGTGGTCGTGGAGAACCCGGGGGTCCGTACGTGGACGGTCTCCACGGGGGCCGACGGCGCGCCCGCGTACGTCCTCCCGCAGCCGGGGCGGCTGGTGCTGGGCGGTACGGCGGAGGAGGACGCGTGGTCCACGGAGCCGGACCCGGCGGTGGCCGACGCGATCGTGCGGCGGTGTGCGGCGCTGCGCCCGGAGATCGCCGGCGCCCGCGTGCTGGAGCACCGCGTGGGCCTGCGCCCGGTCCGCGACGCGGTCCGCCTGGAACGCGCCGCCCTCCCCGACGGCGGCGTCCTGATCCACCACTACGGCCACGGCGGCGGCGGAGTCACCGTGGCCTGGGGCTGCGCGGAGGAAGCGGCGACCCTGGCCACCGGCTGACCCGGACACACCCGACCGCCGGGCGCTTACGGCGGCACGGGACCGCACGCGCGGCGCGGGACCACCCCCGCCGTCCGGCGCGACGGGAAGCGGCAGTCGCCCGGGGAGCCCGCGTCCGCCTTCCGCATCCCGGCACAGCGGGCCGTCCGCACCGGCGCGCGGGGAAGCGTCCACCCCAAGGCGCGGAGGACCGTCCGCCCCGGGACGCGGAGAAGCTCCGCACCGGAGCACGGAGAACTGACCGTTCCAGGGCCGCCGGTGCCGGGGTGCGGTGGGCCGGACGCGGTCGATGCCCGGGCAGAGGGCGGTTCCCGGCCCGGTGTACGTCCGGGACGCCGCCGCGCCCGGGCCGGGCCGCCGACCCGGCCGGGGCCGACCCGCTCCCGCACCGGACGACCGATCACGCCCCCGACCGGCCGCGCCGCGATGCCGGTCCCGGGTACACGACGGCAGCCGGAGCCGGCACGTGCGCCGGGGCGGCCGGCGCTCCCCGGTGTCGCTCCGCCACGCCGCGCCCTCCCCGGCCACGCTCCTCGCGGAGGAACCGGGGTGACGGCGGCGTCGCGGGCTGCGCGAGCGGCCCGGGGACGTACGGCCGGCGGCAGGGTCAGTGTTTGCCGATGGGGTCGCCCTCCACGTCCGGGCCGCGGCCGGGGCCGACGCGCAGTTCGAACTCGCCGTCGTACTTCTTGTGGCCCTCGATGACCGCCAGTTCCACCGCCTCGGAGCCCATCCGGTCCCGCACGATGAGCGGGTCGCGGCGCAGGTCGCGCATGAGGGCCACGCACATGAAGATCATCACGACGATGAACGGAGCCGCCGCGAGGATCGTCAGATTCTGCAGGCCGGTCAGCGCGTCGCCCTCTCCGCTGCCGACCATCAGCATGATCGCCGCCACGGCACCGGTGACCACGCCCCAGAACACCACCACCAGACGCCCCGGTTCGAGCGCTCCCTTCTGGGAGAGGGTGCCCATCACGACGGAGGCCGCGTCGGCGCCCGAGACGAAGAAGATGCCGACGAGGGTCATCACCAGCAGGCTGGTGACGGTGGCGACGGGGTAGTCCTGCAGCACGGCGAAGAGCCGGCCCTCGGGAGTGGTCTCGTCGCCGAGCCGGTTCTGCTCCTGGAGCCGCATCGCCGAGCCGCCGAAGATCGCGAACCAGACCAGACTGACCGTGCTGGGGACGAGGATGACCCCGCCGATGAACTGACGGATGGTCCGGCCCCGGCTGATGCGGGCGATGAACATGCCGACGAAGGGCGTCCACGAGATCCACCACGCCCAGTAGAAGACGGTCCAGCTGCCCAGCCAGTCGGCGACGCCCTCGCCGCCGCTGATCTCGGTGCGGCCGGCCAGTTCGGGCAGGTCGCCGAGGTAGGCGAAGACCGAGGTGGGCAGCAGGTCCAGTATGAGGATGGTCGGGCCGGCGACGAACACGAACACGGCGAGGATCAGGGCCAGCACCATGTTGGTGTTCGACAGCCACTGGATGCCCTTCTCCACACCGGAGACCGCGGAGGCCACGAACGCCACGGTCAGCACGGCGATGATGCCGACCAGCAGCCCGGTGCTGACCTTGTCCATCCAGTCGAGCTTCTCGACCCCGGACCCGATCTGCAGCGCCCCGAGACCGAGCGAGGCCGCGGAGCCGAAGACCGTCGCGATGATGGCGAGCATGTCGATGACCCGCCCGCCGACGCCGTTGGCGTTCCTCTCACCGATGAGCGGGGTGAACACGGCACTGATGGTCTGCCGGCGGCGGCGCCGGAAGGTGCTGTAGGCGATGGCGAGGCCGACCACCGCGTAGATCGCCCACGGGTGGAGTGTCCAGTGGAACAGGGTGGTGGCCATGGCCGTTTCCATGCGGTCGCCGGAGTCGGCCGGACTGGTGCCGGGCGGGGGTTCCGTGTAGTGGGCGAGCGGTTCGCTCACGCCCCAGAACATCAGGCCGATGCCCATGCCCGCGCTGAACATCATGGCGATCCACGACACCGTCCGGAACTCCGGCTCCTCACCCTCGGCACCGAGGTGGATCCGGCCGTAGCGGCTGGCCGCGAGCCAGAGCGCGAAGACCACGAAGCCCGAGGCGGCCAGCATGAATCCCCAGCCGCCGTTGTGCATCAGCCCGCCGAGCATGCTGCTGGAGACGTCCTCGAGCGAATCCGTCCAGATGGCGCCCCAGAGCACGAACGCGAGGGTGAGCACGGCGGTGACGCCGAACACCACCCCGTCGGTCCGTGGACGCTCCCGTCCGGGCAGGCCCGCTTCGGAGCCGGGCAGCGGGCCTGCCGTGTGGTCCTTCTCGCTGTGCTGGTCCTGCGTCACAGGCGGCACCCTTCGTCAGAGCCGTTGGGCGGAGAGCGCTCCTCCCGATAGGCCCTTACCACCTTTGGCGCAAAACTCACCTCTTCAGCAGAACGTGTCGGCCTCCGCCTCCACCAGGTGGTAAGCGGCCCGCCCGTCGAGGAGCAGGGGCACGAGTGCACGCAGGGACTGCCGCAGCGGTACGACGACGCCGTCGCCGTCCCTTTGGACGTGCACGCCGTGCAGGGCCAGCTCGTCCCCGACGTCGGCGTACTGACCTGCCGTGAGACGGTAGCCGCAGGGCGGGTCGGCGATGACCTCCGAGGGCTCGGGGGGATCGTTGTCGGCGCCGCCGAGACGGACGGGGCCGTGGTCGGCGTATCCGGCGGTGCGGGCCCGGGCGGTGGCCGCCTCGATGCCGCCACGGCGTTCGGCGGAGAACCGGATCAGGCCCTTCAGGGCGGCGAGCTGGGAGTGGACCCTGCGGCGGCTGTTGAGGGCCTGGTCAGCCCGTTCGGCGTCGGTGAGGGGGTCGACGCGGCTCTCGATGAGAAGGCCGACGCCGTGTTTGGTTCCGGACACGTTGCGCAGGATGCGCTCCTGTCCGTCCCCGGCCGTCTGACGGATCGGTTCACCGGTGTCGGGGTCCGTCCAGATGCCGTAGGTGCCGGTCGAGTACCCGGCGGTCCCGGCGGCGGGGCGCACGTAGTCGCGGGACAGGGTCCGCGCGGCGTCGTGGACGACGGGATGGGTGTTGAGGTTGCGCGGCCACAGGTCGAACAGGTCCTTGTCGTAATAGGGGGGTGTGGCGCCGTACTCGTGCAGGTCGTAGATCAGGTCGGGACGCCGGTCGCGGATGACGGCGGCCAGGGCACGGCCCTCCGCGGTCCGCAGCGCGAGGTGGTCGCGGTTGATGTCGACGCCGTCGCTGTTGCCGCGGGTGTCGGCGGCCCGGCCGTCGGGGTTGGCGGTGGGGACGACGAGCACGGTGGTGCGTGCCAGGAAGCGGCGCATCGCCCGGTCCTCGGCGTACGCGAGGTCGCGGACCGTGCTCAGACAGGCCTCGCGGCCGGCGGGTTCGTCACCGTGCTGACTGCACACGAGCAGCATCGTGTGGGGGGTGGCGCCGGTGCCGATACGGACGAGTCGGAGCGGGCGGTCCTGTTTCGTGGTGCCGATGCGGCTGACGGAGACCCGGCTGCTCGCCCGGTCCACGGCCGCGAGGAACCGCTGTTCCTCCGGCTGGGTGGTCCAGCGTGCGCCCTCGCTCCGCTCGAAACCGGTGCGCGGCGGGGAGGGCGAGTCGGAGGCCCGGGCGGCCGGGACGGTGACGAGGGAGGCGGTGAGGCAGGCCGCGGCGAGGATCAGGGCGCGCTTCATCGGGTCTCCCCCGGGACGCGGTGGGCGGTGACGTCGGGCCGGTCCACGCCGTGCAGGACCGCGTCCGGGGCGGGGGCGTGGGCGCCTGCCGTGGCGCGGGCGAACGCGGCCGCTCCGCCGGCGAACGGGACCCGGGCGGAGGTGCGTGCCAGGTCGATGCGGAGGGTCGGTGTGTCGGCGGGCGGGTCGATCAGGCCGCGGTCCGTGCCGGCGACGATCAGCGCCAGGCGGTGGCCCTCGGGCACGACGTGGTCGGTGGCGGCCAGGTCGAGGGTGATCGTGTACCGCTTGCCGGGGACCAGGGGCTCGCCCTCGCCGTCGCCGGCGTGATGTCCGAGGTCGGCCCAGCCGCGGCTGACGACGGTGTGCTCCACGTCGGCGGTGGTCGCCCGGGTCTCCTTGAAGCAGGAGCTGTCGCCCTCGGTGCTCGCGCCCCAGCAGGTGCGTTCGGGGAGGGTGGTGATGCCCTCGCCGTCGGCGGTGTAGTCGCGGACGGTGTCGGGGCCGAGGTCCACGAGGACGGCGGAGAGGTGGGCCGTGGGGGTGCTGGGCGTGGCGGTGACGGTGACCTCGGAGGCCCCCGACACGCGCAGGTCGCGGGTGAGCGGGCCGGTGACGAAGCCCGCCTTGCCGGGAGTCGATGTGTCGACACGGGCGGCCCAGTCGGTCTCGCTCAGCCGGGGGTCGTCGGTGAAGGACTCGGTGCCCTTGCCACGGCGCAGCCCCAGGGTGCCGACACCGGGCTCGTCGCCCTTGTGGGGACGCAGGGTCGTGGTGTGGGTGCCGCGCGGCGGCCAGGTCGCCGAGGTGACCCACTGGTCGGGCCGGCGTTCGATGTCGGCCATGGGTTCGCGGTCGATGCCGTTGTCGTAGCCGAGGAGTTCGTGGTCGAACCAGCGGTGCAGGGTGCGGACCCACTCGGCGCGGCGGAAGTCGAAGGGGTCGACGTGGCCGGTCTGGGAGAGCCAGATCTTGCGCTGCACACCGTTCTTCGCGAGAGCGTCCCACCAGGGGCCGACGTGCTGCATGCGCACGTTGAGGTCCTGCATGCCGTGCACCAGGAAGACGCTGGCCTCCACCTTCTTCGCCGCGCGCACGTAGTCGCGTTCGGTCCACAGTGGCGTCCGGTCGCCGGTGCGCGGGGCGCCCTCGACGAGTTCACGCTGGACCGCGGCGCACCGGGCGCGGGCCTCGGGTGTCTCGACGTACTGGGACAGCCAGTCGGGGCCGGAGTCGTAGAGCGGGGCACCCTGGCTGAAGTAGTAGTCGTACCAGGTGGAGATGGCGGCGATCGGGACGATGGTCTCCAGGCCGTCGACGCCGGTGGCGGCGACGCCGTTGGCGATGGTGCCGTCCCAGCTCTTGCCGATCATGCCGGTGCGGCCGTTGGTCCAGCCGGCCCGGGCGCGCTCGCTGCCGGTGCGGCTGGTGTACGCCTTGCCGCGGCCGTTGAGCCAGTCGACGACGGCCTTCGCGGACCGGATGTCGGAGCGGCCTCCGACGTCCACGCAGCCGTCGGACCGGTTGGTCCCGGCCAGGTCCACGCCGACGACGGCGTAGCCGCGCGGCACGAAGTAGTTGTCGTAGAACAGCGGCATCCGCACGACGTCGCCGTTCGCGTCGTACGTCTTCTTCTGGCTCTCGTTGCCGCGCCCGCAGCAGGAGTAGTACGGGCTGGCGTCCATGATGACGGGTATCTTCCGGCCCTGCTGGGCCGGCTCGCGGGGCCGGACGATGTCGACGGCGACCCGGTCGGTCCTTCCGTCGCGGTCCTCGTCGAGTCCGGTGTCCACCCAGACGGCCTCGCGGATGGCGTTGTCGTAGGAGTGGACGGGCCGGCTCTCGCGTGGCGCGGCGTCCGCCGCGGCCGGGGTGAGCAGGGTGGCCGTCAGGGCGGCGGTGGCCGCCGTCGCGAGCGTTCTCCAGGTCGTGGGGCGCGTGCGTTTCGGCATGCGCGGACGGTACATCGGTGAACTCGCGTGCAGAAGAGTGCATCTGACGTGGCGTGAGGCTGCGGGTGGCCGGAACCTTCCGCGTGCCGGGGGGTTCATGACGGCCGAATGGCGATCCTGTGACCGCGGTGGTCATGGACAAGCCAGAGGCGGAGGGGATCAATGGGCTGCGAAAGGACCTCGTACCCCGACGACTTGGAGCCCTTCGTGCACCGCAGAACCATCGTGCCGGGAGTCCTGGCCTCGGCCACCCTGTTGCTGGCGATCCCGGCATCGGCCGCGAGCCCCTCCCCCGGAGCGCCGGGCATCGGCGACCCCTATTACCCGGCCTACGGCAATGGCGGCGAAGCCGGAGGCCGCCGCATCGGCGCCGGGCGCCTCGGAATCGGCCTCCGACCGCACGCCGGAGGCGCCGAAGTCCTGGAAGAAGATCGCCGCCACCAACGGCGTGCACGGCAACCACTGAGAGCACGCCGCCGGGCACCTGAGCGGTGGGCCGCACCCCCACCGCTCAACCTCCGCGCTCGTACACCGTCACCGATATCCCGCGCCGCACCAGCCGCTCGTCGATCAGCGGCTCGACGCGGGACCATCTGCCGCCGGCGAGACCGCACCCTATGCGGGGCATGTGGACCGAGGCGCCCAGCGCGATCGCGTGGTCGGCGAGGCGGGCCAGGGCCGCGTCGATCGCCTCGTAGCGAACGGGGACGCCCTTGCTGCCGGTTCGGATGCCGCGCTGGCCGATCATGTTGGCCACCCACACGTACCGCTCCACCTGGACGAGCTGCACCGCGCCCAGCGCGAAGTCGTTGGAGGCGCGCTCCCGGTGCCAGGCGCGGTACGCCGCCTCCGGCTCGGGCCAGCGGCGCGACACGGCCAGGACGAAGCCCTTCCCCCATCCCCCGATGTCGTTGCAGACATGGGCGATCACCTTGACGCCCTTCACCGACGGAGCGGTGGCGTCACCCCGGATGTATGTGATCCCCGACATGACGCCACCCTACGGACCGCCACTGACAGTGGCCGTGAGCTGCTGCTTCTGCTTCGCGGGGCCGGGCCCTGGTGCGCTCGTCCCGGGCGTTCCGGAGTAGCCCGGCCGGCGCGCTCGATCACGGCACGGGCCGAGGGGGCACTTTTCCCGGCCTGCGGGGCCGCATGCGAGGGCGCACGTCGCACCGCGGAACTTCTCACACGGCCGCCCGGGGGTGACAGTTCAGATGTCACAGCGCTGGTGGGACAGCGATACTGCTGCACATGACGACCGAGACCGAGGCCCTGACGATCGACGAGCTGGCGGCCCGGGCGGGGGTCACCGTGCGCACGGTCCGCTTCTACGGCACCAAGGGGCTGCTGCCGCCGCCGGTGATCGGTCCGCGGCGGGTCGGCCGGTACGGGCGGGAGCATCTGGCCCGGCTGGAGCTCATCGAGGAGCTGCAGAGCCGGGGCATGACGCTGGCGGCCATCGAGCGGTACCTGGGGCAGCTGCCGCCGGACCTGAGCGTGCGCGACCTGGCGGTGCAGCGGGCGGTGGTGGCGTCCTGGGCGCCCGGCGCCACGGAGACGGTGTCGCGCGGGGAGCTCGAGCGCCGCGCGGGGCGTGCGCTGGGCGAGGACGAGCTGAAGCGGCTGGCGGCGATGGACGTCGTCGAGCCGGCCGACGGAGCACCGGACGGCGAGGCCTTCCGGGTCGACGCCGGGCTGCTGCGGCTCGGCGTCGAGCTGCTGGACGTACCGCTGTCGCACGAGACGGTCCTCGCCGCCCGTACTGCGCTCATCGAGCACTCCCGCGCGGCGGCCCGCGAGCTGTCGCGGCTGCTGCGTGACGCGGTGGCGGACAAGGACGCACGGGATGTGCGGTCCCTGTCCGCCCGGATGCATCCGCTCGTGGTGCAGGCGCTGCTCACGACCTTCCAGCGGTCGCTGCGGGAGGAGCTGCGGGAGTGGCTCGACGAGGAGGGCGAACCGCGCTGACCGCCGTCAGCGCGCGTCCTTGAAGACCTCCCCCTTCTCCGCCTTCTCCACCAGCAGGGCGGGCGGGGTGAAGCGCTCGCCGTAGCGCTCGGCGAGTTCCCGCGCGCGGGCCACGAATCCGGGCAGGCCGCCCTCGTAGCCGTTGATGTACTGCAGGACGCCGCCGGTCCAGCCGGGGAAGCCGATGCCGAGGATCGAGCCGATGTTGGCGTCGGCGACGGATGTCAGCACGCCCTCCTCGAGCAGCCGGACGGTGTCCAGCGCCTCGGAGAACAGCATGCGTTCCTGCATGTCCCGGAACGGGATCTCGTGGCCCGGCACGGTGAAGTGCTCGCGCAGTCCCGGCCACAGGCGGCCCCGCCTGCCGTCCTCGCCGTACTCGTAGAAGCCGGCCCCGCCGCTGCGGCCCGGGCGCCCGAACTCGTCGACCATGCGGTCGATGACCGCCTCGGCAGGGTGAGCGGTCCAGGTGCCGCCGGCTTCCTCCACGGCCCGCTTGGACTCGCCCCGGATCTTCCGCGGCAGGGTGAGCGTCAGCTCGTCCATCAGGGACAGCACCTTGGCGGGGTAGCCCGCCTGGGCCGCGGCCTGCTCCACGGAGGCGGGTTCGATGCCCTCGCCGACCATGGCGACGCCTTCGTTGATGAAGTGCCCGATGACGCGGGAGGTGAAGAAACCGCGCGAGTCGTTGACCACGATCGGGGTCTTGTTGATCTGCCGGACCAGGTCGAAGGCGCGGGCCAGCGCCTCCTCCCCGGTGCGCTCGCCCTTGATGATCTCGACCAGCGGCATCTTGTCGACGGGTGAGAAGAAGTGCAGCCCGACGAAGTCGTCCTGCCGCTCGACGCCCTCGGCGAGGGCGGTGATGGGCAGGGTGGAGGTGTTGGAGCACAGCAGCGCGTCGGGGGCGACGACGTCCTGGATCTCCTGGAACACCTTGTGCTTGAGGGAGGTGTCCTCGAAGACGGCCTCGATGACCGCGTCGCAGCCGGCGAGGTCGGCGGCCTCGGCGGTGGGCGTGATCCGCGCGAGCAGTGCGTCGGCCTTCTCCTGGCTGGTACGGCCCGTGGCGACGGCCTTGGCGCACAGCTTCTCGGAGTAGCCCTTGCCCTTGACCGCGGCTTCGAGGGACACGTCCTTCAGGACGACGTCGATCCCCGCGCGGGCGCACGAGTAGGCGATGCCGGCGCCCATCATCCCGGCGCCGAGTACCGCGACCCTGCGGACCGTGCGCGGTTCGACGCCCCCCGGGCGGTTGGCGCCGGAGTTGACGGCCTGGAGGTCGAAGAAGAACGCCTGGATCATGTTCTTCGACGTCTGCCCCGCGGCCAGTTCGACGAAGTAGCGGGCCTCGATGACCTGGGCGGTCTCGAAGTCGACCTGGGCGCCCTCGACGGCCGCGGCCATGATGTTGCGCGGGGCCGGGTAGGGGGCGCCGCCCGTCTGCTTGCGCAGGTTGGCCGGGAACGCCGGCAGGTTGGCGGCGAACTTGGGGTGGGCGGGGGTGCCGCCGGGGATGCGGTAACCGGGCCGGTCCCAGGGCTGGGCGGACTCGGGGTGGGCGTCGATGAAGGCACGGGCCTTGGCGATCATGTCCTCGCGCGTGTCGGCGACCTCGTCGACCAGGCCGTTCTCCAGGGCGCGGCGCGGGCTGTACTGGGTGCCCTGGAGCAGCACCTTCAGCAGCGCGTCGGTGATGCCGAGCATGCGCACGGTGCGGACGACACCGCCGCCGCCGGGGAGCAGGCCGAGGGTGACCTCGGGGCAGCCGATCTTGGAGCCGGGGGCGTCGAGGGCGATCCGGTGGTGGCAGGCCAGGGCGAGTTCGTAGCCGCCGCCGAGGGCGGCGCCGTTGAGGGCGGCGACGACCGGCTTGCCCAGGGTCTCGATGCGGCGCATCTGGCGCTTGAGCGCCATGCCGCCGTCGAACAGCTGCTGGGCGGTCTCGGGCGTGACCCGGATCAGGTCGCGCAGGTCGCCGCCGGCGAAGAAGGTCTTCTTGGCGGAGGTGATGACGACACCGCGGATGGAGTCCTTCTCGGCCTCCAGGCGGTCGGTGATCACGGCGAGGGAGTCGCGGAACGCCTGGTTCATGGTGTTCGCGGACTGGTTGGGGTCGTCGATGACGAGGGTGACGACGCCGGTGCGGTCCTGTTCCCAGCGGATGGTGGTGCTCTCGGTCATGAGGAGGTCTCCGTGAGTAGGTGGCGGGGGCGCTGGGGAGTCAGAGGCGTTCGACGACGGTGGCGATGCCCATGCCGCCGCCCACGCACAGGGTGGCGAGCCCGTAGCGCTTGTCCTGGCGCTCGAGTTCGTCGACGAGGGTGCCGAGGATCATCGCGCCGGTGGCGCCGAGGGGGTGGCCCAGGGCGATGGCGCCGCCGTTGACGTTGACCTTGTCCAGCGACAGGCCCATGTCCTTCACGAAGCGCAGGACGACCGCCGCGAACGCCTCGTTGATCTCGACCAGGTCGATGTCGTCGATGGTCAGTCCGGCCTTGGCGAGTGCCTTGCGGGTGGCCGGGGCGGGGCCGGTGAGCATGATGGTGGGCTCGGAGCCGGAGACGGCGGCGGAGACGATCCGGGCGCGCGGGGTGAGTCCGCCCCGTTCGCCGGCCTCCTTGGAGCCGATGGCGACGAGGGCGGCGCCGTCCACGATGCCGGAGGAGTTGCCCGCGTGGTGGACGTGGTCGATCTGCTCCACCCAGTGGTACTTCTGCAGGGCGACGGCGTCGAAGCCGCCGAGTTCGCCGATGTCCGCGAAGGACGGCTTCAGCTTGCCGAGCGAGTCGGCGGTGGTGCCGGGGCGCAGGTGCTCGTCGTGGTCGAGGACGACCAGGCCGCTGCGGTCCTTCACCGGGACGACGGACCGCGCGAAGCGGTTCTCCTTCCAGGCGGTGGCCGCGCGCTCCTGCGAGAGGGCCGCGTACTCGTCGACGTCGCGCCGGGAGAAGCCCTCGATGGTGGCGATGAGGTCGGCGCCGATGCCCTGGGGAACGAAGTTGACGGCGAGGTTGGTCATCGGGTCGTTGAACCAGGCGCCGCCGTCGGAGGCCATGGGGACGCGGGACATGGACTCCACACCGCCCGCGAGGACGAGGTCCTCCCAGCCGGAGCGCACCTTGGCGGCGGCCAGGTTGACGGCCTCCAGACCCGAGGCGCAGAAGCGGTTCTCCTGGACGCCCGCGACCGTGTCCGGCAGTCCGGCCGCGATCGCGGCGACGCGGGCGATGTCGGAACCCTGGTCGCCGACCGGGCCGACGACGCCGAGCACGATGTCGTCCACGGCGGCCGGGTCCAGGTCCGGGAAGCGGCCCCGGATCTCGTGGATGAGGCCCACGACCAGGTCGATGGGCTTGGTCCCGTGCAGGGCGCCGTTCGCCTTGCCGCGCCCGCGCGGGGTGCGGATCGCGTCGTACACGTACGCTTCGGTGCTCACGAGGAGGCCTTTCACTGAGGGTGGGAGGGCTGGGACGTGGGTGCGGGAGCCGTTGCCGCGGGCCCGGGCAGGTCCCAGTCGCGGGCCACGTCGTCGGTGTCGGCGCCCGGCCGGGCGGGTCCGGTGCGGACGGCGGCGGGGGTCGCGGAGAACCGCGGGGCGGGTGAGGGCTGGGTGATGCCGTCGTGGTCGGTGAAGGTGCCGCGGGCGGCGAGATGCGGGTGGTGCGGGGCCTCGCGGAGGGAGAGTACGGGCGCCACGCACGCGTCGGTGCCCTCGAAGACGGCCGTCCACGCGTCGCGGGTGCGTTCCTTGAAGCGGGCGGCGACCCGTTCGCGCAGCGCGGGCCAGCGGGAGACGTCCGTGTGGGCCGCGGCCTGGTCCTCGATGCCGAGCAGGCGCAGGAACTCGGTGTAGAACCGCGGCTCCAGCGCACCGACCGCCATGTGCCCGCCGTCGGCGGTCTCGTAGGTGCCGTAGTAGGGGCATCCCCCGTCGAGGAGGTTGGCGCCGCGCCGGTCCTGCCAGACCCCCGCGGCGAGCATGCCGTGGATCATCGTGGAGAGGTGGGCGGTCCCGTCGACGATCGCGGCGTCGACGACCTGCCCGGTGCCGGTCGCGCGGGCGTGGTGCAGGGCGGCGAGGACGCCGACGACGAGGTAGAGGGAGCCGCCCGCGTAGTCGCCGAGCAGGTTGGCGGGGACGGCCGGGGGGCCGTCCGGGCCGCCGATCATGCCGAGGGTGCCGGTGAGGGCGATGTAGGCGATGTCGTGTCCCGCGCGGTCGGCGAGCGGGCCGTGCTGGCCCCAGCCGGTCATCCGGCCGTAGACCAGGCGCGGGTTGCGGGCGTGGCAGTCCCCGGGGCCGACGCCGAGGCGTTCCGCCACGCCGGGGCGGTAGCCCTCGATCAGGACGTCGGCGCGTTCGGCGAGGTCCAGGACGCGGGCGGGGCCGGCGGGGTCCTTCAGGTCGACGATCACGGAACGCTTGTTGCGGTTGGTGATGTCCCGGGCCGGGTCGATCCCCAGCCCGGGGCCGCCCGGGCGGTCCACGCGCACGACATCGGCGCCCAGGTCGGCCAGGAGCATGGCGGCGAACGGGCCCGGCCCGATGCCGGCCAGTTCGACCACGCGCACGCCGGTGAGCGGACCCTGTCCCGGCGCCTTCGCCTCCGTCATCGAGCCCCCAACGGCTGTGACACACATGATGTAACACCAGCGATGTTAAGAACACGTACCACCCGGCACAAGACCGGGCGAGCAAGCGCTTAGCCACTCTACGGGGCGGAGTCCGGTCGCGCCCGGTCACGCGCCCCCTCAGCGGGCGTCGAGCTCCGCCGCCAGCCGCTTGGGGGCGATGGTGCGGTAGCTCTCCTCCACCCAGTCGCACAGCAGCTCGGCCGTCGGTGCGCCCTTGGGCTCCAGGGGGATGCTCACCCAGCCGGCCTTCCCCAGTCCGTACCCGGCGGGCTCGGCGCCGGGGCAGGCCAGCGCGTGGGCGTGGGCCGTCTCGTCCGTGAGCTTCACCGTCACCCCAAGGGGGTAGCTGCCGTCGTCGACCCCGAGGAAGACGAACACCTTCTTGTTGACCTTGGCGACGGTCTCGCCCCACGGGTGTTCCTCGGCGGCTCCCGGCAGCCCCAGGGCGTAGTCGCGCACTTTTTCCCACTTCTTCAGGGCGTTCGGGGGCACGGCCATCGCTTTCCTCCGGACTCGTCGTCACAGCTCCGATCCCCTCACGCTAGCCTCGGCCACCGACAGCGGCGCGGCTGCACGACCAAGGGGTGTCATGAGCAGGCTGAACAGGACGGATCGTCCCTACGACATCGTGCTCTTCGGAGCGACCGGCTTCGTCGGGACACTGACCGCGGAGTACCTCGCCGCCCATGCCCCGGCCGGGCTGCGCTGGGCGATCGCCGGCCGCAGCCCGGAGAAGCTCGAGCGGCTGCGGGAGCGGCTGCCCGGCGGCGCGGAGGCCGGAGTGCTGCGGGCGGACGTGTCCGACCCGGGCTCCCTGCGCGCCCTCGCCGAGCAGGCGCGCGTGGTCGCCACGACCGTGGGCCCCTATGTGGAGTACGGCGAGGAACTCGTCGCCGCCTGCGCGGACACGGGGACGGACTACGTCGACCTCACGGGTGAACCGGAGTTCGTGGACCTCGTGTACGTCCGTCATGACGCACGCGCGCGGGAGACCGGGGCGCGGCTGGTGCACGCCTGCGGTTTCGACTCGGTTCCGCACGACCTGGGGGCGTACTTCACCGTGCGGCAGCTGCCGGAGGGGGTGCCGTTGACCGTGGACGGTTTCGTCACCGCGGACGCGGCCTTTTCGGGCGGGACCTTCGCCTCGGCCCTGAACCAGTTCGCCCGGCACCGCCGGCTCCGCGCGGCGGCCCGCGACCGCAGGCACCACGAGCCGCGGCTGATGGACCGCCGGGTCGCGGCGCCCCTGGGCGCGCCGCGCTACGCGCCGGAGGTCGGCGCATGGGCTCTGCCCCTGCCGACGATCGACGGGCAGATCGTGCGCCGCTCGGCGACGTCACTCGACCGGTACGGCCCCGACTTCCGCTACCGGCACTACGCGGCCGTGCGGCGTCTCCCGGTCGCGGTGGGCGGGGTGGCGGCGGTCGGCGCCCTGGTCACGGCGGCCCAGTTCCCGCCGCTGCGCCGCCGGCTGTCCGACCGGCTCAGGCCCGGCGACGGGCCGGGCCCCGAGAAGCGCGCCCGGAGCTGGTTCACCGTCCGCTTCGTCGGTGAGGGCGGCGGACGCCGGGTGTACACGGAGGTGGCGGGCGGCGATCCCGGCTACGGCGAGACGGCGAAGATGCTGGCCGAGGGGGCCCTGTGTCTGGCCCTCGACGACCTGCCGCCGACCGCGGGCCAGGTCACGACGGCGGTGGCGATGGGTGACGCGCTGATCGGACGCCTCGGCGCGGCGGGCATCCGCTTCCGCGTCGCCGCGACCCGCTGAGGAGCCCGCGACACGCTGAGGAGCCGGAGGCCGGCTACAGCGGCCACTGGACCAGCGTGTAGATCATCCCGACGATCCAGCCCAGCCCGGCGAGGACGGCAAGGGAGAGGCCGAGGGTGACGGCCCGCTCGACGGGCCGTCCGTCGGCGCCGACGGGTTCGGGTGCGCGGTGCGTTGTCATACGCGCCAGCCTGCCGGGGCGGCCGGGCCCCGGCATCCGTACAGGTACTCAGGAGCGGTACTCAGTCAGACGGGCGAACGCCGCCTGGGGGGGGCACCACCGGTTTGAGACTTCCGCGCCCCGGCACCCCGCGAAACACGAGGGTGACGGGGCCGGACACGGGTCAGACCTTCACTGCGCGGTTCAATGAAACACTTGAAGGCATGCGATTTCTCCTCGAAGTGGCCATGGACGACGACGCGCTGACCAAGGACCCGGCGGGCGAGCTGGGACGGATCCTGCGGTACTGGGGCGGGAATCTGCGGCACTACGCGATGGAGCCCGGGGACGGGGCGGCGGTCTACGACTCGGAGTACCGCGAGGTGGGGCGGTGGAAGGTCGAGGACGTGACCTGAACGGGGTCGGCCTCGGCGAGGGCACGGCGGCACAGGGCGTCGGCTCTGCGGGTGGTTTCCGGCAGGCGGTAGGCGGGGGCCAGGGCGAGGGTGTGGGCGCAGGCGTTGTCCAGACTCACGCGGTGGCCGACCGAGACGAAGACCGGCTTCACGGCGTCCCTGGTGCGCAGCGCGCGGCCGACCTCCTCGCGGCCGGCGAGCAGCGGTGAGGTGCTGCCGCGCGGGGTGTCCGGTTCCTCGTGGGTGAAGGTGAAGGGGTTCTTGGCGACGCCGATCGTCGGCAGGCCGGTGAGGACACCGAGGTGGCTGGCCAGGCCGAAGCGGCGCGGGTGGGCGCGGCCGTAGCCGTCGCAGACCACGAGGCCGGGCGGGCACGGCAGGGCGTCCAGGGCCGCCAGCACGGTCGGGATCTCGCGGAAGGCGAGCAGGCCGGGGACGTACGGGAAGGAGACGCGGCCGACGGCCGTGGACTCGGCGACGACGTCCAGGGTCGCGGCGTCCAGGACGACGGCCGAGGCGGCGACGACGTCGCGCTCGTCGTCGTACGCCACGTCGACCCCGGTCACCCGGCCGGTGCCGGGCGGCGGGCCCGCTTCGTCGAGCACCACCCGCGCGCGGAGCCGGTCCTGGACCGCTCGGGCCTCTTCCTCGGTCACGGGCCAGTCGGCCGGTGTGCGTACGGTCGTCATGGTGCCCCGAGCCTACGGGGCGGGTGTGCTCCGCGCGGAGGGCGCCTCCCGGTCCTTCCCACCGCGCGGAGGCGGCTCACTTGCCGAGCGCCCGCTGGAGCTGACTCTTGTTCATGCTCGAACGGCCTTCCACACCCTTCTTCTTGGCCTCTTCGTACAGCTGGTCCCGGGTGGGCCCCTGGGAGCCCTTCCCGGACCGCTGGCCGCCCCGTTTGCCAGACGACATGTCCTGCGTGGAGGTGCGGCTGGCCGTCCTGGACTCGCCGGACCGGGCGCGCTCCTTGTTCACGGTCCGGGCGGCGATCTCCTTGGCGCGCCCGGTGCTCTCGCCCCGGTCCTCGGCGCTCTCCTTGATGTGCTCGTACTGACGCTCCCGCTTGGGGCTGGAACCGCGTGGCATGTCCGCTCACTTCCTCTCGCGTACAGCGAACGGGTACCCACGTTGGCAGCGATCAGGGCACGCCGCATGCGTCAGTGCTCCAGGCGGGCAACCCGTCCCCGCTCCCCCGCCGCCCAGCAGCCGTGGTCGGGCGTGCAGTCGACCGTGTCGTACGAACCGGTGTCGACGGTCCGCCAGGTACGGCCGGCGTCGGTCGTCAGGTCGGTGCCCGTGGGGCCGACCGCGAGGGCGGCGGTGCGGCTGTGCGGGAGCCAGGCGACACCGGAGCGGTAGGCGGGCGGCGAGGCATGGGCCGGGCGCCAGGCGCGGCCGCCGTCGGCGGTGCGTGCGGCCGCGTCGGGCGAGGCCTCGCCGGGGCGGAAGTCGCCGCCGACGGCGAGCCCGTGGGCGCGGTCGCGGAAGGCGAGGGCGAAGACGCCGCGCGCCGGGTCGCCGCCCGGGATCGGGCTGTCGGTGACCGTCCAGGTGCGGCCCCGGTCGGCGGAGTGCAGCACGCGCGCGCGTGCCGCTCCTCCGGTGGCCAGCCAGACGTCCTTCGGCCCGGAGGACACCAGGCACTGGCCGCTCGCCGCGAATCCGGCCTCGCCCTCCAGGGCCGGCGGCATGCCCGTGTCCGGGAGCACCTTCCAGGACCGGCCGCCGTCGCCGGTCGCCAGGATGCGGAACTTCCCGTCCACCGGGTCGCTCATCGCGAGACCGTGGCGGCGGTCGAAGAAGGTGAGGCAGTCGTAGAAGGCACGGGCGTCGGTGTTGCGGAAGGACTCCGTCCAGGTCGCTCCGCCGTCGTCGGTGCGGTAGAGCCGGGACGCCTCGCCCTCGCCGATCGCGAGCACCACGGCCCGCCGCGCGTCGAACGCCTCGATGTCCCGGAACTGCAACTCCCCCGCGCCGGGCGGCGAGACGTTCCGCCAGCTCCTGCCGCCGTCGGTGGTACGCAGGACGGTGCCCGCGGTTCCGGCCACCCAGGCGGTGCTCCGGCTCACGGCGGCCAGCCCTCGGAACCTGATGTCCGGGGTGCCCGTGTCCTTGACCGACCAGTGCGGTGACGTCCGCCCGTCGGGTCCGTGCGCCTGTGCCGGTACGGCCGTCAGGGCGGCCAGGGCCGCCGCGCACACCGCCGCGGCGGTCACCCGGCGGCTTCGTCCCGTCCGTCTCGTCCGTCGCGTGTTCCCCGAGCGCCTCATGGCGGGCGAAGCTAGTCCACCGCCGGGGTGCCGTCCAGAGGGCCTCTCCGGCCGGATCGGGCGCCCCGGGGAACGCGTGAGGAGAGCCGCGTCACTCGGGTGCATGAAGGCGGTGACAGAGGTCACTCGCTTTTCGTGTGCACGGATTGGCTGATTCCGTCGTCTCTTCCAGTAGCCGACCCGATCCGCCCGGAAGCCCGTCCAGCCGTCACGAGGGAGCAAGGCGTTGTCCACCGTCATCGAGCAGCCCGTACAGGCCCGTCTGGTCGCCGCCGCGCCGCGGATGCCGAACATCCCCGCCACCTTGCACTACGACGGCGACGACCCGTTCGCCGTCCGTATGACCTTCCCCGCGCCCGCCACCCTGGAGGGCGTCGAGGTCTGCTGGACCTTCGCCCGTGAGCTGCTCGCCGCGGGCCTGCAGGGTCCCGAGGGATACGGCGACGTACGGGTGCGCCCGTACGGTTACGACCGCACGGTGCTGGAGTTCCACGCCCCGGAGGGGACCGCCGTCGTGCATGTCCGCTCGGGCGAGGTGCGCCGGTTCCTGGAGGCCACGAGCGAACTGGTGCCGACCGGTCTGGAGCACCTCCGGCTCGACCTGGACCACGGCCTCGCGGAGCTGATGCGCGACGCCTGACGGCCGGCCAACGGTCTCCGGCGGTCAGGGCGTTGAGCATTCCGGACGCCGGGCCGCCGGCCTGCGCGTCGTACGTCCCGGCGCCGTGCGGTCCGCGCGCGGCGGCCGGTCCACCGGTTGTCGGCGAGGCGTGCGTCCCGTCGGCGAGCTCCCTCACGGTCCCCGGGTCGACGGTACCGGGGGCGCGGATCCGTCGGCGCCCGGCGCCCACGACGCTGCGGACTGCCTCTCCCGCAGGAACCCGACACGGACGTGCGGCACGTCCGAGGGGTCAGCGGCCCCTGGCCGGTGACGCCAGCGGCACCCCGTCGGCCAGGCCCGCGCACAACTCGCGCAGGACGGCCTCGAACCCGGGCGTCGACTCCCCCGCACGGCGGGTGAGGGCCTCGGCGTGCCGGTCGAGGGAGGCGCCGTCCGGGGTCTTCGGCAGGCCCGCCGCGGCCGCGAGGGCGAGGGCCGCGGCGGTCGGCTCGGGGACGCTCCCGGCGGACGCGGATCCGTCCAGGACCCGGTGGGCCTCCCCGCGCAGGGCGTCCGCGCGGGCGGTGTCGGCCAGGACGTGCTCCACGGACGGGAACACGCCGAGGACCCGGTGCTTCTCGGCCCGCAGGACGCCTTCGGCCACCAGCTGCTCCCGGACCGCGTCCAGGGTGTGCCGCGCGTGCAGCGTCACCCACACGCGCCAGCGGTGCGGGAAGGACTCGGTGACCAGTTCCAGGAGACCGTCAAGGACCGGGTCCCCGGTCCGGGAGTCCAGGTCGACCGGAGTGGCGATGCCGTCGTCGTCGGTCAGCAGGCCGCGACGGGCCAGCTCGGCGAGGGCACCGGCCCGCACCAGGGCGGACAGCCGGGCCGGGCCGGTGTCCCAGGCCAGCAGGCAGAGACGGGCCGGCAGGGAGAGCGGGCCGCGGGGCACAGGGCCTCCTCGAACGGTTGACGTCGCGGTCGTCAGAAAGGCGTTGACAGCCCTTCCCGGCCGCTCCTACGGTGTACAACGCTTCTGTTGCCGTCGATTGGAGAAGGACGTTGCTCGTCTGAGGTTCTGAGACACCGCGTCACACCCTTCGGGTGTGCACGCCGCGTGCGACCTCGGCGTTCGAGCCGTCCTTGTGCTCCCTCCGGAACAGGGCTCTTCTCATGCCCACGGCTTTCCCTTCCGGCTGCCGGTCGTCGTCCCGCGGTGTCTCGATACGCGTTTGCCCCTGATCGCCCCGAGCAACCGCGGAGGCCCGCATGTCACCATCCATCACCTGTACGTCCCTCGCCTTCACCTGGCCCGACGGCACCGCCGTCTTCGAGGGCCTCGACGTCGCCTTCGGCCCCGGCCGCACCGGGCTCGTCGGCGTCAACGGGTCGGGGAAGTCCACCCTGCTGAAGCTGATCGCCGGTGAGCTCACCCCGGCCGACGGCGCCGTCCGGGTCGCCGGCGAGGTGGGCTGCCTGCCGCAGAACGTGACCCTCGACACCGCGCTGAGGGTCGACGAGGCCCTCGGCATCGCCGCCCGGCGGGCCGCGCTGCACGCCATCGAGGCGGGCGACGTGGCCGAGGAGCACTTCGACACCGTCGGCGACGACTGGGACGTCGAGGAACGCGCCCTGGCCACGCTGGGCGAACTCGGCCTCGGTCACATCGGCCTCGACCGCACCGTGGGCGAGGTGTCGGGCGGCGAGTCGGTACTGCTGCGATTGGCGGCCCTGCTGCTGCGGCGTCCGGACGTGCTGCTGCTCGACGAGCCCACCAACAACCTCGACCTGTACGCCCGCAGACGGCTGTACGCGGCCGTGGAGAACTGGCCGGGCGTCATGGTCGTCGTCAGCCACGACCGTGACCTGCTCGACCTGGTCGACCAGATCGCGGATCTGCGCTCGGGCGAGGTGACCTGGTACGGCGGCAACTTCTCGGCGTACGAGGAGGCCCTGGCCGTCGAGCAGGAGGCCGCCGAGCGGATGGTGCGCGTCGCCGAGGCGGACCTCCGCAAGCAGAAGCGGGAACTGGTCGACGCCCAGGTCAAGCTGGCCCGCCGCAAGCGGTACGGCCAGAAGATGTTCGAGCAGAAGCGCGAGCCGAAGATCGTCATGGGGGCGCGCAAGCGCGCGGCGCAGGTGTCCGCGGGCAAGCACCGCATCATGCACGAGGAGAAGCTCTCCGAGGCCAAGGAGCGGCTCGACGACGCGGTGGAGGCCGTACGGGACGACGACGAGATCCGCGTAGACCTGCCGCACACGGCCGTACCACAGGGCCGGGGCGTCCTCACGCTGATGGATCTGGAACTGGCGTACGGCGCCCGGGTGCGGGGCGGCTTCGATCTGCGCGGGCCGGAGCGGGTGGCGCTGATCGGGCGCAACGGCGCGGGCAAGACGACGCTGCTGCGCACGATCGCCGGTGAGCTGGAGCCGGTCTCCGGCGAGGCGAGGGCCCAGGTGCCGCTGCGGTTCCTGCCGCAGCGCCTCGATGTCCTCGACCCGGAACTGACCGTCGCCGAGAACGTGGCCCGGTTCGCCCCGGGCGCCACCAACAACCGGGTCCGGGCCCGGCTCGCCCGGTTCCTGTTCCGGGGCGCCCGCGCCGACCAGAAGGCGGAGACGCTCTCCGGCGGCGAGCGGTTCCGGGCGGCGCTGGCCGCGCTGATGCTGGCGGAGCCCGCGCCCCAGCTGCTGATGCTGGACGAGCCGACCAACAACCTCGACATGGCGAGCGTCCGGCAGCTCACCACCGCGCTGGAGTCGTACGAGGGAGCGCTGATCGTGGCCAGTCACGATCTGCCGTTCCTGGAGTCGATCGGCATCACGCGGTGGCTGCTGATGGAGGGGGGAGAGCTGAAGGAAATCACGACAGAAGATGTCGGCCTTCCCGCCTAGCGTCGGCGGTATGAGCCAGTCCAGCGAGTACATCACCATCACCGGAGCCGGGGAGAACAACCTCAAGGACGTCACGCTCCGCATCCCGAAGGGCCGGCTGACCGTGTTCACCGGCGTTTCGGGGTCGGGGAAGTCGTCGGTCGTCTTCGACACGATCGCGGTCGAGTCGCAGCGGCAGCTCAACGAGACGTTCACCTGGTTCGTCCGCAGCCGGCTGCCCAAGTACGAACGGCCGCACGCGGAGGCTCTGGAGGAGCTGACGCCCGCGATCGTCGTCGACCAGCGCCCCGTCGGCGGCCACTCCCGGTCGACGGTGGGCACGATGACGGACGTCTACTCCGTGCTGCGGGTGCTGTTCTCCCGGCACGGCACACCCAGCGCCGGACCGGCGACGGCGTACTCGTTCAACGACCCGTCGGGCATGTGCCGTGAGTGCGACGGCCTGGGCCGGACCGTACGGCCGGACTGGGACCGCATCCTCGACGCGGACCGCTCCCTCGCCGAGGGGGCGGTCCGCTTCCCCCCGTTCGCGGCGGGAAGCTGGCAGGGTCAGGCGTACACCAACAGCGACGAGCTGGACCCGCACAAACCGGTGCGGGAGTTCACCGCCGTCGAACGGGAGTTCCTGATGCGGGGTCGCCCCGGCAGCAAGGTCACCGTGAACGGGACGGGCGGCACCTGGACCACGGAGTACGAAGGGCTCGCCGACCGCTTCGAACGCCTCTATCTGAAGCGGGACCTGGCCGGGATGAGCGACAGGACCCGGGAGATGGTGCGGGAGTTCCTGGCCGAGGGTGTCTGCCCCGCCTGCCGGGGTGCCAGGCTGAACGACGCGGCGCTGGCCTCCCGGATCGGCGGCCGGTCCATCGCCGACTTTGCCGGGATGCAGGTCACCGATCTCATCGCCGTGCTGCGGGAGATCGACGACCCGGTGGCCGGTCCGATCGCCGGGGCGGCCGTCGCCGCGTTGGAGCGGATCGAGACGATCGGCCTCGGCTATCTGAGCCTCGACCGGGAGACGTCCACGCTCTCCGGCGGCGAGGGGCAGCGGCTGAAGACGGTACGGCACCTCGGGTCGAGCCTGACGGGGATGACGTACATCTTCGACGAGCCCAGCGTCGGACTTCATCCGCGCGACGTCCACCGGCTCGGTGAGCTGCTGCTGCGGCTGCGCGACAAGGGCAACACGGTGCTGGTCGTGGAGCACGACCCGGATGTCATCGTGCTGGCGGACCATGTCGTCGACATGGGGCCGGGGGCGGGCGCCGAGGGCGGCAGGGTGGTGTTCGAGGGGACACCGCGGGAGCTGGCCGCCTCGGGCACCTTGACGGGGCGGTGCCTCGGGCGGCGTCCGAGGGTCAAGGACACGGTGCGGGAGGCGGCGGGCGAGCTGTGGGTGAAGGGGGCCGACCGGCACAACCTGCGCGAGCTCACCGTGCGTTTCCCGGCCGGTGTGCTCACTGCGGTGACGGGGGTGGCGGGTTCGGGCAAGAGCACGCTGGTCACCGAGTTCACCGCCGCCCACAGCGACGCCGTGGTGGTCGACCAGTCCTCGATCGGCATCTCGGCGCGGTCCACCCCGGCGACGTATCTCGGGATCATGGACACGGTGCGGAAGATCTTCGCGCGGGAGACGGGCGCGGAACCGGGGCTGTTCAGCTTCAACTCCGACGGCGCCTGCGGGACCTGCGGGGGCCGCGGGACCATGTACACCGATCTGGCCTTCATGGACCCGGTGACGACGACCTGCCCCGCGTGCGAGGGGCGGCGGTTCAAGGACGAGGTGCTGCGGCTGACCGTCGGCGGCCGCTCCGTCGCCGACGTGCTGGCGATGACGGCCGACGAGGCCCTGGACTTCTTCCAGGACACGGGCGTACGACGCCGGCTCCGCGCCCTGCGGGACGTCGGCCTCACCTACCTCACGCTGGGGCAGCCGCTGTCCACCCTCTCGGGCGGTGAACGACAGCGCATCAAGCTCGCCACCCGGCTGCACCGAAAGGGGGTGGTGTACGTGCTGGACGAGCCGACGACCGGGCTGCACATGGCGGACGTGGACGGTCTTGTGGGCCTCCTGGACCGGCTGGTGGACGCGGGCAACACCGTGATCGTGGTCGAGCACAACCTTGACGTCGTCGCACGCGCCGACTGGGTGATCGACCTCGGCCCGGACGGGGGGCGGGACGGTGGCCGGGTCGTCTTCGAGGGCACACCGGCCGACTTGCTGGCCGCCGAGGGGTCCTTCACCGGGGAGCATCTGCGGCGGGTGGGGCGCTGAGACCGTTACCCAGTGGTACGTCATGGCGTCGCCGGGGTGGTCCTGTCCGGATTCGCCCTGCATGATGGCTGCGCCGACGCCCGTGGGAGGCCGGCCCGCCGGGCCTCCCAGGTGCGGCGGCCGCCCTGTCGTCCCGTCCGAAAGGCGCACCCGTGCCCAGCAAGAAGGCCCTCGTCCGCCGCCCCTCTCCCCGCCTGGCCGAAGGTCTGGTGACGCACGTCGAACGGGAGGACGTCGACCTCGACCGGGCGGTGGAGCAGTGGGAGGCGTACACGGAGGCCCTGCGCGCCCACGGCTGGGAGACGATCGAGGTGGACCCGGCCGACGACTGCCCGGACTCGGTCTTCGTGGAGGACACGGTGGTCATGTTCCGGAACGTGGCGCTGATCGCGCGGTCCGGCGCGGAGTCCCGGCGTGGGGAGACGTCCGGGGTCGAGGAGGCCGTGGCGTCCCTGGGCTGCTCGGTGAACTGGGTCTGGGAGCCGGGCACACTGGACGGCGGCGACGTGCTGAAGGTGGGCGACACGGTGTACGTCGGCCGGGGCGGGCGCACGAACGCCGCCGGGGTGCAGCAGGTGCGGGCCGCGTTCGAGCCGCTGGGCGCGCGGGTCGTCGCGGTGCCGGTCGCGAAGGTGCTGCACCTGAAGTCCGCGGTCACGGCGCTGCCTGACGGGACGGTCGTCGGGCACATCCCGGCCATGGACGCGCCCTCGCTGTTTCCGCGCTTCCTGCCGGTACCGGAGGAGTCCGGATCGCATGTGGTGCTGCTCGGCGGGGACAAGCTGCTGATGGCGGCGAGCGCGCCGAAGACCGCGGAGCTGTACGCGGATCTCGGCTACGAGCCGGTCCTGGTGGACATCGGCGAGTTCGAGAAGCTCGAGGGGTGTGTGACGTGCCTCTCGGTGCGCCTGCGGGAGCTGTACGCCTGACCCCGGACCGTCATCACCCGTACGGCGCAGCGACCTGCGGCTCCGGGGCATGTGGTGGCGCGCCGCCCGCTCGTACGGACCCCCGCTGATCAGCGGTCTTTACGGTGGTCTTAACCTACGGCTTCGTAACCTACGGCTTCGTAGCCTACGATTCCGTAGGTTCCCGGCACCGCTCGCCGGACCTCCACATGTCACCGTCCCCCTGGAGTCACCCGTGTCGCTCACTTCTCCTCACCTCGGCAGCCCTTCCGTCTGGACCGACGCCCGGCTGTTGTACGCACTGGAAGAAGTGGTCGAGAAGGAGCTCAACCGGCATCTGAAGGTCACCAAGGACTGGATGCCGCACGAGTACGTGCCGTGGAGCGACGGCCGCAACTTCCCCGGCTTCTTCGAGGACGGCGAGGCCTGGGACAAGGAGCAGTCGAAGGTCACCGAGGTCGGCCGGATCGCGCTGGTGGTGAATCTGCTGACCGAGGACAACCTCCCCAGCTACCACCACGAGATCGCCACGCTGTTCGGCCGCGAGGGCGCCTGGGGCACCTGGGTGCACCGCTGGACGGCCGAGGAAGGCCGGCACGGCATCGTGATGCGGGACTATCTGCTCGCCTCGCGGGCCGTGGACCCGGACAAGCTGGAGCAGTTCCGCATGGCGCACATGAGCGAGGGCTTCGAGTCGGACAACCGGCACTCGATGCTCCACTCGATCGCCTATGTCGCCTTCCAGGAACTGGCCACCCGCATCTCGCACCGCAACACCGGCCACCAGTCGGGTGACCCGGTCTGCGACCGCATGCTGGCCCGCATCGCGACCGACGAGAACCTGCACATGGTCTTCTACCGCAACCTCCTCAAGTCGGCGTTCGAACTGGCCCCGGACCTCACCATGCAGGCGGTGCGCGACGTCGTGGTGAACTTCCGGATGCCCGGCCACGGCATCCCCGGGTTCGAGCGGGCGGCCGCGCAGATGGCCATCGGCGAGGTGTACAACCTGCGCATCCACCACGACGACGTGATCCAGCCGGTGCTCCGCTTCCTGAAGGTCCTGGAGATCGACGGGCTGGGCCCCGAGGGCGTCAAGGCCCAGGAGGAACTGGGTCTGTTCATGGGCGGCCTGGACGCCGAAGCCGCCAAGTTCGACGAGAAGCTCGCTGCCCGCAAGGCCCGGATGGCGGCCCGCGCCGGCGGCTGAGACCTGCCGGGCCGAGGAGGGCGGGGCGGCTGGATTCGAACCAGCGTCTTCCCGGTTTTGGAGACCCGGCGCGTCGGCCTCTGCGCTACGACCCCGCCCCTGTACGCAGGGTAAAGGGATCGGGCCGGGTCCCACCAGTCAGTTTCGGCGGATCACCAGGCCGCCTCCTGGTAGTCCTTCAGGAATACGCCGGCCACCGGGTCCCCGGCCTCTCCCCGCACGATGGGGTCGTAGACACGGGCCGCCCCGTCGACGACGTCCAGCGGGGTGCGGAAGCCGGCCCGCGCGATACGGGACTTCTTCGGTGCGGGGTTCTCGTCGGTGATCCAGCCGGTGTCCACGGCGCACATGTACACGCCTTGTTCGGCGAGTGCGGCCGCGCTGGTGCGGGTGAGCATGTTGAGCGCGGCCTTGGCCATGTTGGTGTGCGGATGGCCGGGCATCTTGTTGCGCACCGCGAACCGGCCCTCCACAGCGGTCACGTTGACGACGTAGCGCCGTGGGTGCGGTGAGGCGAGCAGCAGGGGCAGCAGCCGGTCGCACAGCAGCGCCGGGGCGAGGGCGTTGACGAGCTGGGTCTCCAGCACTTCGGCGGGGTCGAGCGCGCCGAGCCTGGCCGACCAGGAGTTCTCCGGGGACGGGTCGGGCAGCAGTCCGGCCTCGTCGGCCTCGCGCAGGGCCACCGGCAGCGTGGCGCGTCCGTCGCCGAGCGTCCGCATCGGGGTGAAGCCCGGCGCACGGCGCGCCCCCTCGGGCAGTTCGTCCCGCTCACCGGAGGCGAGCAGCGCGTACGACTCCGGCGGCCGCCGCACGGTCTGCGCGGCGTTGTTGACGAGGATGTCCAAGGGTTCGCCCTCGCCGCGCAGTTCCTCGCACAGCCCCAGCACCTGGCGGGGGTCGCGCAGGTCGACGGCGAGTATGCGGAGCCGGTCGAGCCAGTTCGCGCAGTCGGGCTCCGCCCGGAAACGGCGGGCGGTGTCGTGCGGGAAGCGGCTGGTGACGGTCAGCTCCACGCCGTCGCGCAGCAGCATCAGCGCCAGCTGGAAGCCGATCTTCACCCGGCCGCCGGTGAGCAGGGCGCGGCGGCCGGTCAGATCGGTGGAGAGTCGGCGCCGGGCGCGGTTGTCGACGGCGCAGCCCGGGCAGAGCCGGTGGTAGAAGGCATCGACCTGTCGATAGGACGACTTGCAGACATAGCAGTGGCGCGACCGGTGGAAGACACCTGGACGGCCCGGGGCCACCAGCGGGGCGTCCTCGCGGCGGTCCGGCGCGCCGGTGGCCGTGGCGGCCATCGTCGCGGCGTCGGCCGCGGACGCCGCATCGTTGCGCGCCCTGCGGCGCCGGGCCTGTCCGTCGCGTACGAAGGAGGCGGCGACATGTTCGGTGCGCAGGCGCACCGGGTCGTCGGCGGGCAGCCGGCGCAGCCGGCCGACCGTGCGGTGGAAGGCGGACAGCTCTTCCTCGGTGATGCCGTCGCCCATGAGGCGCCCCCGTGTGTGTCGTGCCGGGGGACGCGCCGGACGCGGACCGGTGTGCCCTCCCTGCCGTGGAAAGGCGTCCGCTCCGCCGTCCGCCCCTGTGCGGCCCGGACGACCGGCTGCGAACCGCCGTGCGGGCCGGATCGATCGTAGCCACCGGAGCCACGTGGCCCGTACCGGTTTTCCCCGCCCTGACGGGCGGTGACCGTCAGGGAACTACCGTCCGGTGCGCCGCAGTTCCAGGCGCTCCTTCTCCGACAGGCCGCCCCAGACACCGAAGCGCATGTCGTTGGTCAGGGCGTACTCGAGGCAGGTGGCGCGGATCGGGCAGAGGCCGCAGATACGCTTGGCCTCGCGGACCGAACTGCCGGGCTCGGGGAAGAAGAATTCTCCTCCCGTCTGCGCGCACAACGCCTCCTCCTGCCAGGCGAGGTCGGGCGACGGGAATGTGTCGATGTGCATGGCCGGAAGCGTGCCGGACGGCGAAAAACGTTCGATCAACGCCGTATCAACGTCCGGGGCGCGGCCGGCTCCCGTGACCGCATGATGATGGCGCCGGGCGGCCCGGCCCGCACGGCGGCGCGCCGGGGTTCACGTCTGGCGGGGATCCCCCTTGAGGACCGCGAAGCGCGCGCCGTACGGATCCTCCAGGCGGGCGAGCCGGCCGACACCGGCGAGGGACGTGGCGGGCATCCGTACCCTGCCGCCCAGCTCGACGGCCCGGGCGACGACCGCGTCCGGATCCTCCACCCCGATGTAGGGCAGCCAGTAGGGGAGTCCGCTCTCCGCCTCGACGGGGTCGTCGGCCAGCGGGACCAGCCCGCCGAACATGCCCTCCTCCCCCGTCCCGGCGGGGTTGACGGAGGTGTAGACACCGGCGGGAAAGGTCACCGCCGAGGTCTCCCAGCCGAGGGTGGAGTGGTAGAAGGCGGCGGTCCGGGCGATGTCCGGGGTGTAGAGCTCGACCCAGCACAGGGAGCCCGCCTCGCCGGCCGCTTCGATGCCCTTGCGCAGGGAGGGCTCCCAGATGCCGAAGGGGACGCCCGCCTGGTCGGTGAGGATCGCCGTTCTGCCCTGCTCCATCACGTCCATGGGCGGCATGGTCACACCGCCCCGGGCCTGCTGGGCGGCCCGCGCGGTGGCGTCCGCGTCGGAGGTCCGGAAGTAGACGGTCCACGCGGGCGGGCCCTGTTGCGGGGCGCTCTGCATGCCGCCCGCGACGATGCGTCCGGCCAGCTCGAAGAAGCCGTAGCCGCCGGCGTCGGGCCCCGCCGAGCGGAACTCCCAGCCGAACAGGGCGCCGTAGAAGGACGCGGCGCCGTCCATGTCGGAGGTGCCGACGTCGATCCAGTTCGGGGCGCCGTTGACGAAGTGGGTGGTGAGCATGGTGTCTCCTCCTCCGGTGGGAGTCTTCCACCAGCCACTGACAATCACCGCCGGAGCACCCGGACGGGCGCAGCGTTTCTCGCCCCCGCCGCGCCTTCCCGTTCCCGGGGCGCTCCCCCCGGACTCCCGCTCCTCGAACGCCGGAGGGGCTGAATTCAGCCCGTATGGAGGAGTTAGAGGACGAGGCTCGTTCAGGGCCGACCAGCGGAGTCACGCCGACGCGCGGCGGATCAGTGTCGTCGGGAGGATCAGGCCGCCCGCGGCCTGGTCCTGCGCACCCGTGCCGTCGAGCGTGCGCAGCAACAGGCGGGCCATCAGGCGTCCCATCTCCTCTATGTCCTGGCGGACCGTGGTGAGCGGGGGTTCCGTCTGTTCGGCGATCGGGAGCATGTCGTCGAAGCCGACCACCGCCACGTCGTCCGGCACCCGCCGCCCCCGTTCGCGCAGCACGCGCAGCGCGCCCGCCGCCATGAGGTCGTTGGCGGCGAACACCGCGTCGAGGCCGGGGCTGTGCTCGAGGAGTTCCCGCATCGCCCGCTCGCCGCTCGCCGAGGTGAAGTCGCCCTCCACGACCAGCCGGGGATCGGCGCCGGCCACGGCGTCGCGGTAGCCGTCGAGCCGGTCCACGGCCGAGGTCTGGTCGAGGGCGCCGGTGATGTGGGCGATGCGGCCGCGGCCGAGGCCGATGAGATGCCGCACGGCGTCGCGGGCGCCGCCCCGGTTGTCGCAGTCGACGTAGACGACGCCGTCCCGCCCGCCGCTGAAGTCGGGCCGGCCACCGAACACGGTCGGGACCCCGGCGCTCCGGATCAGCCCGGGCAGCGGGTCGTCGACGTGGAGCGAGATGACCAGCGCGCCGTCGACATGGCCGCCGGCGAGGTAGCGGCCGACGCGGGCGTGGTCGTCGCGGTCCTCGGTGAGCAGCAGGACGAGCTGGCTGTCGTGGGCGGTCAGTTCCTTGCTGATGCCGCGCAGCTGGCGGGCGAAGAAGGGGTCGGCGAAGACGCGGGTCTCCGGTTCGGCGACGATGACGGCGACGGCGTCGTGCCGCTTGGTCACCAGGCTGCGAGCGGCCTGGTTGGGGACGTACCCGAGTTCTTCCACCGCCTGCCTCACCCGTTCGGCCAGGGGTTCACGCACCGCGTCGGAACCGTTGACCACGCGGGAGACCGTGGCCCGGGAGACCCCGGCCCGTGCGGCCACCGCCTCCAGCGTGGGGCGCGGCACTGTCTCGGTCACTTGGGCGCTCCTCACCTGCGGATGCGGGAAAGGATATCCCCGGCCATCCACGGGCGAGGGCGCTCTCGGATCATGTCCGGCGCCGTCAGTGCTCGTGCGTCGGTTCCTCCTCGGCGGCGGGCTCATGGGCGTGCTCGTGTTCGTCCGGGTCGTACCCCGGGATGGTGCCGTCCGGTTTCTTCACCAGGAACAGGCCGACCATGCCCATGTCGGAGTGGCTCTGGACATGGCAGTGGTACATCCAGGCGCCCGCTCCGACGCCCTCCCCCGCGATGATCTGGAAGCCGAAGGAGTCGGCGGGGCCGCAGATCTTGTTGTCGATGACCTGGCTCGGGTCGTCGGGCCCGGTGAGCATGCCCGTGCGGTTGTCGGCCCAGCGGTGACCGTGCATGTGGAAGGTGTGGTAGTACTCGCCGTGCGTGATCATGACGATCTCGACGCGGTCGCCCACGGTGGCCTCGAAGTTGGGGCCGGTGTGGGCGGGCTTGTTGTTGATCGACATGTCATTGAAGACGATGGCGTGGGTCGCGTCGGGCAGGACGTCGCCCTTGCGGCGGACGATCACGGGGCCGTAGAGCCCGTTGCGGATGCCTCCGGTGCCGTGCACCGTGCCGACGACGTGGTCGTGGTAGTGCCAGTAGCCGGCGCTGCCGGCCCGCCAGGTTCCGTCGGAGCGCCGGCCCGGCTTGTGGGTGCGCCAGGTGTAGGTGCGGGTGCCGCCGGGCTCGACGTCGCTCTTGTTCTGCTTGGTGCCGTCGCTGGAGATCTCGTAGTCGAGGCCGTGGACGTGCAGGCTCACGGGTACGTCCATGGTGTTCTCGAACTCGATGTGCAGGGTGTCGCCCTCGTTGAGCTCGATCAGGGGGCCGGGGACGGACGCCTTGCCCTTCTCGAAGCCGTAGCCCATCCGTCCGCCGTCCAGCCGTTCGGCGTACATCTTGATGCGCCGCACCTCGCCGCCGGCGGGCGCGGTCTTCGCCGGCTTGTCCGCGCTCACGGCCTCGGGTGCCATGGACAACGATGTCGCCGCTACGGCGCCGCCCAGCAGTACCCGACGGTTGAACCCGCGTCTGTCCATGCCGAACTCCCCACGTGGCTGTCATGAACCTGGGAAACCGTAGCGGCCGCCCCGCTGTTTATCCACACTCAGGACAAAGTTTGGTTCATTGCTGCGATAGGTATTGGCGTGTGGCGCAAAGAGGTCTAGCTTCCTTGACGCTGTTGCTGCGACCGAGGAAGGGTGGGTAGCCACGTGCGGTCCACATCGCATCACGAACCCATGCATTTAGCAGGGTTGGACACGTCGAGTACCTCGAACGCACGAAGGACGAGATTCAGACGACGGGCCTGGGCGGCCACCGTGGCCGCCGGTGTCGTCGCCGCCGGCCTGCTGTCGGGTCCCGCCAGCGCGCGCCCGGCCCCGGATCCGTCCCTGACAACGATGTCCATCAAGTCGCCCCCGGGCGGCGCGAACGTACGTGTGCTGCTGTTCCACGGTTCGGCGGCCGGCGGCGACGAGTCGCCCCTGGTGAACGCCGGGATCGCGGCGATCGAGAGGATCGGGCTCTCCGGCCCGGCGGAGCAGCGGTTCCGGGTCACCGCCACCGGCGACGCCTCGGTCTTCACCAACGCCAAGAAGCTGGGCCGGTTCAACACGATCGTGTTCCTGACCGGCGGCGGCGACGTCCTCGACCCGGACCAGGAGGCGGGCCTCGAGGCGTACATGGAGGCCGGCGGCGGTTTCGTCGGTCTGCACGACGCCGCCCGCGCGGAGCCGTACTCGGACTGGTTCACCGGTCTGATCGGCGCCCGCCCGGCCGCCTCGAGCCCCGACAAGGTGCAGCGGGCGACCGTGGAGGTCGGCGACCGCGCGCATCCGGCGACCAAGGGTCTGCCGATGGAGTGGAAGCGGCCCGACAAATGGCTGAACTGGGTGAAGAACCCGTCCGGCGACGTGCACACGGTCGCCAGGGTCCGCGAGTCGACCTACGCGCCCGGTGCGGGCGCGGGCGGCTGGGACCACCCGGTCAGCTGGTGCCGTGACTACGACGGCGGCCGGTCCTTCTACACCGGCATGGGCGGCACGGTGTCGTCGTACGACGAGACCGACTTCCGCGAGCATCTGCGCGGCGCCCTGCTGTGGACCAACCGGCTCGTCCAGGCCGACTGCAAGGCCACCATCACCGGCAACTACAAGGCGGAGCGGCTCACCAAGCCCAACCAGCCCGGGCAGAACGACCAGATCGGCGAGCCGCACGGCCTGGTCACCGCGCCCGACGGACGGGTCTTCTACATCGGCCGCGGCGGCGCGGACGCCTCGCAGCCCGTGGTCACCGACTGGAACGACCCGGACATCGGCAAGGGCAAGGGCGAGATCCACGTCTACGACCCGAAGACCGAGAAGGTCACCCTGGCCGGAGCGCTCACGGTCTTCGGCAACAAGGGCGGCGGCGACGAGCTGAGGAAGGTCGAGGAGGGCCTGCTCGGCATCGAACTGGACCCGGCGTTCGAGCAGAACGGATGGGTGTACCTGCACTACACGCCCCACTCCGAGATCAACCGGGACACCCGCATGGCCGAGCGGCGGGTCTCCCGCTTCACGCTCGACCACGCCACCGACAAGCTGGACCTGAGCAGCGAGAAGGTGCTGCTGAAGTGGCCGGTGCAGATCCATAGCTGCTGCCACGCCGGCGGCGGGATGGCCTGGGACTCCAAGGGCAATCTGTACATCGCCACCGGTGACAACAACTCCAGCGGCTTCAGCGGCGGTTACTCGGGCAACAACCCCGAGCCCAACTACAAGGGCGTGTCCTTCGCGGACGCGCGCCGCACGGCCGGCAACACCAACAACCTCAACGGCAAGATCCTGCGCATCCACCCCGAGCCGGACGGCACGTACACCCTCCCCGAGGGCAACCTGTTCACCGGCGAGGAGACCGCCGAGGGCGGCGGCAAGACGCGCGGCGAGATCTATGTGATGGGGGTGCGCAACCCGGCGCGCATCTCCGTCGACAAGAAGACAGACATCCTCTACGCGGGCTGGGTCGGCCCGGACGCCGGTTCCCCGTCGACCGTGTGGGGCCCGGCGAAGTACGACACGTTCGCCGTCATCACCGAGGCGTCCAACCGTGGCTGGCCGTACTGCATGGGCAACAAGCAGCCCTACCGGGACCGGAACCTGCCGGACCCGTCCAAGCCGCTCGGCTGGTACGACTGCGACCACCCGAAGAACGAGTCGCCGAACAACGACGGCCTGGTCAATCTGCCGCCGGTGACCGGCAACAACATCTGGTACTCGCCGCAGGGCGGCGCCCCGGACTACCCGCGCGACGCGAACGGCATCCCGTCGTACGTGCAGGACCAGGCCACCTACCGGCTGCCCTGGCTGAAGGGCGGCGGCCAGGCCGCGATGAACGGCCCGGTCTACCGCTACGACGCGGGCAGTTCCAGTGACGTCAAGTGGCCGGCCTACTGGGACGGCAAGTGGTTCGTCGGTGACTTCTACGACGCCGACCAGCCGCGCAACGCGGTGCTCATGGACCCGAAGACGCAGGGCGACGGCGGTCTCCCGGTGCACTCGGAGTCCCTGAAGAAGATCGTGCCCGTCGGCAACGACGGCATCAGGAACCTGATGGGCTGGACGTTCGGTCCGGACGGCGCGCTGTACGTCCTCGACTACGGCCGCGGCTTCTTCACCTCGGACGCCAAGTCCGCGCTGTGGCGGGTCACCTACACGGGCGGCGGCCCGACCCCGGCCGCCGGTCAGCTGGCGAGGAAGGCCGGATGAAACCAGTGACACGGAAACGAAGAGTGTGGGCCGGCCTGCTGGCCGCCCTGCTGATGATGCTCGGTCTGCAGACGACGACGTCCTCGGCCGGCGAGTCCGGGTCCACGGCCGGCGAGGCGGCGGCGCAGGTGCTCACCTGGACCGCGGGCGACAGCATCACCGCGTACACGTCGGCGCCGACGACCGCGGTGGCCGGCCCGGCGACGATCGTCTTCGAGAACAGCGCGGCCACCGGCAACACCACCGGCATGCCGCACACGCTGACGTTCGTGACCTCCGACCCGGAGTTCAACAACGACGTCCAGCTCAACATCCTGGCCAACCCCAGTGACGCCCAGGGCGGCCGGCACACCGCGGAGGTGACGCTCACCCCGGGCCGCTACTTCTACCACTGCACCATCCCCGGCCACGGGGAGATGCAGGGCATCCTGACGGTGACCGAGGGCGGCGGCGAGGACACCACCGCTCCCGAGGCCACGGCGAAGGTGACGGGCTCGCAGAACGACAAGGGCGAGTACGTCGGTTCGGCGAGCGTGGCCCTCGAGGCCACGGACGACGACTCGGGCGTGGACCGGATCGAGTACGCCCTCGGTGCCGACGGCGCCTGGCAGCCGTACACCGCCCCGGTGGTCGTCGACCAGGTCGGTGCGCACACGGTGCGCTACCGCGCCCTGGACAAGGCGGGCAACGTCTCGGCGGAGAAGAGCGTCGCCTTCACCGTCGTCGCGCCGCCGACGGACGACACCACCGCACCGGAGACCTCGGCGACGGTGGACGGCGAGAAGAACGACGACGGCGCCTACATCGACATGGCGACGGTCACCGTCACCGCGTCCGACACCGGCTCCGGCGTCAACACCATCGAGTACGCCCTCGGGGCCGACGGTCCCTGGCAGGCGTACACCGGACCGGTGATGGTGCACGAGGTGGGCACGCACACCGTGCGCTACCGCGCCACCGACAAGGCGGGCAACACGGCGGCGGCCAAGAGCGTGGAGTTCACCGTCGTCGCCGCTCCCCCGCAGGACACCACCCCGCCGGCGACCGGTGTGACCGTGGAGGGCACCAGGAACTCCGACGGCGCGTACGTCGGTGACGCCACCGTGACCGTCACCGCGGACGACGGGCACGGGGGTTCCGGGGTCGCGGCCGTCGAGTACTCGCTGGACGGCGGCCCGTACCTGGCCTACACCGGGCCCGTGGTCGTCGACCGGGCGGGCCGGCACACCGTGGCCTACCGGGCGAGCGACAAGGCCGGCAACACCTCCGAGCCGCTCACCGTGAGCTTCACGGTCGTGGCGGACGGCGGGGTGCCCGCGCCCAACTGCCCGGAGTACGACGAGCGGTTGACGGTGTTCGTCGGCACGGTCGACTCGGGTGTGCCGAACCGGGTGACCAACAACCGCTGCCGGATCGGTGAGCTGATCGAGGACGAGAAGGAGTGGACCTCGCAGGCGCTGTTCCTCAAGCATGTGCGGAGCGTCGTGGACGCGCTCAAGAAGGAAGGGGTCATCGACAAGCGGGAGAAGCGGGCGATCAACCAGGCCGCCCGTCAGTCCGGCATCGGCAAGCCCGGCCAGACCGAGGGCTACCGCAAGATCCTCGACGGCACCCAGGAGACCTTCGCCAAGTGGGAGCACGTGGGCGGCGGTTCGTTCGGGCTGAACCCGGACGGGTCGATCACCTCCGGCACCACCCGGGGCGGTCTGGGCATGCTGTGGTTCCCCGAGCGCAAGTACGGCGACTTCTCGCTGAAGCTCCAGTGGCGTGACGACGCCCCGGGCACCGGCAACGCCAACTCCGGTGTGTTCGTGCGGTTCCCGCAGATCCACGACCACCCGGAGGAGCCCCGGCCGGAGTGGGCCGCCATCAAGTTCGGGCACGAGATCCAGGTGTTCGACTCGCCCACCGGCGACATGTACAAGACCGGCTCCGTCTACGGCTTCGACCGGGTGGGCCTGGCCGGCGCGGGCGTGACACAGAAGGGCACCTGGAACGACTACGAGATCCGCGTGGTGGACCAGCACTACTCGGTCTACCGCAACGGCGTGCTGATCAACGAGTTCGACAACACCGGCGGCCAGGACTTCACCCCGCCGCGCTCGGACGACCCGGGCACGGACGGGCGGCGGTTCGCCTCCGGTTACATCGGACTGCAGGTGCACGGCACGACGGACGTCGTCTCCTACCGGGACGTCCGGATCAAGGACCTGTAGCACCCACGGGTACTGCGGTCATCCCGGGTCAGGAGGCCGAGGGCTTCGGCTTCCTGGCCCGGCTCGGCTGGACCCGGCTGGGTTCGCCCGGCATCTTCGGATACTCGGGCGGGTACGGCAGATCGCCCAGGCCGTGGTCGTGTTCGTCGCGGCGGGCGAGTTCGAGCAGGGGCTCCAGCGAGAACGCGTGAGCGTCCATGTCCGCGTGCACGTCGCCGAGTTCGGCGAAGCGCGCGGGCATGGTCATGATGTCGAAGTCCCGCGGATGCGCGGCATGGACCTCCTCCCAGCGCAGCGGCGCCGAGACGGGAGCGTGCGGGTGGGGCCGCACGGAATAGGCGGAGGCGATGGTGCGGTCGCGGGCGGTCTGGTTGTAGTCGACGAAGATGCGTTCCCCGCGCTCCTCCTTCCACCACTTGATGGTCACCTGCTTCGGCATCCGGCGTTCCAGTTCCCGGCCCACGGCGATGGCGGCGCGGCGGACCTGGGTGAAGGTCCAGCGCGGTTCGATCGGCACGAACACATGGAGGCCTCGTCCGCCGGAGGTCTTCGGCCAGCCGCGCATCCCGTACGCGTCGAGGACGGCGCGCAGTTCGCCGGCGGCCCGGACGGCGTCGTCGTAGTCGGTGCCGGGCTGCGGATCGAGGTCGATGCGCAGTTCGTCGGGGTGGTCCACGTCCGTGCGGCGCACCGGCCAGGGGTGGAAGACGAGCGTGCCGTACTGGGCCGCCCACACCACGGCCGCCTCCTCGGTGGGGCACATCTCGTCGGCGCTGCGGCCGCTGGGGAAGGTGATGTGCGCGGTGGGGATCCAGTCGGGCATGCCCTTGGGGGCGCGCTTCTGGTAGAACCACTCGCCGGTGATGCCGTCGGGGTAGCGCTGCAGGGTGGTGGGCCGGTCGCGCAGGGCGCGCAGCAGTCCGGGGGCGACCGCCTGGTAGTAGCGGGCGACGTCCAGCTTGGTGTAGCCGTGCTCCGGGAAGAAGACCTTGTCCGGACTGGACAGCCGTACGGTCCGGCCGGCCACCTCGAGTTCCACCGCGTCACCCATGCGAGCCACGGTAGAGGCGGGACACCTACCCCGCACACCGGGCGACAACGGGCGTGGGCGCGCAGAATCGGAGCATGGATCTTCCCGTCATGCCGCCCGTGAAGCCGATGCTCGCCAAGTCCGTGGCGAAGATCCCGCCCGGGATGCAGTACGAGGCCAAGTGGGACGGGTTCCGGGCGATCGTGTTCCGCGACGGGGACGAGGTCGAGCTGGGGAGCCGTACGGGGAAGTCGCTGACCAGGTATTTCCCCGAGGTGGTGGCGGCGGTGCGGGAGCGGTTGCCAAGGCGCTGCGTGCTGGACGGGGAGATCGTCATCGCCCGGGAGGGGCATCTCGACTTCGACGCGCTCACCGAGCGCATCCATCCGGCGGACTCGAGGGTGCGGATGCTCGCCGAACGGACCCCGGCGTCCTTCGTCGCCTTCGACGTCCTGGCGCTGGCGGACGAGTCGCTGCTGGACGTCCCGCTGTCGGACCGCCGGGAGCTGCTGGTCCGGGCGCTGGAGGGGGTCACGCCGCCGGTGCATGTGGCGCCGGCGACGACCGACGTCGAGGTGGCCCGGGGGTGGTTCGAGCAGTACGAGGGGGCCGGCCTGGACGGTGTGATCGCCAAGCCGATGGATCTGCGCTACCGCCAGGACGAGCGGGCCATGTTCAAGATCAAGCACGAGCGCACGGCCGACGTGGTCGTCGCCGGCTACCGGCTCCACAAGAGCGGCCCGGTCGTGGGCTCGCTGCTGCTGGGCCTGTACGACGACGGCGGCCGCCTCCAGCATGTCGGCGTGTCCGCGGCGTTCCCCATGAAGCGGCGCGCGGAGCTGATCGAGGAGTTGGCTCCGCTGCGGATGGACGACGTGTCGGGCCATCCGTGGGCGGCCTGGGCGGACGAGGCGGCGCACGAGTCGGCGCGGCTGCCCGGGGCCCCGAGCCGCTGGTCGGGGGGCAAGGACCTGTCGTGGGTGCCGCTGCGGCCGGAGCGGGTGGCCGAGGTGGCCTACGACCACATGGAGAACGGGCAGCGTTTCCGGCACACCGCCCGCTTCCGTCGCTGGCGCCCGGACCGCGCTCCCGAGAGCTGCACCTACGCGCAGTTGGAGGAGCCGGTCCGCTACGACCTGGCCGAGATTCTCGGCGGGCCGTGAGTCAGGGCTGCATCAGCACCTTGACGGCGCCGTCGCGCTTCTCCTGGAACATCGCGTAGGCCTCCGGTGCCTCGCTCAACGACACCCGGTGGGTGGCGAAGTCGTCCACGCCGAGGGGGTCCTCGTCGGTGAGGTAGGGGATGATCTCGTCGCTCCAGCGGCGTACGTTCGCCTGGCCCATGCGCATCTGGATCTGCTTGTCGAACAGGGTGAGCATGGGCATCGGGTCGGCCATGCCGCCGTAGACGCCGCTGATGGAGATGGTGCCGCCGCGGCGTACCAGGTCGATGGCGGTGTGGAGGGCGGCGAGGCGGTCCACGCTGAAGCGTTCCGCCATCGGGCCGCTCAGTTTGCGGGGCAGCAGCGCCGAGGCGTTCTGCACCATGCGCGCCGCGGCGCTGCCGTGGGCCTCGGTGCCGACCGCGTCGATCACGGCGTCGGGGCCGCGTCCGTCGGTTCGGTCGCGGATGGCGGCGACCAGTTCCTTGTGGTCGTCGAAGGAGCGCAGGTCGAAGGTCTCCACGCCCCGTTCCTTGGCCCTGTTCAGCCGTTCCGGGACCATGTCCACGCCGAACACCTGGCCGGCGCCCTGGACCTGGGCGACCCGGCAGGCCATGTCGCCGATGGGGCCGAGCCCGAGCACGGCGACGCTGCCGCCCTTGGGGACCCCGGCGTAGGCGACCGCCTGCCAGGCGGTGGGCAGGACGTCGGAGAGGTAGACGAAGCGGTCGTCGGACGGCCCCTCGGGGACCTTGATCGGGCCGTACTGGGCCTGCGGGACCCGCAGGTACTCGGCCTGGGCGCCCGGCACCGCGCCGTACAGCCGGGTGTAGCCGAACAGCGCGGCGCCCATGCCCTCGGCGCTGACCTGGGTGGTCTCGCACTGGGTGGGCAGTCCGGTCAGGCACATCCAGCAGTTGCCGCAGGCGATCTGGAACGGCACCACGACCCGGTCACCGACCTGGAGGTCGGGCACCGCCGCGCCGACCTCCTCGACGATGCCCATCGGCTCATGGCCGAGGATGTCGCCCGGGGTCATGAACGGGGTCAGCACCTCGTACAGATGGAGGTCGGATCCGCACAGTCCCGTGGAGGTGATGCGGATGACCGCGTCCGTCGGCTCCTCGATCCGTGGGTCGGGCACGTTCTCCACGCGTACGTCCCGCTTTCCCTGCCAGGTCACTGCCCTCATCGCCGTCTGCTCCCTCCGTGCCGGCCCGTGTGCCGCTCGTGCGGTGGGCGTCCGGGTACCCGAGCGGCCGGATGCCGAACCGCGGGCCGCTGAGCCGATCGGCGGACGCCACCGCGCGGGAGCACCTCCGTTCCGCTCTGGCCAGAGACGATCAGAAAAGCGCACAATCAAGACAACGGATGATATGAGGCAGGCGCGGTGGCAACGGTGGGCACGGAACGAGGGGCGCGCCTACGGCGCGGCACGGGGGCGAGGATGCTGCTGGCCGCCGTACTGACGGCCGGGCTCGCCGCGGGCTGTACGACGTCGGACGGTCCCGGTGACGACGGCCGGGGGTCGGCCGACGCGTCACCGTCCCGGCCCGGTGGACAGGACGTTCCGCCGGTACTGGCCGTGAAGATCGACAACGCCCCTGCCGCCCGCCCCCAGACCGGTCTGGGGGCCGCCGACGTGGTGTACGCCGAACAGGTCGAGGGCGGGAGCAGCAGGCTGATCGCCGTGTACGCCACCGAGCTGCCGGACTCGGCCGGGCCGGTCCGCAGCGCCCGTGAGTCCGATCTGGAGCTGCTGCGCCAGTTCGACCGGCCGGTGCTGGCCTTCTCGGGGGCGCAGAGCAAGTTGCTGCCGCTGATCGAGGAGGCGCCGCTGGAGGCGGTGACACCGGAAACGGAGCCCGGAGCCTACACCCGGGACCCCGGCCGGTCCGCTCCGCACAATCTGTATCTGCGCCCGGACCGGATCATGGACAGTCCTCCCGGCGAGACCGCCCTGACCACCGGCTTCCGCTTCGGCCGGCCTCCGGCGGACGGCGAGCCCCGGAACGAGCTCACGGTCCGCTACCCGGCCGCCCGCTTCACGTTCACCTGGTCCGAGGACCGCGACCGCTGGCTGGTCTCGATGGACGGCGCACCGGCGGTCACCACGGAGGGCGGGCGGCTGGCGCCCGCGACGGTCGTCGTGCAGTACGTGACCGTGCGCGCCTCGGGATTCCGGGACTTCCTCGGCAACACCACCCCGTTCACCGAGACGGTGGGATCCGGTGACGCCACCGTGCTGCGCGACGGACGCGCGTACCGGGCGGACTGGAAGCGTCCGGCCGCCGGGGACGGCACCTCCTTCACCACCGACGACGGCGACCCCCTGAACTTCGCACGCGGTCAGGTGTGGGTGGTGTACGCCGAGGCGCCCTGAGCCGGTACGGTCAGTGCGGGGCGCCCAGGGCGGGCCGGGGATCGCGCAGACCCTCTGCCGCATCCGCCACGCGCCGCATCAGGTCCATGAACACGGCCCGCTCGTCGGCGTCGAGCGGGGCCAGGAAGACCTGGTTCATCCGCGCCGTGCGCACCGTCAGCCCGCGGTGGGTGCGCACCCCGTCGTCGGTGAGGCGCAGCAGGAACCGGCGGCCGTCCTGCGGATCACGGACCTTGTCCAGCAGCCCGCGCCGGATGAGCCGGGCGATCACCTCGGCGACGGTGGACCGGTCGAGCCCGACCCGCTCCCCCACGGTGCGCTGGTCGAGACCCGGTTCGGCGACGAGCGCGTTGAGCACGGCGAACTGCGGTGAGGTGATCTCCTCGGAGACCATCGTGGTCCACAGCAGGTGGTGCGCCTGCTGGAGCCGCCGGGCCAGGTGCCCGGGATGGGTGGCGAGGTCCACGGCGGCCATGTGCGCTCCCATGGTTCGTTCGGTGCGTTTCGTCGGTGCACTGATTTTTTTGAACTCCTGAACAGTACTGGACAGGTGACTTGCCGCGTGTAAATACTCAGTGCCCTGATCAAACCAGGATCGGGCGGTCCGGAAGGGATGGGGTTCCTCCGATGGACAAGGTGGTCGTCTCGGCGGCGGAGGCAGTGGCCGACGTGCCGCACGGTGCGTCCCTGGCGGTGGGCGGCTTCGGCCTCAGCGGTGTCCCCCAGGTGCTGATCCGGGCACTGTACGCGCGGGGGGTCGGCGGCCTGTCGGTCGTCTCCAACAACTGCGGGGCGATGGAGTCCGGACTCGCGGTGCTGCTCGCGGCGGGCCGGATCGCCCGGGTGACCGGTTCGTACATCGGCGCGAACAAGGAGTTCGCACGGCAGTACCTGGCCGGCGAGCTGGAGGTCGAGCTGATCCCGCAGGGCACGCTCGCGGAACGGCTGCGCGCCGGAGGCGCCGGTATACCCGCGTTCTACACGCCCGCCGGAGTGGGCACGCAGGTCGCCGAGGGCGGACTGCCCTGGCGCTACGACGGCTCCGGCGGGGTGGCGCTCGCCTCGCCCGCGAAGGAGGTGCGGGAGTTCGACGGCAGGCAGTACGTGCTGGAGCGGGGTATCCGCACCGACTACGCGCTGGTACGTGCGGCGAGGGGCGACCGGCACGGCAACCTGGTGTTCGGCAAGTCCGCCCGCAACTTCAATCCCCTTGCGGCGATGGCGGGCCGGGTGACGGTCGCGGAGGTGGAGGAACTGGTGGAGCCCGGCGGCCTCGGCCCGGACGCCGTGCATCTGCCGGGCGTCTTCGTGCAGCGGGTGGTCGCCCTCACGGCAGCGCAGGCGGCGGACAAGAAGGCCGAGCGGCGGACGGTGAACGGCTGATGGCCTGGACCCGCGAGCAGATGGCGGCGCGGGCGGCCCTCGAACTGAGGGACGGTCAGTACGTCAACCTCGGCATCGGACTGCCCACGCTGATCCCGGACCACCTCCCGCCCGGCGTCGAGGTGGTGCTGGAGAGTGAGAACGGCATCCTGGGCACCGGCCCCTACCCCGCCGCGGACGACGTCGACCCGGACCTGATCAACGCCGGGAAGGAGACCGTCACGGTCCTTCCGGGCGCCTCCTTCTTCGACTCGGCGCTGTCGTTCGCCATGATCCGGGGCGGACACATCGATGTCGCCGTCCTCGGCGCGATGCAGGTGTCCTGCCGCGGTGACCTGGCCAACTGGGCGATACCCGGCAGGCTCGTCACCGGCATCGGCGGCGCGATGGACCTGGTCCACGGCGCCCGCACGGTGATCGTGATGACGGCCCACACCGCGAAGGACGGCACTCCGAAGATCGTGACGGAGTGCTCGCTGCCGCTGACCGGCAAGGCGTGCGTCGACCGGATCGTCACCGACCTCGGTGTCCTCGACGTCACCGGCGCCGGCCTCGTCCTCGTCGAGACCGCCCCCGGCGTGACCGTGGAGGAGATCACCGCCCGGACCGGAGCACAACTCACCCTCGGGGAGGGCCTGTCGTGACCGACGCACTCACTCAAGCCGACATCGACCGGGAGATCGCGGCCGAGCACGCCGCGTACGAGAAGCGGCTCGCCGACGGCGGGCCGGTCGAGCACCATCCCCGCCGCGGCTACGCGCCGTACCGTTCGTCGGTGCTGCGCCACCCGAAGCGCCCGCCGGTCGCCGTCGACGTGTCCCGGGACCCGGAGCTCGTGGAACTGTCCTCCCCCGCGTTCGGCGACCGGGACGTCACCGAGATCGACAACGACCTCACCCGGCATCACACCGGCGAGCCCATCGGCGAGCGCATCACCGTCTCCGGCCGGCTGCTGGACCGTGACGGCCGCCCTGTGCGCGGCCAGCTGGTGGAGGTCTGGCAGGCCAACTCGGCCGGACGGTACGCGCATCGGCGCGAGCAGCACGACGCCCCGCTGGACCCGAACTTCACCGGCGTGGGCCGCACCCTCACCGACGCCGACGGCCGCTACCGCTTCACCACGATCCGGCCGGGCCCGTACCCGTGGCGCAATCACGTGGGCGCCTGGCGCCCGGCGCACATCCACTTCTCCGTGTTCGGTACCGCGTTCACCCAGCGGCTGGTGACGCAGATGTACTTTCCGGGCGACCCGCTCCTCCCGTACGACCCGATCCTGCACTCCGTGACCGACGACGCGGCGCGGCAGCGGCTGATCGCCGCCTACGACCACGGCCTGTCCGTACCGGAGTTCAGCCTCGGCTACCGCTGGGACATCGTGCTCGACGGACCGCGGGCCACCTGGACGGAAGAAGGGCGCTGACCACCATGACGGACACCACCGGCCCGCACGGCGTGCTGCCCACCCCCTCGCACACCGTCGGCCCCTTCTACGGCTACGCACTGCCCTTCCGCGGTGGTGAGGACATCGCACCCGCCGGACATCCGGACACCCTGACCGTGCACGGGTACGTGTACGACGGCGAGGGCGGGCCCCTGCCGGACGCGCTGCTGGAACTGTGGGGTCCGGACCCCGACGGGAACGTGCCGACGGCGGACGGTTCGATGCGGCGGGACCCGGCGAGCGGGGGCTTCCTGGGCCGCAACGGCGTGGAGTTCACCGGCTTCGGGCGGATCCAGACCGATGCGGACGGCCACTGGTACGCCCGTACCCTGCGCCCGGGAGCACGCGGCCACAACGCGCCGTACCTGAGCGTGTGCGTCTTCGCGCGCGGCCTGCTGGTGCACCTGTTCACCCGCATCTATCTGCCGGGCGACGAGCCGGCCCTCACGGCGGATCCGCTGCTGTCCCGGCTCGACGCGGAGCGCCGCGACACGCTGATCGCGGCCGACGAGGGGGCCGGCACGTACCGTTTCGACATCCGCCTTCAGGGCGAAGGCGAGACGGTCTTCCTGGAGTTCCAGTGACATCAGCCGATTCCGACACCGGCCTGCTCGCCCCCGGGTGGACCGGCTCCCCGGCCGCCGCCGAGACCGGTGACCCGGCGTTCCTGCGGGCGCTGCTCGACGCGGAGGCCGCGCTCGCCCGGGCCCAGGCCGCGCTGGGACTCGTCACGGCGGAGGCGGCGGCCGCGGTGACGGAGGCGGCCGACCCGGGGCGCTTCGACATCGCCTCCCTCGCCGTGCGCGCCCGGGACGGCGGAAACCCGGTGATCGGGCTGGTCGCCGAGCTGACGCGGAGCGTCGGCGAGGTGCACGGAGCCGCCGTGCACCGGGGGGCGACCAGCCAGGACATCATGGACTCGGCGACGATGCTGGTCGCCCACCGTGCCCTGGGGCCGGTCCTCGACGACCTCGAGCGCGTGCAGCGGGCCCTGGCCCGGCTGGCCGTTGAACACAGGGACACCGTGCTGCCGGGCCGGACCCTGACCCAGCACGCCGTGCCGACGACGTTCGGGCTGAAGGCCGCCGGGTGGCGGTCGCTGGTGCTCGACGCCCGGGACCGGGTGCGGACGGTACGGGCCTCGCTGCCCGCCCAGCTCGGGGGCGCGGCCGGCACCCTGGCGGCCTTCTCCGCGTACGGAGCCGACGACGCGACGGCGCTGCCGGCCGCCTACGCCCGCGAACTGGGTCTGCAGGAACCGCTGTTGCCCTGGCACACCCTGCGCACTCCCCTCGCCGACCTCGCCGGGTGCCTGGCGTCGACGGCCGGGGCCCTCGGCAAGCTCGCGGCCGATGTCCTCACCCTCTCCCGTACCGAGATCGCGGAGGTGTCCGAGGGGAGCGGCGGCGGTTCCTCAACCATGCCGCACAAGGCGAACCCGGTCCGCTCCACGCTCATCGCGGCGGCGGCCCGGCGGGCACCGCAGCTCGCGGCCACGCTCTACGGCTCGCTGGTGGCCGAGGACGAGCGTCCGGCCGGGGCCTGGCACGCCGAGTGGGAACCGCTCAGGGACCTGCTCCGCCTGGTCGGCGGCGCGGCCCGGGACGCCGCCGAGCTCACCGAGGGACTGCGCGTGCACCCGGAGGCCATGCGTCAACACCTGGACACCACAGGTGGGTTGATCGTCTCCGAGCTGCTCTCCGCCGAGCTGGCGCCGGTGCTCGGCCGTGCCCGGGCGAAGGAACTGCTCACCGAGCTGGCCCGGCGGGCGCAGGAGGAGGGCCGCGAGCTGAGTGAGCTGCTGGCCGCCGTACCGGAGGTGCGGGACGCCGGCCTCTCCCCGTTCCTCGACCCCGCCTGCCGCACCGGCTCCGCCGGAGTGCTCACCGACCGTGCCCTGGAGCGATCGTGACCCCTTCTCTCCTCAACCACCGTGCCGAGGGAGCCGCTTCCGCTCCCCCGCTGCTGCTCGGCCCGTCGCTCGGCACGTCATCGGCCCTGTGGGACAGGGTGGCGCCCGAGCTGTCGGCCGCGCACCGGGTGGTGCGCTGGGACCTGCCGGGGCACGGGGGTTCCTCGGCGGGGCTGATCGGTCCCGGTGCCACCGTCGGCGATCTCGCCGGTCTGGTGCTCGCGCTGGCCGACTCGCTCGGCATCGACCGGTTCGCCTACGCGGGTGTCTCGCTGGGCGGTGCGGTCGGGCTGCATCTGGCCGTGCACCATCCGCGGCGGCTGACGTCGCTGGCCGTCATCTGCTCCTCGGCGCACTTCAACGGATCGAAGCCGTGGGAGGAGCGGGCGGCGCTGGTGCGACGCGAGGGAGTGGCCGGGCTCGCGGCGAACGCGGACGCCCGGTGGTTCACGGGCGGCTTCACCGTGCCGGAGCTGGTCCGCGATCACCGGGAGGCCGACCCGGAGGCGTACGCCGCGTGCTGTGACGCGCTGGCCGCCTTCGATCTGCGGGAGCGGCTGGCGGACGTCTCCGTGCCGACGCTGCTCGTCGCCGGTCGGGAGGACCCGGCGACACCGCCCGCGCATCTGCGGGAGATCGCGGACGCGGTGCCGGACGCGGCCCTGGTGGAGATCCCCGGCGCCTCGCATCTGGCGCCGGCCCAGTGTCCGGGGGCCGTGCTGGCCGCGCTGCGGGCGCAGTTCGGCGGTGCCGCCGGCCGCGGGATGGAGGTGCGGCGCGAGGTGCTCGGCGACGCGCACGTGGACCGGGCGCAGGCCCGCCAGACGCCGTTCACCGCCCGCTTCCAGGACTTCGTCTCTCGCTACGCGTGGGGCGAGATCTGGACCGACCCGACGCTCAGCCGCCGCGAACGCAGCATGATCACGCTCACCGCCCTGGTCGCGCACGGCCAGCACGACGAGCTGGCGATGCATGTGCGCGCGGCCCGACGGTGCGGGCTCACCCCCGAGGAGATCGGGGCGGTGCTGTTGCAGACCGCCGTGTACTGCGGGGTTCCGGCCGCCAACGCGGCCTTCGCGACGGCCCAGCGGGTGCTGGCGGAGGAGGGCGGTCACGAGCGGCCCTAGAAGGAGGCTCGTTGGGCTCGCGCCGGGGTCACGGGCCCTGGCACCGCATCTCGCCGCGTCGTCGTCGGCTGCCGCTCCGCCGTGCGCACCACGACCCCGGACCCCGCTCGGCCCGGCCGCACGGCACCGTTCATCGGAGCCGGCGGCCTGACCCCTGTGACGCCGCCGGCCGCGACCTCCTCGGCGCCGCACCAGGAGGTGTCCGACACATGGGCGCGGGAGAAGGAGCGGCGTCCGGTGCGTGCGATCGCAAGGCGCCGGAGCGCCCTCGTGACGGAGCCACGTGGGCGTTTCGGCAACGCGGCGAGCGTGCCTGCCGGACGCCGCGGGCATGTGTCAGACGCCCCTAGCGGAGTCCCGCGCCCGTCTCCAGTTCCGCCCGGGCCCGCTCCGCGAGGCCGTCCGCACCGCAGGAGCGGGCGAGTGCCAGGCCCCGTTCGAGATCGGTGGCGGAGCGGGCGAGGGTGCCGTACTCCACGCGGGCCGCGGCGTGTTCGTACTGGCAGGGCGAGGACTCCAGGTAGGTGACCGCCTGGGCGGCGAGGCGCACCGCGCGCTGGCCGGTCTCCAGGGCGGCGGCGACGCGCAGGGCCTCCCCTATGGCGGTGTCCGTGCCGAGCCGCTCGGCGCGCCGGCGGACGTCCACGGCCAGCCGGGCGGCGCGGGCGGGGTCCTCGGCGGCGAGGGCGCGGGCCAGGTCGGCGGCGCCGAAGACGTGCACCGGGTTGTGGTGGCCGCGGGCGGCCGCCGCCTTCTCCGCCGCCTCCAGTTCGTTGATGCCGTCCTTGGTGCGGCCGACGGCCAGCAGCAGCCGGCCGCGTACGGAGCGCGGGTCGGGCAGGACGATGGTGGACGGGTAGGGCGGTGCGAAGGCGTGCCGTTCGGCCGTCGCCCACGCCTCGTCGACATGACCGCGCGCGAGCAGGGTGTCGACGAGATTGCAGGTCGCGGTCCAGTACAGGGGCAGTCCGCGGCCGACGCGCTCGGCGAGGCGCAGGGATTCGCGCAGTGACTCCTCCGCCGCCTCCAGCCGGCCCCGCCGGCGGTGGGCGAGGCCGACGTAGGCGTGTGCCAGGACCAGGTGGCCGCCGCTCCAGCCGGCCGTGTCGTAGGCGTTCAGGGCTTCGGTGTAGAGGCTTTCGGCCCGGTCGAGGCGATCGGTGTAGGCATAGGAACTGGCCAGCATCAGCAGCAGTTCGACGCCCCACTCGGAGTCGGTCCAGCCGAGGCCGGGCGCGAGACGGCCGTTGACGAGGGCGCGGTTGCAGACCTCGACGATCTCCTCGGCGTTCTCGCCGCGCATCATGGCGTCGAAGCCGCGCAGGATGAGCAGCGCCCGTTCGGAGTTGTCGCGGCCGGTGCAGGTGGCGGCGAGCCGGGCGAGGCGCTCGGAGCGGCCGGGGGTGATGGTCTCGCCGGCGTGGATGCCCTCCCACATGAACTGGACTGCCTGGAGCCGCAGTTGGGCGGGACCTGGTTCGAGCCGGGCGGCCTCCGCCTCGACGGTGCGGACGGCCTCCTCCATCTGGTCGTTGTGCATCAGCGCCTGGGAGAGGCGGATCACGGCGTCCACCCGGCGGTCACCGTCGAGACCGGGCATACCGAGCGCGGTCCGCAGATGGCCGATCGTGCGGGCGGGTGCGGTGAGGAAGGTGGCACTGCCCAGTTCGTACAGGACGTGTGCGTGGACCTCGGGGCGGGGCGGTTCCTCGAGGGCGCGTTCCAGACAGCGGCGGGCGGCGTCGGGAGCGCCGACGGCGAGGTGTTCGCGCGCGGCCTCGCGCAGTTGCCAGACGAGTTCCTCGTCGTCGTCCGGGTGCACTTCGAGGAGGTGGCGGGCGGCGGCCGCGGCGCTGTGTCCGGAGTCGGTGACGATCCGGGCCGCGATGCCGTGCATGGCCCGGCGCAGGGCGTCGGGGATGGAGTTGTACACGGCCGTGGCGATCAGCGGGTGCACGAACTCCAGGTCGGCGGCCGAGGTGCCGCCCGTGGTGGCGGGGTCGGGCGCGGTGAGGATGCGGGCGCTGCGCAGGAGTTCGGCGCACCGTACGGCGTCGTCGCGGCCGAGGGTGGCGAGCCGGGCCACCAGGTCGACGGTGATGTCGCCGCCCAGGATGGCGGCTGCCCAGGCGAACCGGGTGGCGTCTATGCCCAGTTGTTCCAGCCGGGCGACGAGGCCGCCGCCGCGGGCCGAGCGGTTGAGTTCGCGCAGTTCTCCGGCGTGTGCCTCGACGGGCTCGAGTTCGCTGTCCTGGACCTTGGCGAGGAGCTCCACGGTCTCGTAGGGGTTGCCGGCGGTGACGGCCCACACCTCCCGGCAGAACGCGGCGTCGGCGTTCTCGCCCAGGGTGGCGCGGGTGAGTCCGGCGGCGGCGTCCGGGGTGAGGGCGCTGAGGGTGGTCACGGGGCGGTCGGCCGCGGCCGCGACGGCGTCCAGGTGCCGGGCTCCGGTCCCGGATATCTCACCGGGCCGGCGGGCGACCACGACGAGGACGGACAGGTCGGCCAGGCGCTCGGTGAAGGCGGCAAGCCAGTACAACGTCTCCTGGTCGGCCCAGTGGGCGTCGTCGATGAGCAGGACCAACGGCCAGTCGCGGCGGGCGAGTCGGCGAACGGCGGCGACCAGGCCCTCGCAGACGCCCTGCGGGTCGGCGTGCCGGTCACCCGGGTTCGCTATGCCGAGGGCGGGGCCGGCGATGTCGTACCAGTCGCCCAGGTACTCGCGTGCCTCCTCCGGCAGCATCGACACGAGGGCGGGCTGCAGGAGTTGGCGTACGACGTTGAAGGGGACGGAGCGCAGGGTCTCGCCGCCGCGGGCCGACCAGACGGTGCAGCCGCGCCGTTCGGCGATGCGCCGGGTCTCCGCCAGCAGCGCGGTCTTGCCGAGCCCCGCCTCGCCCCGCAGCACCAGGAGGCTGCCCGGCGAGGAGCGGTCGGCGCACAGGATGTCGACGGCCTCCTCGATCGCGGCGACTTCCTCGTCGCGCTCCCACAGGGAAGCCGAGGAAGCCGCCCGGGGCCGTGCCTCCGTCATCCTGCTACCTCCCCGATTCGCCCGAACGACGTACCGGTGTCGAGCGTAGTCCTCCTCCGGTCCGAGCGGGTCCGGTCGGCACACGTGTTGCCGTGACGAGTGACACCCGACACACCGGGTCGACGCCTCCCGCCTGCCACCAGGGGGCCTGATGGTCAACGACTGTCGGGAGGGGCCGGGTTGCGGGGGGCGTGCGGGCCGCGGGGCGCGGCCGGCGGGGTCTCTCATCCGGCTTTCACCGTCGCCTCATACGGTGGGGGCATGACGCAGGTGACTCCTCCCGGGTGGTACCCCGACCCCGGGCAGACGAATGACGGACCGGCCACCGAGCGCTGGTGGGACGGCGCGGCCTGGACGGGACAGGTCCGGCCGACGGGGTCGGCCGCCGCCTGGGGGCCGCCGGCGCCGGGCACAGCGGCCGGGGCGGCGTTTCCGGCGTACCCGGTGCATCCCGCTCCGCCGCCGCCCGGACGGGGACACCGGGTGCGGTACGGGATAGCCGTGGCGGTGGCCGTCGCCGTCCTGGCGAGCATCGGTGTGGGTGTGTACGCGCTGACGGACGACGGCGGAGGCGGGGGCACCACGACCTCGCAGGGGCCGGGCGGGCGGGACGACGGGCCGGACGGCGACTCCGGCGACTCCGGCGGCTCCGGCGGCGAGGAACCGGAGCGGGACGGCTCCGAGGCGCCGCGGGTCGAGAGCGGATCGGTGACCGACGCGCTGAGCGGGATCAGCCTGCCGGTCCCGGAGGGCTGGTACGGCCAGGAACTCCAGGTGGGTGCTGCGGTGACGTCGAAGGACGAGTACGACTGTCCCGGCAACACCTCCAAGAAGTGCACCAAGGGCGGCGCGTACTCGGCGCCCGCCCTGGCCCTCGGCGTCCGCGGCTCCACCGCCGAGGAGGTCGCCAAGGCGGACATCGCCGCCAACGCCGAGGAGAGCTACGGCAAGGACTCCTACGGGAAGATCACCTCGCACGACGTGCTCGCGTCCAAGGCGGTGACGGTGGCCGGGCAGAAGGGTTACCTGGTGCGCTGGAAGGCGGTCACCAGCAAGGGCTCCGACGGGTACGTGCAGTCGCTCGCCTTCCCGTCCCCCGCCCAGCCGAAGCAGATCGTCGTCGTCCGCCTCGGGGTCGACACCGACCAGACGCAGGACGTCCTCGACGAGATCACCGAGGGCATCGAGGTGTCGTCGGGCGGCGGCCGGGGGCAGGACGTCTGACGTCCGCGTATGACGGCCGGGTGGGCCACCCCTCCGCTCAAGAGGTGTCCCACCCGGCCGGGGTGAGCGCCGCCCCCGTCCCCACGGTGCGGCGCGGTCAGGTCGCCGTCCGGTCGGCCCGGTCACGGCGGCCTGCGTCTCATTCGAGGCCGAGTGCCGGCAGTACGGCGGCCTCCACGAACCGGAGCAGATAGTCCGGGTCCGCGTTGCACCCGTCCAGCATGGGCCGCACCCGCAGCACGCCGAAGATCTGCGCCGGGATGTACTCGAGCGCCGGGTTCCCGGCGTCCACCTCCCCGCGCTCGACCCCGCGCCGCAGGATCTCCGCCAGCGCCGCGAGCTCCGGGTCGACCAGCGCCTCGCGCAGCGCCCGCGCGAGTTCCTGGTCCTGCAGGACCGCGTGCCCGAGCGCCTGGAGCAGCGTGGCGTCCTTCGGCGACCACTCCCCCGCGCACCGCGCCGCCTCGCGCAGGTCCCCGGCCAGGGTGCCGGTGTCGATCCCCGCGAACCGCGCCTGCCGGCTGGACCGCAGGGCGGCGGCGACGAACTGCGGCTTGGTCCGCCACTGCCGGTAGAGCGTCGACTTGCTGCACCGCGTGCTGGCGGCGATGCCCTCCATGCTCACGGCGTCGTAGCCGCACTCGCGGATCCGGTTCAGCACGGCGTCGAAGAACTCCCGCTCACGCTCCGGCGTGATCTTGGAGCGGCGCGAGGTTCCGACCGGCCCCGGTCGGTCCGCGTCCTGCGACGTCATCGGCTCGGCTCCCTGCTCCCGAAGTGTGTCCCGCATCTGTCGATACGCCAGTGTACCGGTACGCCACCGTATCGGTACGTCGTCGTATCGGTACACTTGCGTATCGGTACGGTGGCGTACCGATGAGAGTCGGTGCCCCCGCGCACCGATGAGCTGGGCCCGGTCCCCGGGTCGACAGTTCAGCCGGCAGCACCACGACAGCACCACCGTCAGCGAAAGGGCCGGGGGATGAATGCCCGCAAGGAGCCTGAACCGGCCGGGTCCGACGCTCCGGCGCGCCCGCCGCTCGTCCGCGAACTCCTTCTGGTGGCGGGCCTCTTCCTCGCGTACAAACTCGGCCGGCAGCCGGCCACGGGCCACACCGGCCGGGCGTACGGCAACGGCCACGACGTGTGGGCCCTGGAGCGCGCGCTGCGCCTGCCCGGCGAGGGCGCGGTGCAGTCCCTGCTGCTGCACGGCGACACCCTCGCGCACCTCGCGAACACCTACTACGCGGCCGTTCACTTCCCGGCCACCGCGGCCTTCCTGGTCTGGCTCCATCTGCGCCGGCCGGCCCACTACGTGTGGGCCCGCCGGGTTCTGGCCACGGTCACCGCGGCCGCGCTCGTGCTGCACCTGGCGTATCCCCTGGCCCCGCCGAGACTGCTCACCGCCACAGGTCTGGTGGACACCGCGCGGCTGTACGGACCCTCGGTGTACGGCCCGCCCGGGACGGACGAGCTGTCGAACCAGTTCGCCGCCATGCCCTCGCTGCACTTCGGGTGGGCGCTGATGGTGGCCGTCGGTCTGATCGTCGTCTCCCGGACGCGGTGGCGGTGGCTGTGGCTGCTGCACCCGATGGTGACCCTGCTGGTGATCGTCGGCACCGCGAACCACTTCTGGCTGGACGCGCTCGTGGCGGCGGCGCTGCTGGGCCTCGCGCTCGCGGTACTGCGCCGGCCACGGCCCGCCACGACCGCGGCCGGGCGGATCCGGGCCCGGCACGTGCCGGCCGAGGACAGCTCGCTCGTGGGGGCGGGCCGGTGAACGCCGTCCTCGTGGCCGTCGTACTGTCCCTCGTCTCCGCCGTCGCCTATGCCGGCGCCGCGGTCGCCCAGGAGCGGCTCGCCGCCCGGAGCGCCGGCACCGGCACTCTGCGGCTGCTGGCCGGCGGGGCCTGGTGGGGGGCGGTCGCGCTGAACGCCTCGGCCGCGCTGCTGCATGTCGTGGCCCTCACGTACGGGCCGCTCACCCTGGTCCAGCCGCTGGGCGCGCTCACCCTCGTCGCCGCGGTGCCCATGGGGGCGCGGTTCGCGGGGCGGGCGGTCAGCGCGGTGGAGTGGCGGGGCACGGCCTTCACCCTCGCCGGTCTGGCGGCCGTTCTCGCGACGGCGTCCGGACCGGCGCCCGACGATGTGCTGAGCGTGCCCGAGGCGCTGGCCGTCGCGGGCGGTTCGGCGACCCTCGTCGGTCTGCTGGCGTGGCCTGGTTCCCGGCCGGGCCTGCGGCACGCGACCGCTTCGGGCGTCGCCTCCGGGGTCGCCTCCGCACTCACCCAGACGGTGACGGTGGCGATGACGGACCGGTCGGGTCCCCTGCTCAGTGCCCAGGTGGTCGGGGTGGCCCTGCTGGTGGCCGCCTTCGCGGCCGGCGGCCTGCTGCTGGCCCAGACCGCCTACCGCGGCGGTCTGGGCGCGCCCCTCGCGGTGGTGACCCTGGCGAACCCGGTGGCGGCGTCCGTGATCGGCCTCTGCCTGCTCGGCGAACGTCTCCGGGGCGGCGCCTCGGGTGCGCTCCTGGCCCTGGCGGGAGCGGCCCTCGCGTCGTGGGGCGTGCTGCTGCTGACCCGCGCGGGCCGCTTCCCGGCGGCGGAGGCGGCGCGGCACGTGGCCCGGTCGGCCGCGGCGGAGCGGGGAAAGGTGCCCGGCCAGGCGGCGCAGGAACGCCTGCCGCGATCTCCTGAGCCCGCCCCGACGCCCTGACCAAGCGCGCCGTGCGTGCGGGTGTCCGGGACGCGTCACGCCTGGTCGGTAATGGCGAGCGCGTCCGTCGGTACGCGCCCGGTGGCGTACCTGGCCCTCACGAACAGGAGCACGGAGGCCGTCGCACAGGCCACGACGAGCCCGTTGAGCCACTTGTACATCCCGGAACCGGGATACGTCGTCCCGTCGTCCAGGACACAGTCGAAGGCCGGCGGCAGATAGACGGCACGGTGTCCGACGAGGTGCTCCACCAGATGGGGCGCGGCGTCGCGGCAGGCGGGCGCGGGGGAGGAATTCGTCCCCGACCGTGACTCGTGGTCGGACAGCTCGACGGCGCCGAGGGCCAGGGCCGCGAGCATGACAGCGGCGGCCGCAAGCATCCCGGCGCCCCAGCGCAGCAGCCGCACACCCCCGTCGGGGCGCCGTCCCGGCGTCACGACGGACACCAGCTTGACGATCACGGCGACGGCCCACACGGGGGCGGCGAGCAAGGCCGCGAAGGCGAGCAGAACGAACATGTCCGGACCTCCTCCCCCGCCGGGCTGGCGTACTGGTGCATGGACGCTCGGGGCAGCCTATCCGTCCGGCTGGATCGCCCGTGTGGCACGCCAGTTGCCCCGGCGCAGGGCCGCTTCGGTGCCGGAGAGATAGACGGCGGTGGCCAGCCACCGCAGTGCGTACCGGTCCTGATCGCCGTCGTCGGGACGGCCGAACGCGTCGCGGCCGCGGTGGGCGGCCACCGTGGCGAGCGCGGTGACCAGTTCCGCGCCCGTGGTGAACCCGCTTTGGCGCAGCGCGGCGACATGTCCGTGGCGGTCGTCGTCGCGCGCGGGTTCGGCGGCGGCCCGGCGCCCGCCCGATACGGCCAGCTCGACCAGCCGGCGGACGCGCCCGAGCGGCGAGTCGGCCACCGGTGCTCCGCCGCAGGGGAAGGGCTCGGGCGGGCGGGAGGGGCCCGGGGGGAAGTGGTCGTCGCGGAGTCGGTCGTAGCCGAGGTCGGCGCGGCCCTGCCAGTCGGCCGGGAGGCGCAGGGTGGCCCCGGAGCCGGGTACGGGGGCGACGGCGAGCGGGCGGAGGGTCGCCGGCCGGTCGTGGTCGAGGCGTCCGACGACCCGGACGTGAAGCCCCGGCCGCGCGCCCAGCCGCCGGAGGTTCGCGGTGTGGAGCAGACGGGGGTGGCTGTGGGCGGGGGCGAGCCGGACCGGCGTGCCGCCACGCTCCGGCAGTACCCGGGCCAGCAGGTCCGCACCGTCCGTGGCGACGATCTCGACGTCGCAGACGGTCAGTGCTCCCGTGTGCCCGGCTCCGTCGGGGGCCGCCGCCGTCCAGGGCCGTCCGGCGGCGAAGGTGGCGCGGACTCCCGGTTCCGGCACCAGACGGCCGTCCGGGGAGACCACCGCGCCGGTGAGGACCAGGCCGCCGCGGGAGAGCCGGAAGTGGTCGCCGAGGAAGGACCGGATCGCGACGTGGGCGGTGCCGGCGCGATGGGCGCGGGCGGGGCCGCCGGGCTTGACGTCGCGGAGGGTGTACCAGCGGCCGTCGCCGTCGACGAAGTGGGTGACCACACCGCCGAGGTCCCCCGGCCCGATCACCGGTTCACGGCAGACGCCGTACAGCCGCAGCGGTCCCTCGGGGCGGTCGTTCCGGCGCACGGTGCCGATCAGGGCCGGGTCGGTGTCGCCGTTCCGCAACCGGTGCGTCACCAGGAGGAGTTCGCACAGTGCCGCGGCCAACGCGGCGAGGGCGCGCTGACCGTGCGGGTCACGCTCGTCACGCAGACGGCGCACCACGTCGAGGGCGGCGGCCTCGGCACGGTGGAGATCCGCGAGGCGGGCCGTGTGGGCGGCACGGAGCAGCTCGGCCTGGAGCACCGCCCCCGCACCGGCGGTTCCGGCGGCCAGTACGGCTGCGGCCGCCGTCCAGAGCCCGGCGGCGGCCTGCGTCTGCCGGGCGGTGGGACCGGCGGGAGCCGCCGCCGGGGCAGGGCCCGGCTCGGGGTCCGGGGCCGCGCGGTGGTCGGCGGCGGACACCGGGCAGGCGGTCAGCACGGCGGCCCGGTGCAGGCAGCGGGGGGCCAAGAGGCACGTGCACACCGCTTGTTCGGCGTGGGTGAGGACGCCGGACGGGCCGGGTGCCAGGGTCACCCACGCGTCGTCGCCGCAGCGGACGCGGACGGTTCCTGCGTCGGCGGTGACGGGCGCGCCGGTCAGGGCCTCGACGGCCGCGTCCAGTCTGCCCCGCAGGCGGGTGGTGAGACCCTCCACCGCGGAGGCGGTCACCTCCGGTGCGGCGGGCGGGAGGGGGACGGAAGGGTTCATCGGCCTGCTCCACGGACGCGTTCGCCCACCCAGCGGGCGAGTGAGAGAGGACTCAGGGCAGCCACCGGCATCCCGGCGGCGACGAGTTGCCCGGCGATGGGCACCGAGTAGCGGGGGACCCCCTGGTCGTCCAGGGCGGCACAGCCCAGCAGGTGGACACCGGAGGCGACCAGGGACCTGACCTCGGTCAGCAGGCCCCCGGTCCCGAACCCTTCCTCGAAGTCGCTGACGACCACCAGCAACGTGCGGTTCGGCACCTTCACCAGGGTGCGGGCGTGGGCGAGACCCGCCGCGATGTGGGTGCCGCCGCCGACCTTCACCTCCAGCAGCAGGGAGAGCGGGTCGTCGATCCGGTGGGTGAGGTCGACGACCCGTGTGCTGAAGGTGAGGAAGTGCGTGGAGAGCATGGGCGTGCCGCCCAGTACGGCGGCGGTCAGGGCCGACCAGATGACCGCGGCCTCCATCGAGGCGGACACGTCGACGAGCAGGATCAGCCGCCAGTCGTTCCGCCGGTTGGCGCGTGTCCTGAACACCGGCCGCTCGGGGACGAGTTCGACCGTGCCGTCCTCCGCGCGGCGGCTGTGGGGCAGGTTCTCCCGCAGGGTGCGGGCCAGGTCGAGCCGGCCGCCGGGACGCCGGGTGGGGCGAGGGGTGTCGAGGCCGGTCAGCGTGGGGCGCAAACGGGTGGCGAGTTCGCGGGTGAGTTCCTCGACGAGCCGTGCGACGAGCGGCCGCAGGTGCGCGATCCGCTGCTCGGGCATGCCCTGAGCGAGGGTCAGCACGGCGGACAGCAGTTCCACGGACGGACGCACCGAGGCCGGGTCGAGGTGGGCGATGACGTCCGTACGGCCGTGCGCGGCGGCGCGTCCCAGGACCTCCTCCCGGATGTCGGGGCCGAAGAGCGCCTCGAGTTCCTCGGCCCAGTGCCGGACGGTGGGGTAGCCGGGGGCCTCCTGGCCACCGGTGAGCCGGTCCGTGTCGCCGCCCCAGGCCGCGGCCGCTTCCGCCGCCTCGCCAGAGCCGCTGCTCGCGCCCTGGCCGCCGTCATGGACGCCGTGGACGTGCCCGCCGTCCTGACCGCCACGGCCGTTCCGGCCTTCGTGGCCGTCCCGGCCCTCATGGCCGTCGTTGCCCTCATGGCCGTCGTCGCCGAACAGTTCGTCGAGGGCTCGGGCGTAAGGCGCCAGGTCCGGGGGGAGTGCGGACCTTTCCCGGCCGAGCAGCAGCCGCCACCGGTCGGCGGGGCGGATCCGTCGGGTCCCGTGTTCCGCCCCGCTGCCGGACACCGGCCGGCCCTTCGCGGGCACCGTTCCTGCGGGAGCGGGCGGGTCGACGCCGGGGGAACTCACCAGCTCCGCCAGACCCACCTCCCTCAGCAGTGCGAGCCCGGCGTCGTCGGCCTCGGCCCACCGGCCGATCAGTGCGGCGGGCGCGCCGAGCCGCAGGCCGGGACGGTCACCGAGGCGTCCGGTCACGGCCGTCAGCAGCCGCCCTCTCCCTTCCGCGGTGAGCGTCCGGAAGCCGCCGCGCAGGGAGGCGAGCCGGTCGAGGAAGGCGCGGTCGCCCATCGTCTCGACGCGCTCCAGCAGCGGGTCCAGGGCCGTGGGCACGGACTCGATCAGTGGTGCGGCGGCGATGAGCACTCCGGTGAGCCTGCGCTCCAGCCGGTGCCGCGACTCCGGTCCGGTCGCCGAGTCGACCCAGCCCGCCAGCCTTCCGCCCAGCAGGCCGGAGCTGTCGAGGTCGAGCAGCACCCGCGCGGCGAGGGCCGCTCCCTGCACAAGGGGCGAACCGGTGCGGGCGAGGTCGTACAACTCGCCGTCCAGGCGCAGGCCGAGCCGGTCCTCGCCGCTGCGCACCGCCAGGGTCACGAGGGCGACGGCGTCCTCCTGGTCGTCGCTGCCGGCCAGCCCGGGAAGGGCGCGGACCGCTGCCTCCAGGAGGGTGCCGCACAGAGCCGCCGCCCGGGCGCGGATCCGCTCCGTGGTGCCGGGCAGATGTGCGCGGCTCAGCGACTCCGACAGGTCCAGGGCGTCCAGCAGTTCAGGGAGAGTGGCCGCGGACGGGAGCACCCGTGCGGACTCGGTGAGGGCTTCCCCGACCAGGTCCGGCAGGGCGCACCGGGCCGCGGCCCCGAGGAGAGCGATCACCCGGGCGGAGGTGACTCCGTCGGAGTCGCACGCCCGGCGATGGTTCTCCCGGAGCATGCCGTCGGCCGCCTGGGCGGCGGTGACGCCTCTGCCGCCCGCCAGGTCGAGCCGGGCGGCGACCGAGGGCGTCCAGGCGGCCTGCCAGCGGGTGGTGAGGGCGCTCCCCTCCCCCGCGGCGGACACCGCGGTCGGCTCCGCGTAGCCCACCCCGCACGCCTTGAGCCGCTGGAGCAGGATCTCGCGCCGGGAGTCGAGGGGGGACCGCAGGGGCGACAGCCGGATCTCCCGCCGGGCGGGGCTGTGCGGCCCGGGCAGCCGCAGTGAGGCCAGCTCCGCCTCCACCCAGGGGCCGAGGCCGGAACGGGGCGTGCCGGGGGCGAGCCGGCCGCGTCCGGTGCCGACCAGCACCGGTTCCAGGGCTCGTTCGAGGGGGTTTCCGTGCCCCAGTACGGACGTCACCGCCTCCCTCAGTTCGCGTCGGCCGGGTGCGGGAAGACCGCGCAGGCTGCCCAGGTCACAGGCCAGCCGCAGGGCCTCGATCGCCTCGCCCGTGCCCGCGGGGTGGCCGGAGGCGCGGATCTCCCGGCAGATCTCGGTGACGAGACGGGCGGCGGCATCGCGTATCCGGTCCGGGTCGCCCTCGGCGTCGAGCACGGCCTGCTGCCATCCGGGGTCGCGGATTCCGGACGGGTAGCCGGACCGTGGGTCCAGCTGGGCGAAGGCGTACGGCACGAGCGAGGTGACGGCCGTCCGGCGGGGCCCGCCGGCGTCGGCGGCGGGCCCCGGGTCCGCGTCGGTCAGGGCGGGGGCGTGGAAGGCGCCGGTCACCGCTGCCACCCGGCGCTTGCCGAACCCTGCGACCACCCGGCGCATGTGTGCCTCACGGACCAGATCGACGTCCGCGATCGCGCCCCGTGCCCGCCGGTCCTGCCGCAGCGCCCAGCCGAAGCCGAGCGCGGCCCGGCGCAGGTTCTCCGGGGTGCTGCCGGGAGCCCGCGCCTCCACGGTGCGGTCCCACAGGTCGTCCGTGTCGGGTCCGGGCCCTTCCCCGCCGGGCGCCGGGCCGGCCGGCCACCCGGGGTCGGCCAGGGGAAGATCACAGCAGACCACCTCCGCGCCGCGCTCCCGTGCCCAGCGGATCGCCGCCAGCTCCGGCGAGAAGTCGGCGAGGGGGTGGACGTGCAGCCGCCCGTCCTCGTAGGCACCGGTGAGTGCCACGGGCGCGCTGGTGCGCGGGTCGGAGAGGTACGGCAGCCACGGCTGGAACTCGGCGGGCAGTTCGACGCAGACGACCTCGGCGTCGGCGGCGTCCAGCAGCCGGGGTACGGCGCCGGCCAGTGCGGGACTGTGGTGCCGTACGCCGATCAGGTACGGCCGGGTGCGGGCCGCCAGTGCGGCCACGTGGGCGGCCGGTGCTTCTCTTGTGGTCATGGGTCCAGGTGAGCGGTGGTGCGGGGACGGCCGTACGCGACGGCCGTCCCCCTTTGTCCCGGTGAACTCAGCGGCGGCGCTTCCGCGGTCGCGGTACCTCCAGTTCCGTCGGCTGCGGCTCGTCCCCGTCCTGGATCCGCTGCCACGCGTCGCGGTAGAGACCCGCGACCGGACGGAAGGGCACCACGACGCCCAGCGCGGGGTCCTGGCCTTCGGCCAGGTCGTACAGGGGCAGTTTCCAACTCTCCAAGGGGAGATGCGGGTTGGTGAGCTGGGTCCAGGCTCCGGGCAGGAACAGGGAGCGTCCGGCCTTGGAGCGGCTGCCCTCGATGACCAGGTCGGTGGCGGCCAGTTCGGCGCGGGCGGCCCGCAGCCGGGCCGTTCCGCCGCGCTGCTTGCCCCAGCCGGTCCAGCGTGCGGTGTTGCGGTCGGTGGGGTCGGGCATGGCGAGCAGCATCAAGTAGAGGACGGCGGCGTCCTCACCGATGCCGTACCGCTTGGCCACCTCCGTGACCAGGTCGGGTACGGAACGGGCGGGGTCCTGCGGCCACCACACGCCCTCCGCGTCCCGCTCCCCCGCGACCGGGTTGCCCGGGTCGGCGAGCAGTTCGGCGAACGCCCGGTCGTGGAGCAGGCGCAGCACGGTCTGTACGACGGACGGCCGTTGCCCGGGGAACAGCGCCGCCATGTACGGGTCGTTCCCGGCCGGGTCGAGCAGGGCGGTCCGGAGTGCGGCGTAGGGCGAGGAGCTCCCGGTGCCCAGCACGACGGCGCCGTGGCGTTCGAAGCCGTCGCCGGTCTCCGTGGGGTCGCCGGCGGCCAGGCGGTACGCCTCCGCGTCGATCGTCCCGTCGAGTCCGACCAGCAGTTCCGGATGCGCCAGCCGGGCGCGTATCGCGGTGAGAACGCCGGGCAGGACGGCGCGGACCGGGTCGCCTGCCGGGAGCCGGTGGGCGAGCCACGCGGCCAGCGGTACGGCTCCCTTCAGGGTTTCGCCGTCGAAGCCGGGTGTGCCTTCGACCGCTTCGGGACGGTAGCGGCCGGGCGTCCAGGTCAGGTCCCGGGTCAGCCGGGGCTCGGTCCGCAGGTCGACGAAGCCGTACAGGGCGGGGACCGGGGCCCATCCCCGTGGCACCACGGTGCGGGCGGCGTCGTGGACCACCTCCTCGGGGACGGGGGTGCGCCGGCCCAGCCGCTCGTTCCAGATCGCGGCCGCGCGGGCGGCGTCGGGGCCGTCCGTCCACAGCCGGGACGGGTCGTCGGGCAGCAGGGCCGCCACGACGGCCTGCCGGACGCGGGGGTCGACGTCCTTCAGCTCGTCCTTGGCCACGCGCGCGTCGGCCGTCTTCACGCCGATCGTTTTCAGTGTCGCGGCGGGAACCGGTTCGCGCTTGTCGTCGATCCTGGGCATGCCCGCGACGATCAGGCGGGCCATGGTCGGGGTGACTCCGGTGAGCCGTGCGAACTCCTCGGCCGCCGCCGGGAACCAGGGGGCCGGTCCGCGCGCGGCGAGTTCGGCGCGGAGCCTCGCGGCCCAGCCGGCCGGGCGCGTCGGCTCGGGGACGAACGGCCGCGTGGCGAGCACCGTGTAGGGCGCGGGCGCCGTGAAACGGCCGGACGGGTCGTGGAAGAGGGCTCCGTAGTGCCGGCCCGTGGGCTCGTCCACGTCCCCCTCCGCCAGGAAGAAGTACGGCCTGTCGGGGACCAGCAGGAACGCCCCGCCGCCGAGGTCGAGGACGGTGGCTTCCGCGTATCCCTTGATGGCGTCGGGCCCTTCGAACAGGCTCGGGTCCAGGCGCAGCCGGACACACCGCCAGTGGCCGGGGTCCAGGTCGGTGAGACCCTGTGCGTCGAACTCCTCGAGGAACGCCCGCAGCGCGTCCCGGTGTTCCTCCACGGTGGCCTCGGACGCGGCCCTCAGGGCCACGATCGCGGGCAGTGTCGGCAGGGCCACGGCGTCCAGTTTCTCCAGTGACCGCTGCTTCGCCTGGTCCACGTGGGTCCGGCCGGCGGGGACCGGCTCGGGCAGGCCCCGGATCGACTCGCCGATCAGGCGCGGCAGTTCGTAGAGGAAACGGTCGGACCTGTAGTAGGTGGGACGCCAGCCGCGGCCGGTCACGCCGACGCCGTTCACCGCCGCCTCGAGCAGTTCGTCCCCCGGCTCGGGCCGCGGCTTGTCGGGGACGACTCCGGCGATCGCGGCGTCCAGCCGGGCGCGCGCCGCGTCCAGGGTGCGCTGCTGCTCCGCGGCGAACCGCACCACGCCGGTGATGCCCGCCCGCAGCGCCTCGTGGCTGACCTGCGGCAGCAAGGTGCGCACCAGGGCGGGCAGCCGCTCCGCGCCCTGTTCGGTCGCCGGCTCGGACTCGTCCCCGGTGTCGCGCGGTGCCTCCTCCACGGCCGCGGCGAGCAGTGCCGCCGCGGTGTCGTCACCGATCCGGCGGAGCGCCGCGGAGCCCTGCGGGTCGCGGGGCTGGAGCAGGTGCCAGTGGGACAGGGGCGGCATCAGGGGGGTGCCCGCCGAGAAGGGGCCGGCGACGTGTCCGTCGGCGACCTCGGCGACCACCTCGCCGTCGGGGCCGAGCAGCAGGGCGCGGGTACCGGTCCACCGCAGGACGCTCACGACCCGGTCGGTGCCGGGGAACACCAGGGCGTGCGCCAGGCTCCCGCCCATGCGGGGCGGCACGAGGGCCGTGCGGCCGCCGAGGTCCTCTCCCCGCTGCGAGCCGTCGGGCAGCGTGATCACCCGCCAGCCGAGCAGTCCGTCCACCGGGGCGCACACCGGGCCCGGCACGGCGGCGGGGGCGGGCAGCAGCCACCCGGAGTGGAGGGTGCTGCCCTCCGGGGCGGCGCTCAGCCCGTCACGGAGCCAGTCCGGCGCGCCGGGCGCACCCTCCGTGCCACTGACCGGGTCGTACGGGCGCCAGTTGCTCTGCGTTCGGTCGGCCCAGTTGTCGGTCCACAGCCAGTACGACGTGCCGTCGCTGATCACCCGCCGCCTCCCCGGCACGTGGGTGTCTCCCCGCCGCAGCACGCCCTGGCCGGCGGTCCGGCCACCGCCGGGCAGCGGGAGGGAGGCGTAGGGCATGCCGTTCCCCCCGTTCCTTCCGTCCGCCCGGGAGGCGTGGGAGTGGCGGACGTCGCCGTCGAGCGCCGTCGGTGACGAGGCACCCGTGTCGGGGTGGTACCAGTAGCCGTACGGCTCGTCCGCGGACCTGTCGTACCACGAGACGAGCAGGGCGCCGTCCACGTAGCGGGCGTCGCAGCGGTCGCGTTCCGCCGTGTCCGGGAGGCGCAGCCGGTGGCTGAGGACCGTGCCCTCCGCGCCGATCACCCGGGCGTGTCCGTCGCGGAGCACGATCAGGTGCGGCCAGGCCTCGGCCACGTACGTCGTCCGCGCCGTCTCGGCGGGATCGGCCGAGCCGATCGCCTCGTCCCAGGCGGGCCAGCCCAGTTCGTCGAGTATCCCGGTGCGCAGGGTGCGGGCGAGGCCCCCGGCCATGCCGGTGCCCAGGGCCTGTCGCACGTCCTTCTCGGCGACCGCGAGGATCTCGCCCGGCAGCCACCCCAGCGTCTCGAACGGACCGTCGTACCGGGTGAATCCGCCCAGGTCGCTGGTGACGTACCGGCGGCTGACCTCGGCCACCCACTCGGCGAGCATCGGGCGCCCGCCGGGCGACTCGGCGAGCCTGGCCAGGGTGGGTCCGTCGTTGCCCTGGCGCCCGTTGGTGGGGCAGCCGCGCCGGAAGGCCTCGCGGAAGCGGGCGTCGGCCTCCAGGGCGACGAGGTCGCGCCGCTCGTCGCGGCCCGCCCAGTCGCGGAGGCCGAGCCTCGCGTCCCCCTCGGGGTCGGCGACCGGGATGCGCAGGGCGAGAAGCTGGTCGAGGAGGTCGATGTCGCCGACGGGCGGCCGCAATGTACCGCCGGAGCCGGTCAGTTCGGTGCGCAGGGCGTCGGCCATGCGGTCGACGAGCGGGTACAGCTCCGGCGGCGCGAGGTGGCGGCTGTCGGTGCGGCACAGTGCGAGGAATCTGCGCGTCCAGCCGGCCGTGCCGTCGGGCGAGCGCTCTTCGGCGGGCAGCGTGGCGTCACACAGCCCGGCGGTGACTCCGGTCTCCTCCAGAAGGCCGATCCACAGCCCCAGCTCCTCGTGCTCCCACCCCGAGGGCAGCAGCGCCAACAGGGCCCCGCGGGCGGCGGGTTCACGCCGGGTCAGTTCCTCCAGGGCGGCGCGGTGGGCCTTCCACCAGCCGACGGGTGCCTTGGCGGTGCCGGGCAGTGCCAGCATCTCGCGCAGATAGGCCGTCTCCTCGGCGAGCGCGTTCCTGCCCGCGACCGCCTTCGCCAGTCTGCGCAGGTCGGCCGCGGCCGGGCTGGACGGCGGGAGTCCGTGCGCCGCGAGCCGGAGGAAGAGGCCGCGCAGATGCCGGAACGCCGTCGCGGCGGGGACGCGCGCCGGGAGGCCCTTGGCGTAGCTGGAGAGCACCTTGGTCGGCACGGCGTCGGCGAGGGCGAACTCCAGGAACACCGCGTCCATGCGGGCCTCGTCGAACGGCAGTCCGTGCGCCGTTTCGGCCTTGCGTGCGTTGACGAACATCATGGACGCGTAGGACCGCTCACCGGCCGCGAGGAAGACCCGTCCCGCCTGCTCGTAGAAGGTCGGCAGGAAGTGCGGTACGGAACCGGCGAGGCGTTCGCCGATCGCTTCGTAGGCGGCGCGGGCCCGCTTCGGCCGGGACCGCACCGTCCGGGCCACCTTGTCCATCTCCTCGACCAGGGACATGGCCAGGTGTCCGTCCGAGGGGTGACGGGTCAGGACCCAGTCGGGGAAGCCCAGGGCCCGGTGCTGCCCGACGCCGACCTCCACCGGCTCGCCCTCGGGCACGAGTCCGAGGAAACCGGTGTCCGTGTCCCCGGTCCCGTCCTCGGCGGTCAGACGTACGACGACCCGGCCGTCCAGGCCCGGATGGCGGTAGGCCCGGGTGTACAGGGGCACGGCCCGCTCGCCGCCGCCGACGGTGCCCGGCGGCAGCACCGCGCCGGCGCGCAGCAGCTCCTCCACCTCCGCCGGCTCCCCGTCCTGTGTCGTCCCGTCGCTCATGCTCGTGCTGCCTTTCGTGGGTGTGCGTGCCGTCGTGCCGTTCACCGCGAGCCCTCCGTGCCCGTGCTGCGGCCGGCGTGCAGGGCGGCGGCCATGCGCATGCCTTCGGACCAGGCCACGGGGCCGACGTCGGTCAGCGGAAGGCGGCCGTGTCCGTCCGCGTCGCCCCAGGTCAGGTAGCCGGTCCAGGCCTTGTCCTCGGTGTAGGGGTCGCTCATGCCGACCGAGGCGGTGACGATGCGTCCGGCGTCCCGGATCCGGTCGACGACCGAGCTGCCGGCGATCTTGTACCCGAGAGAGGTGGCGCGGGCGGAGAGGTGGAACCACGAGCGGTACTCGGCGTCGGCGAACTCGGTGACCTTGGTGGCCCCGGGGGCGATCTCCTCGGGCTTGCGCCAGGTGGCACGGTGGAGCTGCTCGACACCCTGGACCACGCCCAACTCGGCGGCGAAAGCACGGAGCTCCTCCAGGTCGGGGAGGAGCACCGGATGCGGCATGGTCACCGTGGTGGGGTTCAGGCGGACGGTCTCGCCGTCCAGGTTCACCACCCGCAGTTCGCCCGCGTCACCGGCGTCGCGCAGGAAGCCGACCTCGTCGGGGCCGTCACCGACAACAACGATGTCACGCAGCGCCGTCTGCCACGCCTCGTCGGGCCAGACCCGGGCCAGCAGACCGGTCGGCACCGGCAGCGAGGACACCATCCAGGTGGTGACCTGTGCCGCGCACTCCGCCGCGTGGCGGTCCAGCCACTCGGCGAACCGCTGGAGTTCGACCACCTCGGGCCGGTCCCGTATCTCCGTCGGCAGGCTCTTCTGCTGCTTCCCCTCCTGCCCGGCCGGAGCGCCCGGCGTCGCCTGCCGGGCCACCACCCGCCCGTCCACCAGAGCGACCTCGTACCTTCCGCCCGCTGCCAGCCAACCCATGGGTCCTTCGCCTCTTCCAGCACTCGTCTGCGCGCACAGCGCGTCCGACGCGCCATTCGGCGCGCCCTGCTGTGACGTTGGGCGACACAGTAGGGGCAGCCACCGACAGTCCCCGGCGAGGCCGCCCGGACGGGCGGTGGGATTCGCGCCAGATTGGACACTGACCGTTTCAAGCCGAACTCAGGGCGGGCCGGTGGCGTCGCACGATCGCCCGGTCCGACGGGGTGCGGCGGCGTCGGCGGTCAGTGTGCCGCCGTGGCCAGCGTCGAGGGCCGTCGAAGCCGGTGTGACGCCCGGCATCTGCCGCCCCCGCAGCCGGGTGCCGTCCGTCGGGAGGGGGGTGACTCCGTCGTTTTCAGCCGGGCGGGCACGGCCGTCCCGCCCTCCGGCGGGCACCGGGCGCGGCGCATTGCGTCCGGTGCGGTTCGCACGTGCGTACGTGTCGTGTTCTTGCGGGACGGATCAGGGCACATGGCCCGTGGCTCGGAAGGAGTGCCTGGTCGGCTGTCCTTGGGCGCAGCCGCTGACAAGAGGTGGGGGAGATGGTTCGTACTGTCGTGGTGCACGACGAGGAACTGCTGCGGTCGGCGTTGGTGCAACTGCTGAGATCCGATGACACGTTGCAGGTCTCGTCCATGTCACCCGGCGCCGGCCTGCCGGATCACGAAGTGCCGTCGGCAGACGTGTGGGTCGTGGACGGTGACTGTCTGAAGGGTCCGGGGCAGGCGCACGAAGCACCCTTCCGGGCTCGGCACGGAGACCGGATGGTCGTACTGACGACCGCCAAGCGGCCGGGGATCCTCCGCCGGGCGTTCGACGGCGGTGCCCTCGGGCTGGTCGACAAGAACGCTTCGGCGCGTCGGCTGATCACGGCGGTGCACGCGGTCGCCAAGGGAGAGCGCTTCCTCGACGAGACACTCACGGTCGCCCTGTTGGAGGGCGCGGAGATGCCGCTGACCACCCGCGAACTGAGCGTGCTGTCCCTGGCCTCCCAGGGGGCGCCGATGGCCGAGATCGCGGCCCGGCTGCACCTGTCCCGGGGCACCGTCCGCAACTACATGGCCACGGCGATCCGTAAGGTGGGCGCCCGCAACCGGGTCGACGCGATACGTATCGTGCAGAGCGCCGGATGGACGTGAAAGTGGCTCGGCCGCGGTCAGGATCCCCGGACCGGGCCGTTGTTCCAGTGACCTGTCAGGTCACGGTAGAGCGGTGAGCGGTCCAGGACCTCCTCGTGCGTGCCGCACACCGCTTCCGTCCCGTCCAGCAGCAGCACCCGGTCGGCGCGGACCGCCGACGACAAGCGGTGTGCCACCACCAGCAGCGTTCCCCGGCGTCCCGCGAGGACGTCCTCGGCGCGTGCCTCGGCCGCCGGGTCGAGATGGCAGGTGGCCTCGTCGAGCAGCAGCAGGGGGGCGGGCGACAGGTAGGCGCGTGCGAGCGCGATCAACTGCTTTTCTCCGTGGGACAGTTCGGTGGGGCGGGTCTGGGCGTCGAGCCCGCCCAGGCGCTCCACCAGCGGTCGCAGGCCGAGGGCCCCGACGGCGTCGTCGATGTCCGCGCGGCTCACGTCGGCACTCAGGTACGTGAGGTTGTCGCCCAGGGTGCCGGAGAAGACGTACGCCTCCTGCGGCACCAGTACGCGCAACGCGGCGAGTTCCTCCGGTGCGCGCCCGGTCACCTCATGACCGGCCACCCGGACCTCGCCACCACTCGGCGCGAGCGTCCCCGCGACCAGGCGGGTGAGCGTCGACTTGCCGATGCCGCTCGGTCCGACGACGGCAAGGTGCTCGCCCGGGGCGACGCACAGGTCGAGGGAGTCGAGGACCGGTTCCGCGCGGGCACCGTAGGACAGGGTCACGGACCGCAGTTCCACCGCGGGGGTCCGCCCGCCGTGCGCCGTGTCTCCCCCGGGGGCGGAACCCGGTGCCGGAGAGCTCGTCTCCGGGTGGGCGGTCCGCCGCCGCGCGAAGTGCGCGGCGGCGGGCGTCGACGCCTGCGGCCCGCGCGCCTTCCGCGTCCGCTCCGGCTCCGGCCTCGGCTCCGGCTTGGTCTCCGGCTGCAGTCCCGGATCCGGGTCCGGGCCGATGATGCGGTCGAGGACGACCAGCAGCCGGGCCCCCGCCGCGCTGAGCGCGGTCATCAGCGTGTGCAGGGCGGGCAGGAGCGACTGGACGAGATAGGTGAAGGCACCCAGCAGCGCGCCTGCCGACACCCCTCGCCCGCGCAGCCACGGCACGGCCAGCAGCAGCGCCAGGACGGGCAGGTGACCCGCGACACCGAGCGCCGCCGTGCGCACCGCCGCCCACCCGGCCAGGACCCGTGCCGCGGCAGCGGCGTCATCGATCAGCCGCGCGCCGTGCCGCGCCGCGTCGGGTCCGGTTCCGCAGGCGGTCAGGTCCCGCAGCGCCGCCCTCGACCGGGCCGCGTGGTCGCCCAGTGCCTCGTCGGCCGCCAGCGCGCGTCGCTGAGCAGCCGCCATGGGCCGCAGCGTCGCCAGGAACAGCGCCAGCCCGCCCGACAGGGGCGGCAGCACCACCACGAGGAGGGCCGGGTGCAGGGACAGCAGCCCCAGCAGCGCTCCGACGGCGGTGAAGACGAACGAGCGCACGGTCAGGACGAGACCTGCGAAGCTGTCCCGGGCGATCTCGACCTGATTCGTCAGGCGGGAGACGGCCGCCCGGTCCGTCCCTCCCGGTCCGTCCACGGCAGCCCGGGCCAGGGACCGGTCGACCGCCCACCGCACCAGGCCGTCGCGCAACGGTTCCGTCAGACCGGCCAGCTGCACGAACACGCCCCGGATCACGGGCGCACCGAGCAGCACGGCGACCAGCGCGACCGTGAGCCACAGCAACCCCCGGCGCACGTCACCGGCCAGAAAGCCCCGGTCGACGGCCTGGGCGACGCCGTAGCCCACGAGGAACGCCTGCCCCGTCTCGGCCAGCGACCAGAGCGCCAGCCGTGCCAGCACCCCGGTGCGACGGGCGAGGAAGCGGCGGGCGTGCGGCGTGATACGGCGCAGCGCACCGGACCCGTCGCCCGCGCCCCGCGCGTCCACGTCCCCGTCCGCGGCGCACGTCACGTCCGCGCTCCTTCGGGTTCGGACCGGCACGCGGTGCTCCGGCGCGGTTGCGCGGCCGCGGTGCCGTCGGCCGCGAAGACCGCCCGGTAGCCGGCCCGGTCCCACAGGTCGCGGTGGGGCGCGACAGCCAGCACTTCCCCGTCCTCCAGCCAGATCACCAGGTCCGCCCCGGCCGCCACCGACGGGCGGTGCGCCACGACCAGTCTGGTCCCGGGCCGCACCGAGTGGCGCAGCGCCCGGTCCACCTCGTGCTCCGTGGCGGTGTCCAGACCGGACGTCGCGTCGTCCAGGATCAGCAACCGTCCGGCGTGTGCGAACGCCCTGGCCAGTCCGAGGCGCTGATGCTCGCCGCCCGAGAGCGGCGCCGCGCGCAGCGGGGTGTCGTAGCCGCTCGGCAGCCGGCGGACGAAGCCGTCGGCGCCCGCGGCACGGCATGCCTCCCGGACCTGTTCGGGCGTCACCTGCCGGGCACCGGCCGCGACCGCTTCGGCGACCGTGCCCTCGCCCAGCGCCGGGCGCTCGAAGGCGTAGGCGACCTCGGTGCGCAGGGCTTCCCGCGTCAGCCGGTCGAGACGAACACCGTCCAGCAGCACATGTCCCTCGTCGGGGTCGATCAGCCGGCCCGCCACCGCGGCCAGAACGGACTTCCCCGCTCCGCTTCGGCCGACCACGGCGGCGGTGGTGCCGCCCGGCACCCGCACACCGTCCGCGTGCAGCACCTGCCTGCCGTCGCGCACCACCCGGACCCCGCAGAGTTCGAGTTCGCCCGCTCCGGTCGGGGGCAGGTGTCGCGTCCCGTGGATCAGCTCGGGCATGCGTGCCAGTGCCAGGGTCCGGTTCCGCGCCTCGCGGCCCCGGACCAGCGCACCCAGCAGTGACGCGGTGCCCCCGACGCCGGCTGTCAGCTGTGCGTACCGGAACACGGCGAGCAGTTCCCCGACGCTCAGGGCACCGGACGCCAGACGCAGGCCGCCGGCGGCCGTGGCGGCCAGGGTCAGCAGGGGGACGAGGACGCCGCTGCGGGCCAGGGCGCGTCCGTGCAACGCCCACATGTGTCTGCCCTGGGCGGCCAACCGGGGCAACGGCGCGAGCACGCGGGCTCGTTCGCGGGCGCCGGTTCCCGCCGCGGCGATCGTCGCCGCGCCCTCGAGGGCCTCCAGCAGTCGGGAGGCGATCTCCGACTGCGTGTTCTGGTAGGCCGCGACCGAGGCACCGGTGTCCCGGGCGAACGACCGCAGCACCAGCGCCAGGGCCGGCAGCCCGGCCAGCACGCAGGCCGCCACCCACAGGTCGACGAAGGCCAATGCCGCGAGCGCGCCCACGGGCGTGACCAGCGAGGCCGCCAGGGCCGCCCGGGCCGCCGGGGCGCCTCCCGCGTCGGCGGCGTTGAGGGTCAGGCGGGCCCCGACGTCCCCGGGTGTGCAGGACCGCACGCGGTCCGGTACGGCACGCAGCAGGCCGTCGAAGGCGCGGGACCGGATGGACGCCGTCCAACCGGCGTTGCAGCGGCCGGTGAACAGGGAGGTGAGGCTGTCGAGCAGCAGTTCGCCGACGAGCAGCGCGGCACTCAGCGCCAGCCAGCGGCCCGCGGTGCCGTCACCGCCGCCGTCGTGCAGAAGCAGGTCGAGGGTGCGGCCGAGGGCGAAGGGCTGGGCCACCGTGACCGCGGCCGCTCCGACCGAGCAGAGCAGCACCAGCAGTTCGGGCGTGCGCCCCGGCGTCGCGCCGTCGGCCCGGTCACGCGCCCTGGCCTCCCGTCGCGCCCGGGCCCCGCTCGTCGGCACAGGCCGACCTCCCTTCCCACCGTCCGTCCTTCCGTTGGGACCGGACACGCCGCTGCCCTGCGGGCCGGGGATCGGGTGTCCGCCCATGCGGGCACCGGCGCCCCGGGCGGTGACCCGGGGCGCCGGAACCGAGCGACGTTCACTCACCGCGTCACCGCGGCGGTCGGCGCCGGTGTCAGTTGCAGGTGGTGACGCTCAGGCTGCTGTCGCCACAGAGCAGCAGGCTCGCGCGGCTGCCGGTCTCCACATCCCCCATGGCCTCTTCCTTGGGGGTCTCCATCGACTGCAGGTCGAACAGGTTCATGACGTCTTCCCTTCGTACGGCAACGGGTTGTCTTCTTTCCTCACGACCCCTGGAAGGGGCCGAGTCGTGGGGCCGCCCGTGTGTGCGGCGGAAGGAACGGCAGCCCGGGGGGCGGGGTGCCGTGGAGGGAGGCGACGGCCAGGAGGCAACCGGCCGTGCCGGTGGAGAGGTCCATGGACAGGCGCATCATCTGCTCACCGGGGAAGGCGAGGTGACCGCGGTAGGACATGGCGTGCCAGGAGAGCGCGTCGAGTTGGCGCCGAACGGCCTCCGGACCGGTACCGGGTACCTCGGCCGTCGTGCGGCCGAGGTACAGCACCATGCCGGACACGCCGCGGTACAGGCCGGGCTGGGCGTAGAACTGGGCCTGCGCCGCGGCCACGATCTCACCTCTCGCCCGCGCGAAATCCTCGTCCTCCCGGTGCGCCAGGTAGTCGTCGAGCACCATGCCGATGCCGACACTGCCCGCGCCCAGGTAGGGCATGGTGCGCCAGCCCTCGTCGACCTGCAGTGCGCCGCCGGCGCCGCGGACGCAGCGGGCGAGGTCCTGGCGCAGCTCGTCCCGTGCCAGGTCGAGCAGGGCCGGGTCCCGGTCGCGTTCGTACAGCCGCAGGAAGAGCAGAGCGCGCCCCGCGGCCCCGTGCAGCAGTCCCGCGCGGCCCCGGCCGGTGCTCCCGTCCGCGGCGGGCGCGCACCGAGCGGTCAGCTCGGCGCAGCGCCGCGCCGCCGAGTGCAGGGTGGCCTCCCCGGTGGCGGCGGCCAGCGAGTCCAGGGCCAGGCCCAGTCCGGCGGTGCCGCTGTGCAGATCCGGGGCCAAGTGGTCGAAGGGCTGGTCGAGGAGGAGTTCGGCGAGGTCGAGCGCGCGATCGCGGTGGCCGAGGTACTCCAGCGTCCAGGCGACACCGGCGAGGCCGTCGTGGAAACCGAGCGGCATGCCCGACGGCGGTTGCTTGGTCCGCTCCAGCAGCCACTGTTCCCCGTCCTCGTCCCTTCCCGCCCCGCTCTCGGCCAGTGCGTACAGCACTCCCGCCGCGCCGTGGCCGAAGGCGAGTCCGCCACCGGCCGTGGCGAACTGCGCGATGTCGCCGGGGAAGAGGCGGTCGGTGCGTGACGGTGTCGCCGACGCGCGGATGGCCGCGGCCATCGAGTCCCGGCTGCGGGGCCAGTCGCCCGGCCGTACCGACGTCGTCGGCTCGGCCGTCCGTCGTGCCGCCGGGGCGCCTGCGGTGGCAGCGCCGACGGCGCCGTCCGTGATCTCGTGGACCGCCGCGTCCAGGAAGGCCCGGTCCACCGGGAACTGACCGGCCACCACGTCGGCGAGATGGGCGGCTTTGCGCCGGTCCAGCGCCAGCAGACTGGTGAGCGGGAGGAACAGCGCGAGTCGCAGACAGGCCAGTGCGTACCGGTCCACCGCGACGCCCCGTCGGTCGGGCGGCGCCACGAAGCCCGGGTTGGCCACGGTCTGGCGGCCGGCCTCGCCGACCTGGTGTGCCGCCTCGAAGTCCAGCAGGGCGACGCTGTCGTCCTCGCGGATCATGATGTTGAACAGGTGCAGGTCGTTGAAGACCACGCCGCGGGCGTGGACGTCCTCGACGGCACGTTCCACCCGCGCGTGGACGTCGAGGGCCCACGCCGTGTACTCGGCCAGCCGCTCCTCACCGGGGTCGGCCTCGATGAGCGGATGGCGGCGGGCGAAGAACGTGTTGAGCGGCTTGCCGTCGATGTACTCCAGCACCAGGAAGTGGTGTTCCCCGACCGTCAGGTGGTCGAGCACCTCGGGTGTGCAGTCGAGGCCGGAGAGACGCTCCAGTGCCCGGCGCTCGCGGTGCAGCCGGGTCACGGCGTCCGCGCCGTCCGCTGCCAGACCCGCGTGCGGACGGGCCTCCTTGAGGACGACCCGCTCCCCGGTGCGGGAGTCGCGGGCGAGGTAGACCCCGCCGCCGTTGGAGAAGTGCAACGCCGATTCGATGGCATAGGGCAGGCCGGCCACGGTCAGCGCGTCCCGGGCCCGGAGGTGCGGGGCCAGGAACGCAGGCGGATCCACCCAGTCCGGTACGCGGAAGACGGGGCCGCGCAGATCGGGCACCAGCACCCCGTCCGCATCGGTCACGGCAGGCCTCAGCTCCCCGTTCGCGTCATAGCAGTTGCGCCGGGTGAAGCCGCCGTACCGCACGTGCACCGGGCCGTCGCCGAGCCGCAGATCGCTCAGGATGTGCGGTCCGGGTTCACCGGCCAGCAGCTCCGCCAGCTCGCCCGCGAGCCGTTCGAAACACGTCTCGTCCCCCGGGTACACGGTGATGAACTTGCCGCTGCCCGCCCGGTCCGCGTATTTGGCGTTGCGCTGGTGCAGCAGGTAGCGGCTGGGGACGAACTTGAACGCCGTGCCGCCGCGGACGCAGTACCGCCATACCCGCTCAAGCACCGACTCGGCGTTGTCGAGACAGGCGGAGACGTGGATCTTCCAGCCCTGGTCGGGCAGTTCGGCGTCGATGGGACGCAGGGCGAGCCAGTCCCCGCTCTCGTTGCGCTGCCATCCCGCCGGAACGGGCCACGAGGCCGCGGCGTACCTGCCGCGCCCGGTGCCGGCCGGGGAGACGGTGCGGTGCGGAGCGTCGTAGAAGTTTGGGTCCGCGTCGCAGTACACGGCATAGCCCTTGTTCACGCCGTCTCCCTCCCGTCGATCGCTGACGGACATGACGCTGTCACGCGGCGTACCGCCCCGCCCAGTCACCGTTGTCATCACTCCGACGTGCGGAACGCACGGGTAACTTCGCGCGGGTCGAGCGGGACCGGTGGCGCCCAACGTTCCTCCCGTCGGCCGCACTTCGGCTCCCGACACGGGGGTTCGTACGGTACGGCGGCTGTGGCGGGGCCAGTTGACCACGCGGGTGGCACCGCGCTTCGCCGAGTTGCGGACCCATGTGTACGAGCAGATCCAGGCGGCGAAGCGCGGGGCCGGCGCGGTCAGGAAAGATACGCCTCCACCTCACTGAACTGGGCCGCCGGCCAGCCCGTGTTGCCGGTGACGTGCAGCCGGACGTAACGGAGGTCACCGGTGACCGGGATCGTCACGGTGTTGCCGGTGGCGGGGTCGAAGCGGTACTCGCGCGAGGGGACCACCGTGGAGTACGCGCTGCCGTCGGTGCTGCCCTGCACGGACAGGGTCTGGGTGCGCGCCTGCCAGACGGCCTGCGGCGGCAGTTTCAGCACCAGCCGGCGCACGGGCTGCCGGGAGCCGAGGTCGACGGTCAGCGACTGCGGGAAGGCGTGGTTGGCGGACTCCCAGTAGCTGTTCGGGTCGCCGTCGACGGCCTTGCCGGGCGTGTAGATGTCCTGGGAGCCGGTCGCCGTGGCCGGGCGTCCCTGGGCGAGGTTGCGGTCCGGATCCGGGTCGGGGTTGCCCTGGCCGGGCTCGGGCCAGGTGGAGCAGTCCGACCAGGTGCTGTCCCACCCCGAGTTGCCGCCGCCGTCGGTGACGGTGAACGTGCCGGAACCGGACGGGTAGGGGCAGTTGTAGACGCCGGCCGCTCCGACGTCCGTGGCCGTGACGTCGCGGAAGGTGGCGGCGCCCTGGGTCTCGGCCTGGACGACGACCGTGCCGACCTTGTGCACGGTGGCGCCGTCGACGGTGATGTTCCTCGCGGCGTGTCCGCGTCCGCTGCCGGAGACGAACTCGAAGGCGCTGTAGGGGCTGTCGGTGATGGTGGTGTCGGTGATCCTCACCTGCGCCTCGATCGGGCTGTCGTAGGGGTCGACGCGCAGGGCGGCCATCGGATGGTTCCAGTTGGGGTTCATGGCGCCGGTGCGGACCAGGGTGTTGCCGTCGACCGTGATGGTGCCGGCCAGCGGGTGGAAGGGGTCGAGGAACTTCTGGTTGGAGATCGCGATGCCGCTGCCGAGGGCGTTGGTGTCGCTGACCAGGTTGTTCCGGACGGTGATGTCGGTTCCGCCGTAGATCGCGATGCCGTTGGCGAGGTTGGGCTGCGAGACGGTGTTGTTCTCGAAGGTGCTGTTCGTGTTCGGCGCGTGCAGGGACCACATGGCGAGGGCGTCGTCGCCCTGGTTGCGCAGGAAGTTGTTGCGGACCTTCACTCCGCGCGCGTTGCCGTTGAGGTTGAGGCCGTCCGCGGTCATGTCGAGGAACCGGTTGTTCTCGACGACGAGGTTGTCGTTGGTGCCGGTCAGCCAGAGGCCCACCTTGAGGTGCTGGAGCCACATGCCGGAGACGGAGGAGTTCGGGCCGAGGGAGCCGTTCACGAAGTTGTCGGGGCTGGAGTCGACGCGTTCGGTGACCTCGCCGATGACCGCGAAGTCCCTGATGTGGACGTTGCCGGAGGAGCTCTGCTGGTCGATGAAGCGTGAGGTGCGGACGATGGAGTGCCAGTGTCCCGCGCCGCGCAGCGTGACGTTCTGGACGCCGGCGAGGGAGGAGGTGAGCCGGTACTCGCCCGGAGGGATCCACACCACTCCCCCTTGCGCGGCGGCGACGGCCTCGCGGAAGGCCTGGGTGGAGTCGCCCTGTCCGCTGGGGTCGGCTCCCTTGTCGGTCACGGAGACGGAGCCCGCGGGCCGGCCGGCGGGGGCGGGCGCCTGCTCGAAGTCGGCGACGTCCACGGTGACGGGCACGCCCGTCGCCTGGAAGGCGACCTTGTCGCCCGTCTGGACGTCGCGGCCCAGCAGCAGCCGGGCGTTGGCGTAGAAGTGGTGGGTTCTGGCGCCGGGGATCCAGGAGGTGTCCACGTAGGAGTACTTGGAGGTCACCGGGAGGGTCTTCGCCAGTTTCTGCCCGTTGACGTACACGTCGAGCGAACCGGACTGGCCGTCGGGCACGCTGTAGGCGACGTTCACGGCGTTGGCCGCGCGCGGGACGGTGAACTCGACCCGCTGACCGGCGTCGAGGCGTACGGCCCGGCGCCCGGAGGCCTCGGAGGCGAGGGTGCCCTGGGTGTGGTCGGGGCCGATCCTGCTGCCGGTGGTGGCGGCGGCCTCGGCCTCGACCGAGGTGAAGGGGAGCGTGGCACCGGCGGCGGCGGGGGCGGGGGCGGGCGCGAGGGCCACGAGGGTGCCGGCGGCCAGGGCCACCGCCGTGGCGATGGCCGGGGCGCGTCGGAGGGTTCCGGAGGTGCTCATGTGCTGATCCCTTCGGGGTGGGGGTGCGGGAACAAGCGGGTGCGGTCTCAGGCGCGCAGCCAGACCGCGGTGTCCTTCGGCAGCCGTCCGTCGTCCGTGAGCGGGCCGCTGCCGACGAGGAGTGCGCTGTGGGCGGGGAGGGCGGCGGGCGTGTCCGCGAGGTTCACCGCGCAGATGGCGCCGCCGTCCGCGCGGGTGAAGGCGAGCACGCCGTCGGGGGTGGGCAGCCAGGTGAGCGGGCCGGTGCCGAAGACGGGGCGCAGGCGGATCGCCTCGCGGTAGAGGGCGAGCATCGAGCCGGGGTCGCGGGCCTGCCGGTCGGCCGCGTACGACGCCCAGTCGGCGGGCTGCGGCAGCCACGGTTCGCCACCGAAACCGGCGTGCGGTGCGTCGGCCGTCCACGGCAGCGGCACCCGGCATCCGTCGCGTCCGGGATCGGTGCCCCCGGAGCGGGCGTGCATGGGGTCCTCGATGCGGTCGAGCGGGATGTCCGCCTCGGGCAGGCCGAGTTCCTCGCCCTGGTAGACGTAGACCGCGCCGGGCAGGGCGAGGGAGAGCAGGGCGGCGGCGCGGGCGCGGCGGGTGCCGAGGGCCAGGTCGGTCGGGGTGCCGAAGGCCTTGGTGGCGAAGTCGAAGCCGGTGTCGGCGCGGCCGTAGCGGGTGACCGTGCGGGTGACGTCGTGGTTGCACAGCACCCAGGTGGCGGGGGCGCCGACGGGGGCGTGCTCGGCCAGCGTCTCGTCGATGGAGGCACGCAGTCGCGCCGCCTCCCAGGGGCAGGTCAGGAAGGAGAAGTTGAACGCGGTGTGCAGTTCGTCGGGGCGCAGGTAGCGGGCGAAGCGTTCGGTGTCGGGGAGCCAGACCTCACCGACGAACACGGCGCCGTACTCGTCGGCGACCGCCCGCCAGCCCCGGTAGATGTCGTGGAGTTCGTCGCGGTCGACGTAGGGGTGCGGATCGCGGCCCGCCACGAAGTCCGGCAGCCGGGGGTCCTTCGCCGGCAGCGCTGCGGAGTCGATGCGCACGCCGGCCACGCCCCGCTCGAACCAGAAGCGCAGGATGTCCTCGTGTTCCTGGCGGACGGCGGGGTGTGCCCAGTTGAGGTCGGGCTGCTCGGGGGCGAACAGGTGGAGGTACCAGTCACCGTCGGGCAGTCTGGTCCAGGCGGGGCCGCCGAACTCGGACTGCCAGTCGTTCGGAGGGAGTTCACCGTTCACTCCGCGGCCGGGGCGGAAGTGGAACAGCTCCCGCTCGGGGCCGCCCGCGCGTGCCGCCCGGAACCAGGGGTGCTGGTCGGAGACGTGGTTGGGCACGATGTCGACGATGGTGCGGATGCCCAGTTCCCGTGCCTCGGCGATGAGCTTCTCCGCCTCGGCGAGGGTGCCGAAGGCCGGGTCGATCACCCGGTAGTCGGCGACGTCGTAGCCGCCGTCCTTCATCGGGGACAGGTACCAGGGGTTGAACCACAGGGCGTCCACGCCGAGTTCGGCGAGGTGGGCGAGCCTGGCGCGAACACCCGCGAGGTCGCCGGTGCCGTCGCCGTCGCCGTCGGCGAAGCTGCGGACGTACACCTGGTAGATGACGGCGGAGCGCCACCAGTCGTCGCTTCGGGCAGGGGTGGGCTGTCCCACGGTGCGTGCCTTTCTCTCTGGTGTGGATGAGGTGCGGTGTCAGCCCTTGGTGCTGCCCGCGCTGATTCCGGCGATGATGTGCCGCTGGAAGACGAGGAACAGCGCGACCATGGGGATGCTGGCGATCACCATCGCGGCGATGAGCACGGTCAGCTGGATGTTCTGCGACAGTTGCACCAGGGCCACGCTGATCGGCTGTTTGCCGGTGTCGGAGAAGACCATCAGCGGCCACAGGAAGTCCTGCCACACGGCGACCAGCGCGAAGATCGACACCACGCCGAGCACCGGACGCGACATGGGCAGCACGATCGACCACAGGGTGCGCAGCTTCCCCGCGCCGTCGATCTCGGCGGCCTCGAGCACGTCCTTCGGCAACTGGTCGAAGAACCGCTTGAGCAGGTAGAGGTTGAACGCGTTGGCGACGGCCGGCAGCCAGATGGCGAGCGGATCGTTGAGCAGTCCCAGGTCCGCGACGGTCAGGTACTTCGGTACGACCAGGGCCTGGGCCGGCACCATCAGGGTGGCGAGGATGCCGCCGAGGATCAGCTTGCCGAAGGCGGGCCGCAGCTTGGACAGGGCGTAGGCGGCGGCCGTGCAGAACACCAGCTGGAAGAACCAGGCGCCGGCCGCCTGCACCACCGTGTTCCACAGGTGGGTGGGCAGCTGCATCAGTTCCCAGGCGTCGGTGTAGCCGGTGGTGCTCCAGCTCTCCGGGACGAGGGTCGGGGGCGTGCGGGCCACCTCGTCGGGCGACTTCATCGCTCCGCTCGCCATCCAGTAGACGGGGAAGAGGAAGGCGAGGGCGAAGAGCACGGCGATGCCGGTGAACACCGTCCAGTAGACGGCCCGGCCGCGGGGGCGGGCCAGGACGGCCGGGGAGACGAGGGTGCGGGTGCTGCTCATGCGGCCTCCTCTCCGGAGCGGGTGAGGCGGAGGTAGACGGCCGAGAACGCGCCGAGCAGGGCGAGGAGCATCACGCTGAGCGCGCAGGCGCCGCCGAAGTCGTTGTAGAGGAAGGCGTACTTGTAGATGAGGTAGAGCACGGTCACGGTGGCGTTCTCCGGGCCGCCGCCGGTGATCACGAAGGGTTCGGTGAACACCTGCATGGTCGCGATGATCTGGAGCAGCATCAGCATGAGGATGACGAATCTGGTCTGCGGGATCGTCACGTGGCGGATGCGCTGGAGCAGGCCCGCCCCGTCCAGCTCGGCGGCCTCGTACAACTCGCCGGGGATGGACTGGAGCGCGGCCAGGTAGATGAGCACGGTGCCGCCCATGTTGGCCCAGGTGGCGACGATGACCAGGGAGATCAGCGCGGTGTCGGTGCCGTTGGACCAGTTGGACGTGGGCAGGTGCAGGTAGCGCAGTGCCTCGTTGGCGAGGCCGGAGCCCGGGTCGTAGAACCACTTCCACAGCAGGGCGCTGACCACCGGCGGGATCATCACCGGGAGGTAGACGACGACCCGGAAGAAGGCCTTGGCGTGCCGGAGTTCGTTGAGCACGAGGGCCAGGACGAAGGGGATCGCGAAGCCGATCAGCAGGGCGAGCAGGGTGAAGGTGAGCGTGTTGCGCCAGGCCGCGCCGAACTCGGGGTCGTCCAGGACCCGGGTGAAGTTGTCGGTGCCGACCCATTCGGGGTCCGAGCCCGGGGTGTACTTCTGGAAGGCGATCACGATGGCGCGGATCGCCGGGTACCAGGAGAACAGGGCGAAGCAGACGAGTCCTCCGAGGAGGAAGCCGTAGGCGCGCAGATGGTCGGTGAGGCGGCGCCGTCTCCGGTCCCCTGCCGGGGACGGCGCCTTCACCGGTCGGACCCGCACGGCCGCGGCGGGCCGTTCAACCGTCTTCGTCACCGGTCAGCCCCGGGCCAGGATGCCGTCGATCTTGCCGGAGGCGTCCTTCAGGAGCCGGTCGATGTCCGCGTCCTCCTTGGTGAGGACGGCGGAGACGACGCCGTCGAGGACGGAGTAGAGCTGCTGGGCGTGCGGCGGCTCGATCTTCATCTCCAGCTTCTGGTTGCCGTCGAGGAAGGCCTGGTAGTTCTCCACCGGGACATTGGCGTTGGCCTGCTTGACCTGCTGGTCCTTGGCGTCGGCGGCGCCGGTGAACAGGCGGGGTTCGGGCAGGCCGACGGGCGCGTCGTTCTTCCTGGCGCGTGCGTAGTCGCCGAGGAAGCCGTCACCGGGCGTGAGGAACATGTGGTCGAGCCACTTGAGACCGGCGCGGATCTGCTCGGGTGTGGCCTTCTTGTTGAACATGTAGCCGTCGCCGCCGATGAGGGTGCCCTCGCCGCCGGGCATGGGGGCGAGGGCGATGTTCTCGTACTCGGCCCCCTTCTCCTTGACGAGGATCGGGATGTTGTCGGGGGCGGCGAGGTACATGCCGAGCTTGCCGGCGCCCATCATCTGCTGGACGTCGTTGATGACGAGCAGCTGCTTGCTGCCCATCGACTCGTCCTTCCACCGCATGTCGTGCAGGGTCTGCAGAACGGCCCGGCCCTGCGGGGTGTCGATGGTGGCCTTCTTGCCGTCGGCGCCGACCACGTCGCCGCCCTGGGAGTAGAGCTCGGCGGTGAAGTGCCAGCCGCCCTGGTTCTGGGCGCTGTAGTCGGCGTAGCCGAGGGTGCCGTCGCCGAGTGCGGCGATCCTCTTCGCGGCGGCGCGGACCTCGGCCCAGGTGGTGGGCGGCCGGTCGGGGTCGAGGCCGGCCTTCTCGAAGAGCTCCCGGTGGTAGATCAGGCCCATGGAGTAGCCGGTGCGCGGGATGCCGTAGACCTTGCCGTCCACGGTGTAGATGTCCCTCAGCTGCTGCTGGATGGTGTCATAGCTCTTCAACTCCTTGATGTAAGGGGTGAGATCGGCGGCCTGGTTGATGTCGACGACGTGCCTGGCGTCGGTGAAGTACGTGTAGAAGACGTCCTCCATCTGCCCGCCGGCGAGTTTGGCGTCGAACGTCTTCGGGTCCTGGCAAGGGAACGCGTCGTGCGGGACGACGTCGATGTCGGGGTTCTTCTCCTCGAAGGCGGCGATGTCCTCCTCGAAGAACTGCCGGTCGACCTTGGCGCTCTTGGGCGGCATGCAGTTGACGGTGATGCGGGTCTTGCCGCCGGCGGCTTCGTCGCCGTCCGAGCCGCAGGCGGTGAGCGCGAGCGCGCCGACGCCTAGCGCGGCGAGGGTACGACGGATCCCGGTGCTTCTCATCGGTGGACCCCTTACGGGACAGGAGCGAGTGAACCCCTCGGAACAGGAGCGGTGGGCGGGGCACACTCAAGCACCGACGACATCGGTCCGCAAGATGTCGCGCATACTTTGAAATTATTCGACAGCACAGCGGCAGTCAGGACCGGGGAGCCTGGGCGGTCGACCCCCGCACCACCAGCTCGGGCTCGAACAGCAGCTCCTCGGGCGCCACCGTGCTGCCGTTGATCTGCGCGTTCAGCAGTTCCACGGCCGCCTTACCCATGGCCTCGATGGGCTGCCGGACGGTGGTGAGAGGGGGTTCGGTGCAGTTCATCAGGGCCGAATCGTCGTAACCGACGACGGAGATCTGCCCGGGAACGTCGAGTCCCTTGCGCCGGGCGGCCCGTACGACGCCGAGGGCGAGGGGGTCGCTGGCGCAGATGAAACCGGTGACGCCCCGCTCGATGAGCCGGGTGGCCGCGGCGTGACCGCCCTCGATGGAGAACATGGCGCGGGCGACATGGGCGTCGGGCACCTCCCCGGCCACCGAGCGGGCGGCGGCGAGCTTGCGGGCCGAGGGCACGTGGTCGCCGGGGCCGAGGACCAGTCCGATGCGGTCGTGTCCGAGCGAGGCCAGGTGCCGCCAGGCCTGCTCCACGGCCACGGCGTCATCGCACGAGACGGCGGGGAATCCGAGATCCTCTATGGCCGCGTTGACGACGACCACCGGGATGTTGCGCTCGGCGAGCCGGCGGTAGTGGTCGTGGGGCGCGTCGGCCTGCGCGTAGAGACCTCCGGCGAACACGACGCCGGAGACCTGCTGCTGGAGCAGCAGGTCCACGTAGTCGGCCTCGGAGACACCGCCGCGGGTCTGGGTGCAGAGCACCGGCGTCAGTCCGAGCTGTGCCAGCGCGCCGCCGATGACCTCCGCGAAGGCGGGGAAGATCGGGTTCTGCAGCTCGGGCAGGACCAGCCCGACCAGCCGGGCACGCTCACCGCGCAGCTGGGTCGGCCGCTCGTAGCCGAGCACGTCCAGGGCGGAGAGCACCGCCTGCCGGGTGGCCTCGGAGACTCCCGGCTTGCCGTTGAGCACCCGGCTGACCGTGGCCTCGCTGACCCCGACCTTCTTCGCCACCAGAGCAAGTCGTCGCGTCATGTGCGCAAGAGTAGCGCAAGAAGCGCAAGTTTTTGCGCCCCATGACGCAAGCTTCCAGGCGGGGTGTGCCCGCGGAGGCGCTCAGTCGACGGCGGGGACCACCCGGAGGTGGGAGGCGGTGCGGCGGTTCCTGCGGCCGGCGGTCGCCACGGGGTGGGCTTCGCGCAGCACCAGGGTCAGCCGGACACAGCCCATGTCCTGGAGGGTGCCGGTCGTCTCGACGACGATGCGGCAGTCGGTGGCGCCCCAGCGCGGGTCGGGGTGCAGCAGCGGCCGCACCGCGCCGTCGTGCTCGGCGGCCCGCTCGCCGACGGACCGGAGCCAGTGCGGCAGCCCGTGCCGGTAGGCGGCCTCCATGATGGGGTCCTGGGCGATGTCGCGGCGGATGGCCTGCAGCCCGTGGTCGTGGCCGTGCTGCTCGACGGTCTTGGCGAGGTGGGCCAGCATCGGCAGGCACCAGCTCGACTCGTGGTCGCCGAGGACGGTGGCGGCGTCCGGGTGGAAGAGCACGAACCGCAGGAAGTTGTCGCCGGGCCCGGCCGTGGGATGCGGCTCGACCTCCTCGAAAAGTGACCGGAAAGCGCTGTTGGTCAGCAGCACGTCCCAGCGGTGGTCCACCACCAGGGAGGGGAACGGCGCCGCTTCCAGAAGAGCGGCGTAGTCCTGCAGATAGGCCTGGACCTCGGGGGTCCCGGGGACGGGCCGCGGTGCCGGCCGCTGCCCTCCTGCCTGATATGCCATCGGGAGGTCACCCCTCTTGCCTGTGCGGCCCTGACGCGGCGCCCCGATCCTGGTGCCCGGACACGCGGCATGTCAACTATCGTGGCATTCCACGACGGTTGACGGCCGAAATTGGCCACAGTTGTGGCGAGACCTGGATGTGAGTTCGAACCACCGGCTAGTCTCCGTGAAGTTCACGGCAATCGCTTGTGAGAAGCCTGTGAGAGACGTAGGAGATCTTTCGGTGACGGGTGGCTTCGAGGGTCCGGGCACCGCGCCGACGACCGCGCTGCCGGCCGTCGTCGCCCGCGTCACCGCACTCGCCGACCGGCTGGGCGTGCCGCACAGCGAGGTCTTCGACGTCGGCCGGCTCTCCGTGGCCTCCGGCGTCCCGGAGTCCGTGGTCAAGGCGCTGCTGAGCGGCCGGTGCGCGGGCGAGCCCGATGTGCAGGCCCGGTTCGTGCAGCGGCTGGACCTGCTGCGCCGCACCCGGCTCAAGCCGAACGGCCGCAAGTACACGCAGCAGGAGATCGCCGACGGAGCGGGCATGTCACGGCAGCAGGCCGGCGCGCTGATCAACGGCGACCGGCGGCCCACCATGGAGCACTGCGACGCCATCCAGCGGTTCTTCCGGGTGCACGCCGGTTTCCTCACCGCCGAGGACCCCGAGGCGCTCGCGAGCGCTCTCCAGCACACCGAGCAGGATCTGCTGCAGAAGCTCGCGGACCGGGAGCGGGGGGCCACGGAGGTCACCGACGATCCCCTGGAGCGGCTGCTGCAGGACCACGGTGTGCGGGGGATCGCCTGGCGGGCCGCGCAGCTGCCCACCGACCAGCACCGCGACAAGGTCGCGGAGTGGCTGGACATGCTCCTGGAGAGTGTCCAGCGGCCCAAGTCGTGACCCGGGGAGAACTGTGGGCATCGGTAGGGAAATGCGCCGCCTGTGCGGCGAGTTGGTCGCGGAGCTGACGCTTCCCGTCCCGGCGCGGCCCGCCGATCTGTACGCCGCCCTGTGCGAGGCGATGAGCAGGCGTCGCGGCCGGCCCGTGCTGTTCCGTACGGCCGCCTTCCCGCCGGGGACCGCGAGCGGGCTGTGGCTGGACATGACCGACCTGGACCTCGTGGTGATCGAGGAACGCACGGCACCCGATCACCAGTTGGTGATCCTGGGGCACGAACTGTGGCACATGAAGGCGGGCCACTGCGGTCGTCATGTCGCGGGTGCGCAGGTCGCGACCCGGCTCCTCGACGCGGCGCCCGACGAGGACACGCTGCGGGCGACGGTCCTGAAGGTCGCCGCGCGCACCCGGTTCGACCTCGCCGAGGAGAAGGAGGCCGAGGCGTTCGGTCTGCTGCTGGCCAGCAAGTGCCGGACACTGCTGGCCGGTTCGTCCCTGCGCGGGCCGGTGCGGCGAGATCATCTGGCGGGCCGCATCGAGGCGTCGCTCGGGTACCTGGGTCCCCAGAGCTGAGCGGGCGCGCCCCGGCGTGCGAGCCCCGCCGGCCGGGCGAACGGGCGCCCGGCTCGGCCCGATTGTCAGTGGTGGGCGGCAAGCTGGAGGTGCGTCCCCTCCGTGTGCGGGGGCGTGGCACCGACGACCACGACACGGGGAGAGCCGAGCGATGCCCACCGCCGTACTGACCGACCGCGAGCGCACCGCCGTCCAGGCCTATCTACGACTGCTGCACACCGTGCGCGCCGCCCTCGACACGCGCCCCGGCCCGCCGGGCACGCCGGGACCCCCGCTCGTCCCGCCCGCCGTCCTCGCCGAGGCGGAAGCCGCCCTGGCCCGAGCAGGCCTGACGGGCAACGAGGAGGCCTTCTTCCGCATGCTCCACGCCTGGCACCCCGAGCAGTAACACCGGAGCAGTGACTTCCGGAGGGCGTTCGGGGGACACCCTCAAACGCCCTCCGGGAAGACACGCTCCCCCACCCCGAAAACCCAGGGCGGACCCACCCCTCAAGGGGCGCGGGGAACTGCGCGACCAACCCCCACTCACCCGCATCCGCACACCACGGCCGCGCGGCGGCGTCACACGTGCGGCACCACGACCGCCGTGGCCACGAAACCCCCCGCGGCGGTCCAGCGGCCGGTGAAGTGGTCGAGGCGGCGCCCGCCGACCTGCGGGCCGGGCACGAGGAGCGTGGCCCGGAAGCCACCCCGGGATGCCACGTCGTCGTCGGCGACGAGCTCGATGTCCGCCTCCAGGAAGTCCAGCCACTTCCCGGTGAGCGGGAACCACGCCTTGTAAACGGCCTCCTTGGCGCTGAACAGCAGCCGGTCCCAGTGCACGGCGGGCAGCTCACGGGTCAGCCCGGCGATCCGGGCGGCCTCCCCGGGCAACGACACCGAGGAGAGCACCCCCTCGGGCAACGGCCCGTGGACCTCGGCGTCGATGCCGATGGACGCCAGGTCGCCGGCGCGGACCAGGGCGGCGGCGCAGTAGCCCGCGCAGTGCGTCATGCTGCCGGCCACCCCGTCCGGCCAGATCGGGGCACCGCGCTCACCGGGCAGCACGGGCTGCGGCGGCACGTCGAGCTTCTCCATCGCACGGCGGGCGCAGGAGCGCACGGCGGTGAACTCCCGGCGGCGCTTGAGGACGGCCCGCTCCACCAGCGCCGCCTCCTCGGGGTACAGCGGAGCGTCGGCGCCCTCCTCGCCGTAGGCCTCGACGGCCACGACCGTCTGCGGCAGCAGTTCCTCGATCATCGCTCGTCCTCTCGGGGCACGATCCGCCGCAGCCGCCCCGGCGGCCGGTTCCACTTGCGCCACTCGCGCGGGTAGCCCACCGACACCTCCTCGAAGCGGACCCCGTCCTGCCAGGTGGTGCGGGGGATGTGCAGATGACCGTAGACCACCGTGTGGACGGGGAACCGGCGGTGCCAGTCGTCGGTGAGCACGGTGCCGCACCACATGGCGAACTCCGGATACCAGAGCACCTCCGTGGGATGGCGGTGCAGCGGGTGGTGGTTGACGAGGACGACGGGCAGGTCGTCCGGCAGCTCACCGAGCCGGCGCTCGGTCTCGGCGACCCGGGCCCGGCACCAGTCCTCCCGGGTCGGGTACGGGTCGGGGTGCAGCAGATGTTCGTCAGTGCAGACGACCCCGGTGCCGTTCGCGTACTCCAGCCCCTCGTCCTTGGTGGCGCAGCCGGACGGCAGGAACGTGTAGTCGTACAGCAGGAAGAGGGGTGCGACGGCCACCGGCCCGCCGGGTCCGTCCCAGACGGGGTAGGGGTCCTCGGGAGTGACGACCCCGAGGTCGCGGCACTGCTGGACCAGATGGTCGTAGCGGGCGACCCCGCGCAGAGTGACCGGATCGCGCGGGTGGGTCCACAGCTCGTGGTTGCCGGGCACCCAGACGACCTTGGCGAACCGGCCGGCCAGGGTCTTGAGGGCCCAATGGATGTCCTCGACCGTCTCCGCGACATCGCCGGCCACCAGCAGCCAGTCCTCGTCCGACTCCGGCTGCATCGCCTCGACCAGGGCACGGTTCTCGGCGTAACCGATGTGCAGGTCGCTGATGGCCCACAGCTGTCCGCCGCCGCCCGTCCCCGACATTCCTCGTCGTCCCTTCAGCCGTCACCGAACCCCACCACGAGATCACATCCGTGGCGCCGGAACAAGCGCGACCCGTCCGCCGCACGTGGTATCAGGACCGGCTGCCGAAGCCCTATGATCGCCCCGACACCACCGCCGTGAGACGCCTTTCGGACAGGGCGGTTCGGTGACCCTCCATACGTCTGCCCGGGCAACGGGCCGCTGAGCCCTGCCCGCGAACCGTGAAAGGCGGCCTGCATGGTCTCTTGCGTACGCGTCTGGCTCAACCGCACGTACGCGGAGAACGTGTTCTTCATGGATCAGCTGAGGAGAAATCCCAGCGACCGGGCCGTCGAGATCCACGCCACCCACGGCGACCCCGACTCCCCCGTGCTGGCCGCGGCCGACACCGCCGAACTGGAGCCCGAAGGGCTGTCCCCGGCCGCGTACGTCGAGTACGCGCTCATCCAGTGCCGGCGGCGCGGCATCGACGTGTTCGTCCCCCGGCTGCACCAGGCGGCGATCGTCGCGCACCGCGCCGAGTTCGAGGCGGCCGGTACGGCACTGCTGGCGCCGCCGCCCGAGGCGGTGGCCGCGTTTCAGGACAAGGTGATCGCCTATGAGGCGGTCCAGGCCGTCGGGGTGCCGGTGCCGCCGTGGTGGCGGGTGCGCGGGGCGGACGAACTCGTCGCGGCGGTCGACGAGTTGGAAGGGCTCGGACACCGGGCCTGTCTGAAACCCGCGTCCGGCGCGGGTGGGGTCGGTTTCCGCATGATCACGCGTGCCCCCTTCTCACTCACGCAGTTGAGCGGCTTCCCGAGTCCGTACGTGCCCCTCGGCCTGGTGCTGGACGCCGTGCGGCGCGCGGAGGAGCCGGTGGACTGGCTGGTGATGCCCCGCCTGGAGCAGCCCGAGGTGTCGGTGGACTGTCTGACCGGGCCCGACAACCGGGTGCGGCTGGCGGTGGGACGCACCAAGAACGGCCGGCGCAGGGGCTTCACGCTGCACGAGCAGTGGCTGGAGCCGGCCCGGCGGATCGCTGAGCGCTTCGGTCTGCACCACCTGTCGAACATCCAGTTCCGGATGCTCGGCGAGCGGCCCGTGCTCATGGACGTCAACACCCGGCCGGCGGGCGGGCTGCACCAGCTGTCGCTGTGCGGGGTGAACGCCCCGTGGGCCGCCGTACGGCTGGCGCTCGGCGACGACCCGGGCGAGATCGTGCCGCCGTTCCTGGGCCAGGACTACTCGGTGGTGTCCGGTCCGCGTCCGCTGCTGCCGGTGACGTTGCCGCAGCAGCGTGCCGGGGTGTCCGCGCTGGGTGCGGTGCCGACCCCGGCGGCGCCCTCCGGGCCGAGAACGACGACCGGGGCGCGGTCGTAGGAACTTCTCAGGGGAATGGTGCGCCGAGGGTGTATCAGGGGCCGGGCCGCGGGCTCTTGATGGTGAAGGCGACTGGGGAAGCCGCCGGGGGGAAGCACGGGGGTACCGGGGGGCTCGGGTCGGTCGGCCGCTGTCACGGGGGGCGACCGGCCGCCCCGAAGCCCTCTCCGGTCCCGGCTAACCGAGGTAGGCGAGGCCGGGGTGGACGGCCGTGTAGCCGTCGACGAGCCGGCGGGCCACGGTGACGGAGTCCACCAGCGGGTGCAGCGCGAACGCCTTGACGGCCGTCGCGCGGGAGCCCGACCGGGCGGCGGCGAGCACCTCGCGCTCCACGGCCTTGACGGCGCAGACCAGACCGGTGGCGTGGTCGGGCAGCGGGTCGACGGAGACCGGATGCGCCCCGTTGGCGTCCACGAGGCAGGGCACCTCGATCACGGCCTCCGCGTCCAGTGGCGAGAGGGTTCCCCGGTTGCGGACGTTGAGGATCAGCGTGGTGCGTTCGTCGCGGGCGATGGCCCGCATCAGGGCGAGGGCCACCTTCTCGTAGCCGCCGGACAGATCGTCGGCCTCGCGCTCGCCCGCACCCGCCGCCTCCCGGTTCTCGGACATGTAGGTGGCCTCGCGTTCGGCGCGGGTGCGGTCCCACAGGGCCAGGGCGGAGACGTCGGGGTCGCCGGTGCCGGCGTAGAAGCCGGTCTGCTGGTCGTGCAGGAACGCGCCCCGGGTCCGCTCGGCCCGCCGGTAGGCGTCCACGGCCTCACGGTTGAAGTAGTAGTAGTGGAGGTACTCGTTGGGGATCGCGCCCAGGGAACGCAGCCAGTCGACGCCGAAGAGCCTGCCTTCCTCGAACGAGCCGAGCAGGGCGGGGTCGGCCAGCAGGCGCGGCAGTTCGTCGCGGCCGGCGACCCGCAGGCCGCGCACCCAGCCGAGGTGGTTGAGGCCGACGTAGTCGATCCACGCCTCCCGCGGCGGCGCGCCGAGCACCCGGGCGATACGGCGGCCGAGGCCGACCGGTGAGTCGCAGATGCCGATGACGCGGTCCCCGAGGTGGCCGGCCATGGCCTCGGTGACCAGGCCCGCCGGGTTGGTGAAGTTGATGACCCAGGCGTCGGGGGCGACGCGGGACACCCGGCGGGCGATGTCGACGGCGACGGGTACGGTGCGCAGACCGTAGGCGATGCCGCCCGCGCCGACCGTCTCCTGGCCGAGCACGCCCTCGGCGAGGGCGACCCGTTCGTCATGCGCCCTGCCCTCCAGGCCTCCGACGCGGATCGCGGAGAAGACGAAGTCGGCGCCGCGCAGCGCCTCGTCGAGGTCGGTGGTGGTGGTCACCCGGGGTGCGTCGGGCACGCCGTCGGCCTGTTCGGCCAGGACCCGGGCGATCGCGCCCAGCCGGCCGGTGTCCACGTCGTGCAGGACGACCCGGGTCACCCGTCCCTCCGCGTGGTCCGCGAGCAGTGCCCCGTACACCAGCGGCACGCGGAATCCTCCGCCGCCCAGAATCGTCAGCCTCACATCCGCACCCTTCCCACCACGACGAACGTGGACGACCCTACTCGCGGGGCGGGCGTCACCGCGGGCCGCGCGACCGCGCCGCGCGTGCCCCCGGGGCAGCAGCGAACCCGCCGTGAACGGACGACGCCGAGCGTGCCGGGCACCGGCCCGTCAGCACGACGGGCGTCCTCCGCCCGCCGTTCGCGGATCGACCACGCCCGCCCCGGCTCATGCCTCCGGCCGACGTCCGGCCCACCTCGGTAGCCGGCACAGGGAACGCCGGGCGTGGCCCGCCCGCCCGGGGGCAACCGGACGCGCCGTCCGTGTCCGCGGGGACGGCGAAATCCCTCTCACCGGTGAGGACTCGGCTCCCGGACGGTCGTGATACTGGGACGGCCCCCGCCCCGAGGAGCCGCACATGTCCCTCCGGTCCGCCCTCACGCCGGTCGTCACCCGCTGGCGCCCGGCGAATCCGTACGCCCTCGACACGGCGCTCGCCGCGCTCGTGCTGTTCGCCGTGTCCCTGCAGTGGATGTTCCCCGACGAGGGGGACGACCCGCTGACCTGGCAGGGCTGGCTGCTCGGCGCCGCCACGGCCGTACCGCTGATCTGGCGGCGGCGGGCGCCCTGTACGGCCGCGTGGGCCGTGTCGGTCGCCACCCCGGCGCAGGCGCTGTACCACGCGCCCCCGCCGGACGTGATGTACGGCGGGATGGTCGTCCTGTACACGCTGGCCACCGTGGGCAGGCCCTGGCAGCGCCGGATGATGCTGGCGGGCTGGGTGATCGGGGTCGTCGCGACCATGCAGCACCAGACGAACAAGGAACCCTTCGAGTACGCCTTCCACCTGATGGGGCTCGTCTGCGCCTACGCCCTGGGCATGCTCGCCCGCGTGCAACGCGCCTACACCACGGAGCTCGAGGACCGGGCCCGCCGGCTGGAGCGTGAGCGGGCCGCCGACACCGCGCGGGCCCGGGCCGAGGAACGCTCCCGTATCGCGCGGGACATGCACGACATCCTGGCGCACGCGGTGAGCCTCATGATCGTGCAGGCGGAGGCCGGGCCCGTCGTGGTGCGCAAGGATCCGGAGCGCGCGGAGGCCACGTTCGACACCATCGCGGCGACCGGGAGGGACGCGATGGCCCAACTGCGCCGCATCCTCGGGGTGCTGAAGGAGGAGCGGCCGGACGGCGGGACCCCACGGAGGCTGCCGCAGCCGAGCGTGACGGCGCTGCCCGCGCTGATCCGCCAGGTCGAGGAGTCCACGGGGGTGCGCACCGAGCTGCGCACCAGGGGCGAACCCTGTCCCCTCTCCTCGGACACCGAGGTCGCGGCCTACCGTGTGGTCCAGGAAGCACTCACCAACACCGTGAAGCACGCCCGTGCCTCACGCGCGGTGGTCGAACTGGACTGGGCGGAGGACCAGGTGACCCTCACGGTGACGGACGACGGACGGGGCCCGTCCGGGCCGGCCGGCGGACACGGCCTGATCAACATCCGGGAGCGGGCCGCGGCCTGCGGGGGCAGCGCCGAGACCGGCAGCGGTCCGGACGGCGGATTCCGGGTCGTCGTACGGCTGCCCGCGGCGGCCGACCGCGAGGGGGCGCTCGGGTGAGCATCCGGGTGGTCGTCGCCGACGACCAGGAGCTGGTCCGGGCGGGTTTCGGCATGATCCTCGACGCGCAGGACGACATCGAGGTGGTCGCCGAGGCCGGTGACGGCGAGGAGGCCGTCGCGGCGGTGCGACGGCACGCGCCGGACGTGCTGCTGCTCGACATCCGCATGCCGGTGATGGACGGTCTGGAGGCGGCCCGCCGGGTGTGCGCGCAGTCGGGCTGCAAGGTGGTCATGCTGACCACGTTCGACCTGGACGAGTACGTGTACGAGGCGTTGGACGCGGGTGCCAGCGGCTTTCTGCTGAAGGACGTCCGCCGGGACGACCTGGTGCACGCGGTGCGGGTCGTCGCCGCCGGCGACTCGCTGCTCGCCCCGGCCGTGACACGGCGGCTGGTCGCGGACATCGTGCGGCGCCGCCGGGAACGGGCGTCCGCCGAGACGGCGGCGCCCCCCGATCGCCTGGACGCCCTCACCGCACGCGAGGTGGAGACCCTGCGGCTGCTGGCCCGGGGGCTGTCCAACGCGGAGATCGCCACGACCCTGTTCGTCAGCGAGCACACCGTCAAGACGCATGTGAGCAACGTGCTGAGCAAGCTCGCTCTCCGGGACCGGGTGCAGGCGGTGATCTGCGCGTACGAGACGGGACTGATCACTCCCGGCTCCCCCTGAGGAGTGAGTGCGGGAGCCGTCTCCCCCGTACGGGCGAGGGGACCGAACCCCTCCCACCGGCGATCCGCCGACCCGCCTCCCGGCAGGAGCCTGGGGCGTGTTGACGAACCATCATCCGCCGGGAGGGACCGTGCTTTCCGCACTTGCCCGGGCGGCCACTCGCCGCCCCTTGACCGTGATGCTCCTGTGGGGGCTCTTTCTGCTGCTGGGCTTCGGGCTGGGGACGGGAGTCTTCGCGCGGCTCTCCGACAACGTGCCCGAAGTGCCCGGGACCGAGGCGGAGTCGGCCGCCCGCCATCTGGACCGGGTGGACCCGGCGGGCGAGTCGATCACCGGAGTGGTGGCCGGCACCGCCGTCTCGGACCCGGAGCTGCGCGCCGACGTCGAGCGGGCCGTGGCCGAGGTCCGGAAGGTCGCCGGGGTCGCCGCCGTGCCCGATCCGTACACCACGCCCGGTCTGACCGCCAAGGACGGTCAGGCGCTGATCATCTCCGTCACGCTGACGGGCGGGCTGGACGACGACGCCGAGGAACGCACGCTCGACGCGGCCGCCGACCGGATCCGGGAGATCGACGCGCCCGACGTCCATGTGAGCGGCGGCCCGCTGCTGGGGCTGCAGATCGGCGAGCGGGCCCAGGAGGACGTGAAGAACGCGGAGTTGATCTCCCTGCCGGTGGTGCTGGCGCTGCTGCTCGTGGTCTTCGGCGGGCTGCGGTCGGCGCTGCTGCCGCTGATCGTCGCGGTCAGCGGGATCGCGGGGGCGTTCCTGGCGCTGTTCGCGTTCAGCGAGGTCACCGACATCTCCGTGTACGCGATCCAGGTGACGACCATGCTGGGGCTCGGACTCGCCGTGGACTACGCCCTGTTGATGCTGGTGCGGTTCCGGGAGGAGCGCCGGCGCACCGAGGACGTCGTCGAGGCGGTGCACCGGACGGTCGCGGCGGCCGGGCGGACGGTGCTGTTCTCCGGGCTCACGGTGGCCGTCAGCCTGACCGGGCTGCTGGTCTTCCCGAGTGTGTTCCTGCGCAGCATGGGTCTCGCGGTCGCCGCCGTGGTCGTCATCGACATGCTGGCGGCGCTCACCCTGCTGCCCGCGCTGCTGGCGCGGTTCGGCGGGCGGATCCCTCCGGCGAAGACACCGAAGAGCGGTGAGGAGGGCCGGTTCTTCGCCCGGGTGGCCCGCTTCGCGGCCCGGCGCAAGGTCGCCGTGCCGGCGGTGGTGGTTCCGGTGCTGCTGGTGCTGGCCCTGCCCGTGTCCGGGATGAGCATCGCCGTGGGGGACGCACGGCAGCTGCCCACGGACACCGAGGCACGGCAGCTGCACGACACCGTCGCCGGGCACTTCCCGCCGGGCACGGGTGTCTCGCCGGTCACCGTCGTGGTCGGGCCCGGCACGGACGCGGCGGTCGCCGACCGGATCCGGGAGCTGTCACCGCGTTCCGAGACGCGTGAACTGCCGGACGGCTCCTCGGTGATCGAGATCCTGCCGCCCGGGGAGAGCGACGGTGAGGAGGCGACCCACCTGGTCGAGCGGGTACGTGAGGTACGCGGCGACGAGCCGGTGGAGGTCACCGGTACCGCGGCCCAGCTGGTCGACTTCCGCGAGATGCTCTCGGAACGGGCACCGTGGGCGGCTCTGACCGTCCTGGCCGGTATCTTCCTGCTGCTGTTCGCGTTCACCGGGTCCCTGCTGCTGCCGCTGCGCACCATCGTGACGACGCTGCTCAGTCTGGCCGCCGCCCTCGGCGTGGTGGTGTGGGTCTTCCAGGACGGTCATCTCGCGGGGCTGCTGGGCGCCGAGGGGCTGGGCGCCCTCAGTCTCACCGCGCCGCCGCTGATCGTCGCGATCGCGTTCGGACTCGCCATGGACTACGAGCTGTTCATCCTGGCCCGGATGCGCGAGGCACGCGGCCGCGGCGAGGACGACCGCGAGGCCGTGGTGAGCGGGCTGCGCCGTTCCGGACGGGTGGTCACCTGCGCGGCGCTGCTGCTGGCGGTGGTCTTCGCCGCCTTCATGACGGGCGGGTTCTCGCCCATCCTGCAGATCGGCCTCGGTCTCACGCTGGCCGTCGTCATCGACGCGACGGTCGTGCGGATGCTGCTGGTCCCGGCCACCATGGCCGTCCTCGGCCGCGGCGCCTGGTGGGCGCCGGCACCCCTGCGGCGGGTGCACGACCGCTTCGGCCTCCGGGAGGAGTCCGCGGAGACGCCCCGGCCACGGGTACCGACGGGAGTGTGAGGAGCGGCCGCACCGGCCGGCATCCGCGCGTGGTCGAACGGAGCGTGGGGGCACGTCGTCCGGGAACTTCCCGGCGTCGTGTCCCTGCGGCGCTCCTGGTCACGCCTTGCACCCATTCGCGTTTTTCGGGACCTGAACTCCCCCGGGTCACGGGGACTTTCTCGGATACATCTCTTGACGACGGATGGACCGCAGAGCACATTGGCGTCACTGTGAGAGCGCTCTCATGCATGTTCCGGGCTCTCGAACGTACCTCCCCGCACAGATGATCCGTACCGAGAGGGCATCCCCACATGAGTGACACCTCCGGCACCCCCCGCCCGCTCCGCAGACCCCGCCCGATGCGGCGGGCGCTTCTCGCCGTCGTCAGCACGCTCGCTCTCGCGGCGGGCGCGGCAACCGCCGCGAGCCCGTCCGCGAGCGCCTCGGTGCCGCCTCCGCCGTCGGGCTGGACCCAGGTCTTCGCCGACGACTTCGACGGACCCGCGGGCAGCGGTGTCAACACCTCCAACTGGCGGTACGCGACCGGCAAGGGCTACCCGGGCGGCCCCGCCAACTGGGGCACCGGCGAGATCGAGACCATGACGTCCAGCACGGACAACGTCTCCCTCGACGGCGCCGGCAACCTGCGCATCACCCCGCGGCGCGACGGCGCCGGCAACTGGACCTCGGGCCGCATCGAGACCAACCGGACCGACTTCCAGCCCCCGGCCGGCGGCAAGCTGCGCGTCGAGGGCCGCATCCAGGCCCCGAACGTCACCGGAGCCGCCGCCAAGGGCTACTGGCCGGCGTTCTGGATGCTGGGCGCCCCCTACCGGGGCAACTACTGGAACTGGCCCGCCGTCGGCGAGCTGGACATCATGGAGAACACGCAGGGCATGAACACCGTGTTCGCCACGATGCACTGCGGCACCTCGCCGGGCGGCCCGTGCAACGAGACCAGCGGCATCGGCGGTTCGACCACATGTCAGGGCACGACCTGTCAGGCCGGGTTCCACACCTACCGGATGGAGTGGGACCGCTCGACGAGCCTGGAGGAGATCCGCTTCTACCTCGACGGCAACAACTTCCACACCGTGCGGGAGAACCAGGTCGACGCGACGACCTGGAACAACGCCACGGACCACGGCTTCTTCGTCATCCTCAACGTGGCGATGGGCGGCGGCTTCCCCGACGCCTTCGGCGGCGGCCCGGACGCGGGCACCCAGCCCGGGCACTCGATGCTCGTCGACTACGTACAGGTGCTGACCTCCGGGGGCGGCGGCGACCCGGGGGACCCCGGTGACCCCGGCACTCCCGGCAACCGGGACGCCTACGGCACCATCCAGGCCGAGTCCTACGACGCCCAGTCCGGCGTGATGAAGGAGACGACCTCGGACGCGGGCGGCGGCCAGAACGTGGGCGCGCTCGCCAACGGCGACTGGCTGCAGTTCAAGGGCGTCAACTTCGGTTCGAACCCGGCGCGGCAGTTCTCCGCGCGGGTGGCGAGCGGTGCGGGTGCCGGCGTCAGCGGGCTCGTCGAAGTACGCCTGGACAGCCGGAGCAACGCGCCCATCGGCAGTTTCGCGGTGGGCAACACCGGCGGCTGGCAGTCCTGGCGGACCATCCCGGCGAACATCAGCAACGTGACGGGCACGCACGACGTCCACCTGACCTTCACCAGCGGTCAGCCGGCGGACTTCGTGAACGTCAACTGGTTCACCTTCGGTCACTGACCCACCCCCCACACCCGGCCCCCTCCGGCCGGGATGCGAAGAGGGCTCCACGCCTGCGTGGAGCCCTCTTTCGCGTGCCCGGACGCCAGGCCCGCGCCCCACCCGAACGGACCAGCACGTCGAGTCCGAGGAGGGCCGACGTGGTACCGGTTCACGCGAGTGACGATTCGCCCCCACGACGACGCGGCCGGGGAATCAGTTGCCGGTGCGTGCGGTTGACGCCATCGCGAGGAAGAAGATGATCAATGTGAGCGAAGCGACCGCGAGCGCGGGAGCACTGGAGCGACTGTCCGGCGCGGGCGTGTCGGTCTGGCTCGACGGCCTGTCCCGCGAGCACCTCACCTCCGGCGTTCTCGCCGGACTGGTCCGGTCCGGCGGTGTCACCGGCGTCAGCACCGACCCGTCGGTCCTCCGGGCGGCCGTCGGCTCCGGAACGGTCTACGAGGAGCAGCTCGCCGGCCTGGCCGTGCGGGGCGTGACCCCCGACGAGGCCGTTCGGATGATGACCACCGCGGACGTCCGGGCGGCCGCCGACGTCCTGATGCCCGTGTACGAGGCGACGGGCGGCCGGGACGGCCGGGTCTCCCTATTGGTCGACCCCCGCCTGGCGCACCACACCGCGGCCACCGTCGCCGAGGCGGGACAGCTCGCCTGGCTGGTGGACCGGCCGAACGTCCTGATCGGGATGGTGGCGACCAGGGCCGGCCTCACCGCGATCACCGAGGTGACCGGGGCCGGCATCGGCGTCGACGTCCGGCAGATCCACTCCCTGGAGCGCTACCGGGAGGTGATGGACGCCTACCTCGCCGGTCTCGAGCGGGCACGGGCCGGCGGAATCGACCTGGCCGCCCTCCACTCCGTCGCCTCCTTCTCCGTCTCCCGCGTGGACGGCGAGATCGACAAGCGGCTGGCCGTGCTGGGCACGGGCGAGGCGCTCGCCCTGAGGGGCAGGGCGGCGCTCGCGAACGCGCGGCTCGCCTACGCGGCGTACGAGGAGTTCTTCTCGTCGGAGCGCTGGCTGGCGGTGGCCGGTGGTACCCGGGCCAACAAGCAGCGGCCGCTGTGGGCGTCCACCGGGGTGAGGGACCCCGCTCGCAAGGACACCCTGTATGTGGAGGAGCTGGTCGCACCCGGCACCGTCTGCACGATGACCGAGGCCACGCTGAGGGCCACCGCCGACCACGGGGTGGTCCGGGGCGACACCGTCACCGGCGGCTACGCCCAGGCGCGGGCCGATCTGGCCGCCGTGGAGCGGCTCGGGATCTCGTACGACGAGGTGGTGCGGCAGCTGGAGAACGAAGGCGTCGCGAGGTGCGAGGACGCCTGGCAGGAGCTGCTCGACGCGGTGACGAAGTCGCTCGACAGCAAGGGAGTTGACGCGGAATGACCGACGAGACGACCCGCCCCGGGGCGCAGCCTCCCGGCGGGACGACCGAACCGGGAACGACGGCGCCCCACGCGGGAACGACGGCGCCCCACGCGGGGACCGCACCGGGGACGCGGACGTCCGGCGCGCCGGACGAGGCGGTGACGGATGCCCCGGCGGCCGACGGGACCACGCCGGAGGGTCCGCCCCCGGCCGCCCTCACCGCGCCCCCGGCCGGCTGGTCCAACCCGCTGCGCGACCCCCGGGACCGCCGGCTGCCCCGGATCGCGGGCCCCTCCGGGCTGGTCATCTTCGGGGTGACCGGCGACCTGTCCCGCAAGAAGCTGATGCCGGCCGTGTACGACCTCGCCAACCGGGGCCTGCTGCCGCCCGGCTTCTCGCTCGTCGGCTTCGCCCGCCGGGACTGGGAGGACCAGGACTTCGCAGAGGTGGTGCACGACGCCGTCAAGGAGCACGCGCGGACCCCGTTCCGCGAGGAGGTCTGGCAGCAGCTCTCCGAGGGCATGCGGTTCGTCCCGGGCGACTTCGACGACGACCACGCCTTCGAACAGTTGCGCAAGGCCGTCGACGAGCTGGACGCCTCCCGGGGCACCAGCGGCAATTACGCCTACTACCTCTCCGTACCGCCCAGGTTCTTCCCGAAGGTCGTTCAGCAGTTGAAGAAGCACGGGCTGGCCGACGCCCCCGAGGGTTCCTGGCGGCGCGCCGTGATCGAGAAGCCGTTCGGCCACGACCTGAAGTCGGCCCAGGAGCTGAACGCGATCGTGCACGACGTCTTCGACCCGGAACAGGTCTTCCGCATCGACCACTACCTGGGCAAGGAGACGGTCCAGAACATCCTGGCGCTCCGCTTCGCCAACCAGATGTTCGAACCGATCTGGAACCGGTCCTTCGTGGACCATGTGCAGATCACCATGGCCGAGGACATCGGCATCGGCGGGCGGGCGGGCTACTACGACGGCATCGGCGCCGCCCGCGACGTCATCCAGAACCACCTCCTGCAACTGATGGCACTCACCGCAATGGAGGAGCCGGCCTCCTTCGACGCGGGCTCGCTGCTCACCGAGAAGCTGAAGGTCTTCCGGGCCGTGCGGCTCCCGGACGACCTGGGCCGGCACACGGTGCGCGGGCAGTACGCGGCCGCCTGGCAGGGCGGTGCGCGGGTGCGCGGCTATCCGGAGGAGGAGGGCATCGCCCCGTCCTCCACCACCGACACCTACGCCGCGATCAAGCTGCGGGTGGACAACCGCCGGTGGGCGGGCGTGCCCTTCTACCTGCGCACGGGAAAGCGGCTCGGCCGCCGGGTCACCGAGATCGCGGTGGTCTTCCAGCGGGCGCCGCACTCCCCCTTCGACTCCAGCGCCACCGAGGAGCTGGGCCAGAACGCCGTCGTCATCCGCGTCCAGCCGGACGAGGGCATGACGGTCCGGTTCGGCTCCAAGGTGCCGGGTACCTCGATGGAGCTGCGGGACGTGACCATGGACTTCGCCTACGGCGAGTCGTTCACCGAGTCCAGCCCGGAGGCGTACGAGCGGCTCATCCTGGACGTGCTGCTCGGGGACGCCAACCTGTTCCCCCGTCACCAGGAAGTGGAGGAGTCCTGGAAGATCCTCGACCCGATCGAGGAGTACTGGGCGTCGCACGGCCGGCCGGCGCAGTACACGGCGGGCAGCTGGGGGCCCGTGGAAGCCGACGAGATGCTCGCACGAGACGGACGGAGCTGGCGCAGGCCATGAAGATCGACCTGACCGACACCACGGCAAGCAAGGTCAACAAGGCGCTGGTGCAGGGCCGCCGCGCCATCGGCACCCCGGCCGTGGGCATGGTCCTGACGATGGTGATCGTCACGGACGAGGAGAACGCCTACGACTCGATCAAGGCGGCCGAGGAGGCCTCGCACGAGCACCCCTCGCGCACCCTGGTGGTGATCAAGCGGCACGCCCGCACCCCGCGCGAGCGCACCCACCCCCGGCTGGACGCCGAGGTCAGGGTGGGCTCGGAGGCGGGCACCGGGGAGACGGTGGTGCTGCGGACGTACGGCGAGGTGTCGGACCACGCCGACTCGGTGGTGCTGCCGCTGCTGCTGCCGGACGCCCCGGTGGTGGTCTGGTGGCCGGCGGACGCTCCCGAAAACCCCGCGAAGGACCCGCTGGGCGCCCTGGGCCAGCGCAGGATCACCGACCTGTACGCCGTCGAGAACCCGATGCAGGTGCTCGAGACCCGGATGCGTACCTACGCGCCCGGGGACACCGACCTCGCCTGGACCCGGCTGACGCCGTGGCGCTCCATGCTGGCGGCGGCGCTGGACCAGGCGCACGCGTCGGTGACCTCGGCGGCCGTGGAGGCCGAGGCCGACAATCCGGCCGCCGAGCTGCTGGCGCGTTGGCTGGAGGCACGGCTGCGGGTCACCGTGGACCGAGTGGTGACCGCGGGCCCGGTGGTCACCGCGGTCCGTCTGGGGACCGAGGACGGCGAGGTCGTCATCGACCGGCCCGAGGGCCCGCTGGCCACCCTGACCCTGCCCGGCCAGCCCGCGCGCCGCCTCGCGCTGAAGGTCCGCCCCACCTCCGAGCTCATCGCCGAGGAGCTCAGGCGCCTCGACGCGGACGAGATGTACGCCGTCGCCCTGCGCGGCGAGGCCACAGAGGAGACCCCCGCCCATGTCTGACGTCCCCGAGCCGACCCGGCGCCCCGAGTGGGCCGCACTGGAGGACCACCGCGCGGACACCCTGCCGCAACCGGACCTGCGCGCCCTGTTCGCCGACGACCCCTCCCGCGCGCAGCGCTACGTCGTGCATGCGGGTGACCTGCGCATCGACTATTCCAAGCACCTGGTCGACGACGAGACGCTCGCGCTGCTGTTCGAACTGGCCGAGGCCACCGACGTGTCCGGCCTGCGCGACGCCATGCTGCGCGGCGAGCGGATCAACGTCACCGAGGACCGGGCCGTGCTGCACACCGCGCTGCGCGCACCGCGGGACGCGGTGATCGAGGTCGACGGGGAGAACGTCGTCCCTGCCGTGCACGCCGTGCTCGACAGGATGGCCGACTTCGCCGGACGGATCCGTTCCGGCGAGTGGACCGGCCACACCGGCCGGCGCATCCGCAACGTCGTCAACATCGGCATCGGCGGATCCGACCTCGGCCCGGCGATGGCGTACGAGGCGCTGCGCGCGTACACGGACCGCGAGCTGACCTTCCGCTTCGTCTCCAACGTGGACGGCGCCGACCTGCACGAGGCGGTGCACGACCTGGACCCGGCGGAGACGCTGTTCATCGTGGCGTCCAAGACGTTCACCACGATCGAGACGATCACCAACGCCACCTCCGCGCGGACCTGGCTGCTCGACGCCCTCGGTGACGGGAAGGCGGTCGCACGGCACTTCGTCGCCCTGTCGACGAACGCCGCGAAGGTCACGGAGTTCGGCATCGACACGGCGAACATGTTCGAGTTCTGGGACTGGGTCGGCGGACGCTACTCCTACGACTCCGCCATCGGCCTGTCCCTGATGATCGCCATCGGCCCGGACCGCTTCCGGGAGATGCTCGACGGGTTCCGCATCGTCGACGAGCACTTCGCCAACGCGCCGGCCGAGGCCAACGCACCCCTGATCATGGGCCTGTTGGGGGTCTGGTACAACAACTTCTTCGACGTGCAGTCGCACGCGGTGCTGCCGTACTCGCACTACCTGTCGAAGTTCACCGCCTACCTCCAGCAGCTGGACATGGAGTCCAACGGCAAGTCCGTGGACCGCCAGGGCCGTCCCGCCACCTGGCAGACGGGACCCGTTGTGTGGGGCACGCCCGGCACCAACGGGCAGCACGCGTACTACCAGTTGATCCACCAGGGGACGAAGCTGATCCCGGCCGACTTCATCGGCTTCGCCCGTCCGGTCGCCGGACTGAGCGGCGCGCTCGAGGCCCAGCACGACCTGCTGATGGCCAATCTGTTCGCCCAGGGCCAGGCGCTCGCCTTCGGCAAGACCGCCGACGAGGTGCGGGCGGAGGGCGTGCCCGAGGAGCAGGTGCCGCACCGCACGTTCAAGGGCAACCACCCCACCACCACGATCCTGGCCACCGAACTGACCCCCTCGGTACTCGGTCAGCTGATCGCCCTGTACGAGCACAAGGTGTTCGTGCAGGGCGCCATCTGGAACATCGACTCCTTCGACCAGTGGGGCGTCGAACTCGGCAAGGTGCTCGCCAAGCGCGTCGAGCCCGCCCTCACCGAGGGCGCCGACGTCCCCGGCCTCGACCCGTCCACGGCCGCGCTGGTGGCCGCCTACCGCGAACGCAGGAAGTGAACTGACATGCAGATCGGTCTTGTTGGTCTCGGCAAGATGGGCGGCAACATGCGCGAGCGGCTGCGCCGCGCAGGCCACACCGTCATCGGGTTCGACACCAACCCCGAGGTGTCCGACGTACCGCACCTGTCCGACCTGGTCGACCGGCTCGAAGGGCCGCGCGCCGTCTGGGTGATGGTCCCCGCGGGCGGCCCCACCCAGGACGTCGTCGACCGGCTGGCGAGCCTCCTCAAGCACGACGACATCGTGGTGGACGGCGGCAACTCCCGCTGGACCGACGACGAGAAGCACGCCAAGGAGCTGGCCGCCCGGGGCATCGGCTTCGTCGACGCCGGTGTCTCCGGCGGCGTATGGGGCCTGGAGCACGGCTACGCCCTCATGGTCGGCGGCGAGAAGGAGCACGTGGAGCGGCTGAAGCCGGTCTTCGACGCGCTCAAGCCGGACGGCCCCTACGGCTACGTCCACGCGGGCCGGGTCGGCGCCGGACACTTCGCGAAGATGGTCCACAACGGCATCGAGTACGCCATGATGCAGGCCTACGCCGAGGGCTGGGAGCTCCTGGAGAAGGTCGAATCGGTGGACAACGTCCGGGAGGTGTTCCGCTCCTGGCAGGCGGGCACCGTCATCCGTTCCTGGCTGCTCGACCTGGCGGTCGACGCCCTCGACGACGACGAGCACCTGGAGCGGCTGCGCGGCTACGCCGAGGACTCGGGCGAGGGCCGCTGGACGGTGGAGGCGGCCGTCAACAACGCCGTGCCGCTGCCCGCGATCACCGCGTCGCTGTTCGCGCGGTTCTCCTCCCGCCAGGAGGACTCGCCGCAGATGAAGATGGTCGCCGCGCTGCGCAACCAGTTCGGCGGGCACGCCGTCGAGTCGGTGAAGAAGGCCTGACGGGGTGGGCGATCTGCTGCTGGCGCGGCACGGTGAGACGGAGTGGAGCCGGGACGGACGGCACACCGGCCGCACCGACCTGCCGCTGACCCCGCGGGGCGAGGACCAGGCGAAGTCCCTCGCCCCGCTGCTCGCGGACCGGACCTTCGGGCTGGTCCTCACCAGCCCGCTCGTCCGTGCCCGGCGCACCGCCGAGCTGGCGGGCCTGACGGACGCCGAGCCGGAGCCCGGTCTGCGCGAGTGGGACTACGGCGGCTACGAGGGGATCACCACGGCGGACATCCGCCGCGGCCGGCCCGGCTGGGACCTGTGGACCGACGGAGTACCGCCCGGCCGGGAGTTCCCCGGCGAGTCGCCGGAGCAGGTCGGCGAGCGCGCGGACCGGGTGCTGTCCCGGGTGGCCGGGGCCCTGGACGAGGGGGACGTGATGCTGGTGGCGCACGGCCACCTCCTCCGCGTCCTGACGGCCCGCCGCCTGGGCCTGCCCTCATCCGACGGCCGCCTCTTCCGCCTGGAGACAGGCACCCTGTGCCGCCTCTCCCTGGAGCACGGCACCCCGGTCGTCGCGGAGTGGAACACCCGGCCGTGACGCCGGGGGCGCGGATGAAGGGGCGCGGGGAACCGCGCAAAGGGGGGTCCGGGGGCGCAGCCCCCGGGGACGGGACGGGAAGGGGCGGCGGGCACGAAGAAACGCCTGACCCACCCGAGGCAGACGGGCGACCCGGCGCACCCTGACCTCGTCAGGAATGGAGAAGCGCGGCCACCCACCACCCGCCTAGCCTAGCCTTGGCCAAAGGCCCCCCGGGGGCACCGCCGCCCGCGCAGGGCCCCCGCGCCGCAGGCCGCAACCGCGCCGACCCCGCCGCCCGGCCCCTCTCCCCGCCGGCCGGCGCCCGCCCGACGGATGGAGAACGATGAGCAAGGCCACGAGGACGGACCGGCAGCCGGCCGCGCCGCACCCCGCCGACAGCCACGACCTGATCCGCGTCCACGGCGCACGCGAGAACAACCTCAAGGACGTCAGCGTCGAGCTCCCCAAGCGCCGTCTCACCGTGTTCACCGGCGTGTCCGGCTCGGGCAAGAGCTCGCTGGTGTTCGACACCATCGCCGCCGAGTCCCAGCGGATGATCAACGAGACGTACAGCGCGTTCCTCCAGGGCTTCATGCCGACGCTGGCGCGCCCCGAGGTCGACGTGCTCGACGGCCTGACCACCGCGATCACGGTCGACCAGCAGCGGATGGGCTCCGACCCGCGCTCCACGGTGGGCACCGCCACCGACGCCAACGCGATGCTGCGCATCCTCTTCAGCCGGCTGGGCCGGCCCTACTTCGGCCCGCCCGGCGCGTTCTCCTTCAACGTCGCCTCGGTCTCGGCGAGCGGAGGTTTCACCGTCGACCGCGGTGCCGACAAGACCAAGACGGAGAAGGTGTCCTTCAGCCGCACCGGCGGCATGTGCACCCACTGCGAGGGCCGGGGCACGGTCTCCGACATCGACCTGGCCCAGCTCTACGACGACTCCAAGTCGCTCTCGCAGGACCCCTTCACCATCCCCGCCTACACCGGGGGCGGCTGGGTGGTGCGGGTCATCGCCGAGTCGGGCTTCTTCGACCCGGACAAGCCGATCCGCGAGTACACGAAGAAGGAGCGGCACGACTTCCTGTACCGCGAACCGACCAAGGTGAAGATCAACGGCATCAACCTCACCTACGAGGGGCTGATCCCCAAGCTCCAGAAGTCGATGCTCAACAAGGACCGGGAGGCGATGCAGCCGCACATCCGGGCGTTCGTGGACCGGGCGGTCACCTTCGCCACCTGCCCCGAGTGCGACGGCACCCGGCTCACCGCGGGGGCGCGCTCGTCGAAGATCAAGAAGATCAGCATCGCCGACGCGTGCGCGATGGAGATCAGGGACCTGGCCGAATGGGTGCGCGGTCTCGACGAGCCGTCGGTGAAGCCGCTGCTCACCGCGCTCCAGCACACCCTCGACTCGTTCGTGGAGATCGGCCTGGGCTATCTCTCCCTCGACCGTGCCTCGGGCACCCTGTCGGGCGGCGAGGCCCAGCGCGTGAAGATGATCCGGCACCTCGGCTCCTCGCTCACCGATGTCACCTACGTCTTCGACGAGCCCACCATCGGCCTGCACCCGCACGACATCCAGCGAATGAACAACCTGCTGCTGCGCCTGCGGGACAAGGGCAACACGGTGCTGGTCGTCGAGCACAAGCCGGAGGCGATCGCGATCGCCGACCACGTCGTCGACCTGGGTCCCGGCGCGGGCACGGCGGGCGGCACCGTCTGTTTCGAGGGCACCGTCGAGGGGCTGCGGGCCAGTGACACGGTCACCGGCCGCCACCTCGACGACCGGGCGTCCGTCAAGGAGACGGTCCGCAAGCCCACCGGCACGCTGGCGATCCGCGGCGCGACGGCGAACAACCTCGAGGACGTCGACGTCGACATCCCCCTCGGGGTGCTCACCGTCGTCACCGGCGTGGCGGGTTCCGGCAAGAGCTCCCTGGTGCACGGGTCGATCCCCGCCGAGGAGGGGGTGATCGCGGTCGACCAGACCCCGATCCGCGGCTCCCGGCGCAGCAACCCGGCCACGTACACCGGGCTGCTGGACCCGATCCGCAAGGCGTTCGCCAAGGCCAACGGCGTGAAGCCGGCGCTGTTCAGCGCCAACTCCGAGGGCGCCTGCCCCACCTGCAACGGCGCCGGCGTCATCTACACCGACCTGGGCATGATGGCCGGGGTCTCCACCACCTGCGAGGACTGCGGCGGGAGGCGGTTCGACGCGTCGGTGCTGGAGTACCGCTTCGGGGGCCGCGACATCAGCGAAGTGCTCGCGATGTCGGTGGCCGAGGCCGAGGAGTTCTTCCGCGAGGGCGAGGCGCGGATCCCGGCCGCCCACCGGATCGTCGAGCGGATGGCGGACGTCGGACTCGGCTACCTCACCCTGGGCCAGCCGCTCACCACCCTGTCCGGCGGTGAGCGCCAGCGGCTCAAGCTGGCCACGCACATGGGAGACAAGGGCGGCGTCTACGTACTCGACGAGCCGACCACCGGTCTCCACCTCGCCGACGTCGAGCAGTTGCTCGGCCTGCTGGACCGGCTGGTCGACTCCGGCAAGTCGGTCATCGTCATCGAGCACCACCAGGCGGTCATGGCGCACGCCGACTGGATCATCGACCTCGGTCCCGGTGCCGGTCACGACGGCGGCCGCATCGTCTTCGAGGGCACCCCCGCCGACCTGGTCGCCTCCCGCTCCACCCTCACCGGCGAGCACCTCGCGCAGTACGTCGGCGCCTGAGCCGCCGCTCGCGCGGGCGCCGGGGCCGCTACGCCCCGGCGCCGCGCGGGATGCCGTACGCCCGCTCCACCCGCAGCCGCAGCACCAGCCGCCGGTCGTGGACCATGGCCGCCCGGTAGTCGCCCCAGTCCGGGTGCTCGCCGTTGATGTCGCGGTACAGCCGGATGAGTTCCTCCACCGTCTCGTCGTACGGGTCGCCGGCGACGGGTGACAGCTCCGCGGTGCCCTCGGCAACCGTGTACACCCACCGGTCCGGGGTGGTGACGTGGTAGGACGCCCGGGGGTCCCGCCGCAGATTGCGGGTCTTCGCCCGGTCGTCGGTCAGCGAGACGCGGATGACGCGCTCATCGGGGTAGTAAGCGTGCATGACGTTGGACAGCTGGGGCCGTCCGTCGCGTTTCAGCGTGACGAGCACTCCGCCGTGCCCTTCGGAGAGCAGGGCGAGCAGTGCGTTCTGTTCGGCGTCCTGAGTCATGACTCGATCAACGGTCCGCACCGGGCCGGCGTTCCCCGAAGGAGACCGATGGGAGTACTGCGGCAGGAGACCGGGCCCGAGGAGGCCGGGCTGGACGCGGGGGCGCTCGACCGTCTGGACCGGCATTTCGCCCGGCTGGTCGACGCCGGGAAGCTGCCCGGTTTCCTCGTGTCCCTCGCCCGCGGGGGCCGCGTCGCGCACCTCACGGCGTACGGGGCGCGGGACGTCGCGGCCGGGCTGCCCGTGGAGAGCGACACGCTGTGGCGGATCTACTCGATGACCAAGCCGGTGACCGCGGTGGGCGCGCTGATGCTGGTCGAGAAGGGCCTGCTGTCGCTGGACGACCCGGTCGGCCGTCACCTTCCCGCCTTCGCCGAACCCCGCGTCTACGACGGCGGCTCCGGTGACCGGGTGCGCACCCGTCCGGCCGCCGGCCCTCTCCTGGTACGGCATCTGATGACGCACACCGCCGGGCTGACGTTCGCCTTCTACCACGCCCATCCCGTCGACGCGCTGTACCGTGCGGCGGGGCTGGAGTCGTCGGTGGCGCCCGGGGCGGACCTCGCCGGGACGACCGATGTGTACGCGAGCCTGCCCCTGCAGTTCGATCCCGGGACGCAGTGGAACTACTCGGTCGCCTCGAACGTGCTGGGCCGGATCGTCGAGGTCGTGTCGGGCCGTCCGCTCGACGAGTACCTCGCCGAGCGCGTCTTCCGGCCGCTCGGCATGACGGACGCCGGTTTCCGGGTCACCGACGAGCAGGCGGGGCGCCTCGCCGAGATGTACGGCGAATCGGACACCGGCGGCATCCGCCCCATCCCCGGCCTCCCGCTGCGGGGACGCCCCCGTTTCCTGTCAGGCAGCGGCGGCATGGTGGCCACCGCCCACGACTGGCACCGCTTCATGGAACTGCTGCGCCGGCGCGGCGAACTCGACGGCAGGCGTCTGCTCGACCCGGCGACGGTCGATCTGATGACCCGCAACCACCTCCCGGGCAACGCCGACCTGCGGGCCTTCGGCAGCCGCCCCGCACACGACGAACCGGGCAACGAGGGTGTCGGCTTCGGCCTCGGCGTCAGCGTCGTCATCGACCCGTCCCGCACCCAGTCCCCGTCCGCTCCGGGCGCCTACGGCTGGAGCGGGGTGGCCACCACCACCTTCTGGGTCGACCCGGGCCGCGACCTGACCGTGCAGTTCCACACGCAGGTGCGGCCCAGGTCCTCCCACACCGTCTTCCAGGACCTCAAGCGGCTGGTGCACGAGGCGGTGACGCACTGACGGGAGGGCCGCCGTCAGGACAGCTGCCCAACGGCGTCCAGGTGGGGCAGATGGTGGTCGAGGCGCTCCCGCTTGGTGCGCAGGTAGGTGATGTTGCTCTCGCACGGCGGTATGAGCAGCGGCACCTGCTCGGCGACCTGGACGCCGTGCCGGACCAGCGCTTCGCGCTTGCGCGGGTTGTTGGACATCAGCCGCACCGACCGCACGCCCAGGTCCTTGAGCATCCCGGCGGCGACCGCGTAGTCACGGGCGTCCACCGGCAGGCCGAGCGCCAGGTTCGCCTCGACGGTGTCCAGGCCCTCCGCCTGCAGGGCCATCGCGCGCAGCTTGGCGAGCAGCCCGATGCCGCGGCCCTCGTGGCCGCGCAAGTAGACGACCACGCCCGCCCCTTCGGCCACGACCGCACGCAGCGCCGCCGCGAGCTGGTCGCCGCACTCGCAGTGCTGGGAGCCGAAGGCGTCGCCGGTCAGGCACTCGGAGTGGAGCCGGGTGAGCACGCGGTCCGCGCCCGGATCACCGTACACGAGGGCGACTTGTTCGTCACCGCGGTCGTGGTCCAGGTAGCCGACCGCCTGGAACTTTCCGTACACGGTGGGCAGCGGCGCATTCACGACGCGTTCCACACCGGTCCGCCGCTGAGGCTGCTTGCCGAGTACGCCTACTTTTTCTGTCATCATTCTCGAGTTCCTAAGCAGAGACGAAAGGCCGTGACGATATGGGTGGTTCACGAAAGCGGTCGGCGGCATACGGCCCGGTGCACGGTCTGTTGCCGGCGGATACTACAGAGGATGTACGGACGCGGGGAGCCGACGTCTCACGGCAGATCGCGGTACTTCCGGTCGGGAGTTTCGAGCAGCACGGCCCGTTCCTTCCGCTGGCGACCGACACGCTGGTCGCCTGTGCGATCGCGCGGGAGATCGCCGACGCCTACCCGGTGCACCTCCTTCCTCCGGTGACGATCTCCTGCTCGCACGAGCACGCGGCCTGGCCGGGCACCGTCTCCATCTCCTCCGTCACCCTTCACGCGGTGATCCGGGATATCTCCGACTCGCTCCGCCGGTCGGGCGTGGACACCCTGGTGCTGGTCAACGGCCACGGCGGAAACTACGTACTGGGCAACGCCGTTCAGGAATCCTCCGCACGCGGTGAGCGGATGGCCCTGTTCCCGGCCCCGGAGGACTGGGAGACGGCTCGCGAGCGGGCCGGTGTCGCGACCTCTCTCCTCACCGACATGCACGCGGGCGAAATCGAGACCTCCATCCTTCTGCACACCCGTCCCGATGTGCTCCGACCCGGTTATGAGACCTCCGATCACGTCGCCGACGACCGACGCCATCTCCTGACCCTCGGTATGTCCGCCTATACGGATTCGGGAGTCATCGGCCGCCCTTCCCTGGCCTCGGCAGAAAAAGGCAAGCAACTCCTGTCGAGCCTGACGGATTCCTTCGGCACGTATTTCTCACTACTGACACCCGACGCCTGAGAACGAGGCCGCGCCCCAACTCCCGTCCCGTCCGGAACCTGAGAACGAGGCTCGGCCCCAACTCCCAGCCCGTCCAATGCCTGAGAACGAGGCTCGGCCCCAACTCCCAGCCCGTCCGGAGCCGGAGAACGAGGCTCGAGCCCGACTCCCAGCCCGTCCGGCGTTTGAGGACGAGGCCGAAGGCCGACAGGGGGTCCGGGGGCAACGCCCCCGGGGTCGGGAAGGGAAGGGGCGGCGGGGGCGAAAGAAGCCCGGCCGGCACCACGCACACCCCCGTACCACCGCACGACAAGCACCACCGCCCCCGGCAGACTCGCCACAAGACTGAGCACGCCGTACACCACGGCGACCGTCAACCCCCGCCCGGCCCCCAGCCCCGCCGCCCCGAACGCCCACGCGGTAACCCCCTCCCGCGGCCCCCAGCCCCCCACGTTCAACGGCAGCCCCATCGCCAGCAACGCCAGCACGGCCAGCGGCAGCAGCTCACCCACGGACGCCCCGACCCCGACGACCTCCGCGGCGAGGACGAACATCGCGACATACCCGGCCAGCACCACTACCGAAGAGACGAGCACCCCGGGCGCGTTACGCCGGGAGAACAACCCCTGACGCGCCTCCCCGAGCACCCCGCGCACAACCCCCCGCTTCCGCCCGGACGCCGACCCCGGCCCCGAACCCGAACCCGAACCCGCCCGATTCATCCGCAGAGCCAGCCCCACCGCACAGGCCCCCACCACCCCGAGCCCGACCACCGGCAGCACCTGCCGCACCTCACCGAACACCGGGGACGGCATGCTCACCAGCACCGCACCCCCGGCGACGAACAGCGCGAGCTGTCCGGCGGTACGCTCCAGCACCACCGCCCGCACCCCCCGCCCCATGTCACCGGCGTCCTTGCCGTGCCGGACGGCCCGGTGCACATCGCCCACGACGCCCCCGGGCAGGGCCGCGTTGAGGAACAGGGCACGGTAGTAGTCGGCGACAGCGGCTCCCGGCCGCAACCTGATGCCGATCCCCCGCGCGACCAGCGCCCAACGCCACGCGCTGAACGCGGTGGTCACCAGCCCGATGCCCAACGCCCCGAGCAGCGCGGCCGCGTCGATGCGCCGCAGCCCGTCCACGAACGCCCCGGTACCGAGCCGCCAGAACAGCACCGCGAGGATCGCGATGCCGGCGAGGGTGCCGAGTCGGGTCCGCATGGCAGGGGTGTTGAGCCGCGCCCACACTCCTTTCATGCGGCCCCGCCCGCCGGCCGGCAGAGGGCGAGCAGGTCACTGTGATGGACGACGACCCGCAACTCCCCCACCGCACAGGCCTCCAGCCGCTCGGCCAGATACCCTTCGGCCCGCGCCTTCAGCTCCGGCCGCTCCTCCACCGCCGCACCGACCCATCCCCGCAGCCACTGCTCGATGAGCGCCTCGTCCCCCGGTCCGAGACGCCAGGGGCTCGGGTTCAGCCGTACGGTGGCGCCGTGCTCGGCGAACGCCTCGGCCGCGACCGTCACGGCGTCCGGTCCGAGCAGATCGCCCCGCCGCTGATGGGCGTTGAACGCCTCGGTGATCTCCTGGTCCATCGGATGCGGCGCGGTCAACTCCACCCGTCCGGCCACCGACAGGGTCAGCAGGGCCGGGCAGCCTGCCCCCGCGCAGGCGGCGGCGAGGGCGCCGATCTCCTCGCGGGTGAGGACGTCGAGCAGGGCGGAGGCGGTCACCAGGGAAGCACCGGACAGCGCATCCGGGGTGAGCCGGGCGACGTCGCCGCGCCGGGTCTCGACGGTGACGTGGCTGCCGTCGGCGGCGGAGCGCGGGGAGGCCACGGCGGCGAAGTGCAGCAGATAGGGGTCACGGTCGTGCAGCACCCAGTGCTGGGCTCCGTCGAGGTGCGGGGCGAGCCAGCGGCCCATCGAGCCGGTGCCGCACCCGATGTCGTGGATGACGACACCGTCCGCCCGCCCGGGGAGGTTGGCGAGCCGGATGCGCAGCGGGTCGAGCAGGTCGTAGGAGCGGGCGGCGGCGTCGGCCGGTTCGCGCAGCTGCAGCCACTCGGGGGCGTAGCGGGCCGGTTCGTCGTCGCCGGTCTCGCGCAGCCGCAGGGTGGCACGCTCCCCGGGGCGGGGTGCGGCGGGGCCGGCTCCGGGGATGACGGATGCCTGGGCCCCGGTGCCGCTGGTCCTGGGTTCCATGCTGCCCCCTGTTCGGGCCGGTGCCGCGTCCTTGACGTCGCGGGGGCCGGGCTGGGCCGGGATCGTACCGCCGTGCTGAGTGGTGGTCGCCGGGTCGGTCGTGCGGCTCATGCTGCCCTCCGGGGTTCGGTAGGGAGCCGGCGCAGTACCGCCGCCAGGCTCTGTGCGGTGCTCGCCCAGCCGCCGAGCGCGGCCCGCCGGCTCCGGGCGGCGGCCTTCAGCCGGCGCCGTACGTCCGCCTCGCCGAACCAGCCGCGCAACTCGGCGGCGATGGCGGCGGGGTTCTCCGGCGGCACGAGGATGCCGGGCACTCCGCCGTCGGGTGCGCGGCCGACCGCCTCGGGCACTCCGCCGACGTCGGTGGCCAGCACCGGGATGCCACGCGCCAGTGCCTCGGTGACCGCCATGCCGTAGGTCTCCGCGTAGGAGGTGAGCACCATCAGGTCGGCGGAGGCGTAACTGGCGTCGAGGGCGGCGCCGGTCCGCGGTCCGGTCAGCTCCAGCCGGTCGTCGAGACCGTGCCGGCGGATGAGGTTCCGCAGGTGGGTGACGTACTCGGGGTCCTGGCCCAGTCCGCCGACGAGCGCGCAGCTCCACGGCAGGTCGGCCACCGCGGCCAGTGCCTCCACGAGCCGGTGCTGCCCCTTGCGCGGGGTGACGGCGGCCACGCACAGCAGCCGTGAGACGCCGTCGGTGCCGGGCGCGAGGGGGGCGATGTCGGCGCCGGGGGCGGCGACATGGACCCGGTCGGGGGCCAGACCGTGGTGGGAGACCAGGCGGCGTACGGCCCAGTCGCTGGTGGCGATGACGGCCGGGACGGCCCTCAGCACCGCGCGTTCGCGTGCGTCGAGTTCGGCGGCGACGCCGGCGTCGAGGCCGGTCTCGTCGCCGAGCGGGAGGTGGACGAGTACGGCCATGCGCAGCCGTCCCTCCTCCGCCTCCGGGACGACGATCTCGGGCACTCCGCAGGCGACCAGCCCGTCGAAGAGGACGACGGCGCCGTCCGGCAGTTCGCGCAGGGTGCGGGCGAGTTCCGCCCGGGCTCCGGCGTCCGGGCGGGGCCAGTCACCGGCCACGGTGTGCCGCTGCACCTGCCAGCCGAAGCCGGGCAGGTCGAGGCAGGCGCGGCGGTCGTAGGCGTTTCCGCCGCTGGGCGCGGACGGGTCGTCGACACCGCCCGGCATCACGAAGTGGACCGTGCGCAGGGACATGGGGATGATCCCGCCGTTCCTCGGGAAGACCGCCTGCTTCGGAACATAACCCAGGCGGGCGGTCCCCGCCCGGTCGCCGGCGGTGTCGGTCGTGCCGGTGGTCGCGTGTGTCGTGTCGACGGTCGTGTCGGTCACAGCGCACGCTCGTAACTCGCCCAGGCGATGTGCGACTCGTGCAGCGTGACGGCGATCTTCGCGATGCCCTTGGCGCCCTCGCCCAGCGCTCCCTTGTGGACGCGTTCGGCGAGCCGGTCGGCGATGACCTTGGCCAGGTACTCCGTGGAGGTGTTGACCCCCGCGAAGTCGGGCTCGTTGTCGAGATTGCGGTAGTTCAGCTCGCCGACGACGGCTCCGAGTTCCTGTGTGGCCAGGCCGATGTCGACGACGATGTTGTCCTCGTCCAGCTGCTCGCGCCGGAACGTGGCGTCCACGAGGAACGTGGCCCCGTGGAGGCGCTGGGCCGGTCCGAAGACCTCGCCGCGGAAGCTGTGGGCGATCATGATGTGATCGCGGACGGTGATGCTGAACAACGGACGACCCTCCAGGTGCGGCGCGTCTGTTCCCCGGCCGATCTCCGGCGGGGATTGCCGTGTAGTACGGCTGTGTGCCTTCCCCTGTTCAGCGCCGGCTACGTCTTTTCTCAGGTCAGGCGTGTTTGTTTCGGTCCGGGCCGGTGTACCGCACGCGGTGGCACAGTGCGGGGATCTCGCCGGAGGCGAGGCGGGGCATGACGTCGGGCAGCTCCTCGAAGGGCGATTCGCCGGTGATCAGGGCATCGAGGGCCGGGTCGGCGAGCAGGTCGAGGGCCAGGGCGAGCCGGTCGCCGTAGCTGCGGTCGGCGCGGGCCGGGGAGACGGTGCCGACCTGGCTGCCGCGGATGGCCAGCCGCCGGGAGTGGAAGGCCTCGCCCAGCGGGAGGCTCACCTTCCGGTCGCCGTACCAGCTGAGTTCGACGACGGTGCCCTCGGGGCGGAGCAGTTCGAGTGCCCTGTTCAGTCCCTGTTCGGTGGCGCTGGCGTGCACGACCAGGTCGCACCCGCCGAGGGCGTCCGCGGGCAGCGCGAACCCGACACCGAGGGCCTCGGCGGTCTTCGCCCGCGTGGGGTCCGCGTCGACGAGCTGGACGCGCACACCCGGGAAGCGGGCCAGCAGCGCGGCCACCGAGCAGCCCACCATTCCGCCGCCGACCACGGCGATGCGGTCGCCGACCAGCGGCGCCGCGTCCCACAGCGCGTTGACCGCGGTCTCCACGGTGCCGGCGAGCACGGCCCGTCCGGCGGGCACACCGTCGGGCACGGGCGTGACGGCGCTCGCCGGAACGACGTACCGGGTCTGATGCGGGTAGAGGCAGAAGACCGTGCGCCCGGCGAGCGCCTCGGGGCCCTCTTCCACGACTCCCACGTTGAGGTAGCCGTACTTCACCGGCCCCGGGAAGTCGCCCTCCTGGAACGGCGCCCGCATCGCCGTGTGCTGGCTCTCGGGGACGTGGCCCCGGAACACGAGCGTCTCGGTGCCGCGGCTCACGCCGGAGTAGAGCGAGCGGACGAGCACCTCGTCCGCGCCGGGTGCGGGCAGGGTGATCTCACGGATCCCCCCTCGGCCAGGTGAGTCGAGCCAGAACGCACGTGCGGTGCGGTTCATCGAAGTCCTCCTGAACGATCGGGATCCTGTACGCGTACCGAGTGGTGCACAGGCCGCGCACAAGGTAGCGGCCTTGATCGACTCTGTCACACGGCCGGAGGATGCTCGGTGGCCCTGAACAACAGTTACGACGCGAGGCTCGTACAGCAGGAGACCGCCGTGGGCGCGGGCGTACAGATCCTGCTGCTGGCCCTGATCGGTACGGCGATCGGCATGGGCCCCGCGGGCTGGCTGACCGGCCTCGCGTTCGCGATCGCCACCTGGGCGGTGCTCTCCCGCGCCCTGTACCGGTCCCGGCTGCGGTCCTTCGGCGCGGCGAACCGGGTCACCCTCGGCCGGGCCACCCTCGTCGGCGGGGTGACCGCGCTGGTCGCCGACTCGTTCCAGGACTCACCGCCCGTCTCCCTCTTCGTGGGCCTGACCGCCGTGGCCCTGATCCTCGACGGCGTGGACGGCAAGGTGGCCCGCAGGACCGGTACGGCGACCCCGCTGGGCGCCCGCTTCGACATGGAGGTGGACGCGTTCCTGATCCTGGTGCTGAGCGTGTACGTGTCGATGGCGATGGGCCCCTGGGTGCTGCTGATCGGCGGTATGCGCTACGTGTTCGTGGCGGCGGCCCGGGTCTGGCCCTGGCTGACCGCCCCGCTGCCGCCGAGCACGGCCCGCAAGACGGTGGCCGCGCTCCAGGGTGTGCTGTTGCTGGTGGCGGGCGCGGCCCTGCTGCCGCACGCGGCCAATGTCGCTGTGGTGGCGCTGGCGCTGGGTCTCCTGGTGTGGTCGTTCGGCCGCGATGTGCTGTGGCTGTGGCGCACGTCGAGGGTGGCGGCGGCCCCGGCCGGACGCGAGGTGCGGCGGGAACTGGTCGCGAGCTGACATCCGGGTGGGGGCTCGTCGGACACCGCACGGGGAGCTGACCCCCGCTTCGTACCGGGCCCCGCCGCGCTGTCCTGAGGAGACGGGGACAGGCACGACCGCTTCACTCGGTCCGGTCGCACAGGTCCTGAACCCGTCCCCGGAGTCCAGGGACCGCTGAACCATCCCGGCTACTCGATCCCCGTGGCGTCGAGCAGCCGGACCACGTCCTTGCGCCCGTACCCGAGCAGCCGGGCCCGGTCTGCGGCCATCACCACCAGGTGTGCGACGATCTCCGCCGCGTATCCGTTCCTGGTGTCGGTGTCGAACCACTCCTCGGGTTTCTCGACGCCCAGGCTGTTCATCACCAGCCCGTGATCGCGGCGGATCTCCGCGACCGTGCCGGCGACCGCGTCCATCAGTGTCTTCCCGGGCCGCTCGCACGCCAGGGCGAAGCACCCCCGGTCGACCGGCGCACACCCCTCCGGCGGACGGGCCCGCAGCCCCGCGTACCGCTCGTCCGTGAACCCGGCGCCCCGGACGTCGTCGTGCACCAGGGAGAACCGGTGGAACCCGGGCGGCACGGGAGGGGGCGGAGGCGTGTACTCCCACCCCGCGTCCTCGTACAGCTGCCGCTTCACCTCTTCCTCGTCGGCGTGGGTGACGGTGAAGCCGTTGGCCTCGTTGCGTCCGGTCGTCGTGCCGTCGGCGTTGTGGTGGAAGGTCAGTTCCATGGTCTGCTCCCCGTTTCCGTGCTGGGAAGGGACGACACGTCCCGTCACCAGCTCGAACGGCCCGCGCGCCCGGCGGGTGCCCGCTCCCCGCAGCACCATCCCATCGCGTGAAAAAGCCCGCCGCGGGAACTACCCGCCCCGGCCCGACGAACGGTTGTTACGCTGCCCCGATGAGGATTCCGGGCCCCGAAGAGATCCGCGCCCTGCACGAGAAGCACGCGCCCACCCCCGAGGCGTTCGCCCTCGTCCACACGCACTGCGAGATCGTCTGGAACGTCGCCGAGCAGCTCCTGGCCGCGCCCCGCCTCGCGCACCTCGACGCCGAGCTGGTCCGCGCCGGCTGCCTCCTCCACGACATCGGCGTCTACCGCCTCTACGGCGACGACGGACGACTGGACCACAAGAACTACATCCGGCACGGCCTGCTCGGCCACGAGATCCTCGAGAGCGAGGGCTTCCCCGAGCCCCTGCGCCGTTTCTGCTCCCACCACACCGGGGTGGGCGTCACCCGGCACGACATCGTGTCCCAGGGCCTGCCCCTGCCTCCCGGTGACTACCTGGCGGTCACGGAGGAGGAGAAGCTGGTGATGTACGCGGACAAGTTCCACAGCAAGTCCCGGCCGTCGGCGTTCCTCTCCCCCGACGCGTACGCCACCCACGTCCGCCGCTTCGGCGAGGACAAGGTGACGGCCTTCAAGGCCCTGCGCACGCGGTTCGGCGACCCGGACCTCACCGGGCCGGTGCCGGGCGCCGGCCCGGTGGGGGACGCGACGACGTCCGCCGTGCGGGCGTAGGGACCGCGAACCCCCGGGGGGACGCCACCGCCGTTCGGCTCCCCCGGCGGCCCGCCACCTGCCCGGCGGTGTCTACTGCTCCGGCCGGTGTGCGTCCGGCGCGTCCAGCCGGTGGTCGGGAAGCGCCGAACCGGTGGCCGTCTCGTGGCGCACCCGGAGGAACTCCAGGTGCCGCTCGTACTGGTCGAGGCTGTCGGCGATGAGCTGCTCCTTGGTGTAACCCATCACGTCGTATTCCTGGTTGCCCTCGCTGAGCCGGACCTCGAAGCGCACGTAGGTGTCGTGCGTGGTGACCGACCGGGTGGCGAACGCGGGGGTCGGCAGCTCCACGGGCCAGACTTCGTAGAGGAACGTGTCACTGGTACCGATGGGCACCCGCAGGCCGGCATGAGGGAGGCCGTTCTCCTCGACGGTGCCTTCCAGGACCTCCGCCTCCGCACCCTGCTGCCGCAACTCCTCGGCGACCTCCTGGAAGGCGGGGCGGCACACCTGGTCGACGAAGCGCTCGGCCGCCCGCCTGCTGGGGAACGCCATCGCGCGCGCCAGCCGGTGCCGCCAGTTCGGCGCACCCGGCAGACCGTGCTGCGGCATACGTCCGGAGAGCGACAGCGGCAGCGTGGTCACCCTCGCCTCCACCTTCATGTACTCGGTCCGCAACGCCAGATAGAGCCCGGCCATGATCAGGAACATGGCGAAGGAGAAGGGCAGACCCATGATGATGGTGGCGTTGGTGAGCGCCTGCACCCCGCCCACGATGAGCATGGCGAGGGTGAGCAGCCCTGTCGCCACCGCCCAGAAGATACGCAGCCACGGGGGCGCGTCGGTGACCGGGGTGGGCAGTTCGGCGCTGAGGTTACCCATGACCAGGGCCCCGGAGTCCGCGGACGTGACGTACAGCAGCAGCCCGACGAACGTCGCGAGTCCGGCGCTGAAGAGGAACCCGGGATACTGCTCCAGGAGCGTGTAGAAGCCCTGCTCGGGGACGTTCATGGCCGTTTCGCCGAACTCGGCGTTGCCGTCGCGCACCACGAACAGGGCGCTGTTGCCGAAGATCGCCAGGAAGAGCCCGGTGAAGAGGAACGGGATGACCAGCGTCGCCGCGACGAACTCGCGCAGGGTGCGGCCACGCGAGATGCGGGCCAGGAAGAGCCCGACGAACGGCGCCCAGGCGACCCACCAGGCCCAGAAGAAGAGCGTCCACGCGTCCAGCCACTCGGTGGGCTGGTCGTAGGCGAAGGTGTTCAGGGTCATTGACGGGAAGCGGCTGACGTAGTCGCCGACGTTCTGGACGATGGCGTTGAGCAGCCGGAACGGTTCGCCGACGACCAGGATGTAGAACATCAGCAGCGTGGCCAGGAGGATGTTCAGCTGCGACAGCCTGCGGATGCCCTTGTCGACGCCGGACGCCGCGGACGCGGTGGCCATCGCCACCGCGATGACGATCAGCGCGATCTGTGCGGCCAGCCCCTCCTCCACGTCGAAGAGGACCTTCAGTCCGTAGTTCAGCTGCACCACGCCGATGCCGAGCGTCACCCCGATACCGAAGACGGTGCCGATGACGGCCGCCAGGTCGACGGTGTCACCGATCCGTCCGTGGATTCGGCGGCCGATGATCGGATAGAGCGCGGAGCGGATCGCGAGCGGCAGCCGGTACCGGAAGGAGAAGTAGCCGAGCGCCATGCCCATCAGCGCGTACATGCCCCAGCCGGTGATGCCGTAGTGGAACAGCGTCCACACCACGGCCTGCCGGGCGGCCTCGAGCGTCTCCGGGTCTCCCTGCGGCGGCGCGAGGTAGTGGCTGACGGGCCCGGAGACCGAGAAGAACATCAGGTCGATGCCGATGCCCGCCGCGAACAGCATCGCCCCCCAGGTGAAGAGGCCGTAGTCGGGCTTGGAGTGCTTGGGACCCAGCTTGATCGTGCCGTACTTGGACGCGGCGACGAAGAGGACGAACAGCAGGTACAGGCTCGCGGCGAGGAAGTAGTACCAGCCGAACCAGCCGGAGATCTTGCCGACCACCACTCCGATGGTCTTCTCCGCGCCGGAAGGGGTGATCATCGCCCAGATCGAGATCGCGAGGATGAGGACGGCCGACCCGAAGAACACCACGGGCTTGAGCCGGACCGTGCCCATCGGCACCTCCTCCGACGGCGTCTCGTCCGGCGCCGTCCCGGGGCCCTGCGCTCCAGTGGTCGACACGGCCGTGTTCCTCCTTCGCTGAGGGCCAGTAGGTCGGCTGCCGGCGGCCGACGGCGTCCGCCGGGGCTCCGCAGCACGAAAGACCTGTGAGTTATTGCTCCGACGCCCGGGTGAGCAGGTCCGCGGCGCGTTCGGCGGCGAGGAGGACCGTCACCATGGGGTTGATGGTGGGCATCGTCGGGAACACCGACGCGTCGACGATGCGCACACCCTCGACACCGCGCAGTCTCAGCTGTGGATCGCAGACGGCCATCGGGTCGTCCGCCGCGCCCATCCGGCAGGTGCCCGCCGGGTGGTACACCGTGTGGGCGACACGGCGTCCGTACTCCGACAGATCGGTGTCGGAGGTGACCTCCGGGCCCGGCGCCACTTCACGCAGGAGCCAGCCCTTCAGCGGATCGGTCGCGGCCACCTCCCGGGCCACCTTGAGCCCTTCGACGATCGTGCGCTCGTCGTGGCCCTCCGGATCGGTGAAGTACCGGAAGTCCAGGGCGGGATGCTCGGCCGGGTTGGCACTGCGCAGCCACATACGGCCGGTGGAGCGGGCCCGGGGCACGTTCGGCGTCATGCACACCCCGTACTTCGGAACGGGGTAGCCCAGTCGTTCGGTGTTGACGGTGAACGGCACCTGATAGAAGTGGAACATCAGATCCGGACGCGGCTGGCCCTTCTCCAGACGCAGGAACAGACCGGCGTCGGAGTCCATCGCGGAGTTGGGCGGCAGCGGTCCCTCGGTCTCCCAGACGATCACGGACTCGGGGTGGTCCAGCAGGTTCTCCCCCACGCCGGGCAGGTCGGCGTGTACGTCGATGCCCAGGCGGCGCAGGTCGTCGGCCGGGCCGATGCCGGACAGCATCAGCAGGCGCGGGGTGTCGATGGCACCGGCGCACAGCAGGAGTTCGCGTTCGGCGCGCACGGTGGCGGGCTCGCCGTCGGCGCCCCGGACGGCGACGCGGGTCAGCCGCCCGGACTCGTCGGTGAGCAGACGGTGGGCCCAGGTCTCCAGGAGGAGGGTGAGGTTGGGGCGGTCCAGGACGGGGTGGAGGTAGGCGACGGACGCGGAGGAACGCAGGTTGCCCTCCGGTTCGTACGCCAGGGAGAAGAAGCCGGTGCCGTCGGCGAAGGGCTCGGCGTTGAAGTCGTCGACGACGGGGACGCCGGTGGCGCGGGAGGCGGCGGTGACGAAGTCCTTGGCGATGGGATTGCGGTCCGCCTCGGCCACCGGCACGATCGTGGTCTGCAGCCGGTCGCGGTACGGCAGGATCGTCGCCGGGTCCCAGCCGGCGCACCCGGCGGCCACCCAGTCGTCGAGGTCCTGCGGCAGCGGCAGGAAGCTGATCAGCGTGTTGTGCGAGGAGCAGCCGCCGAGCACACGGGCCCTGGAGTGCAGGATGTGGGAGTTGCCGCGCGGCTGTTCGACGGTGGTGTAGCCGTAGTCGAACTCCGTGCCGAGCAGGTTGATCCAGTTGCGCAGCCGCAGGATGCGCTCGTCACCGACATCGCTGGGGCCGCCCTCGACGACGCAGACGCGGCAGTCCGGGTCCTCGCTCAGGCGGGCGGCGAGCACACAGCCGGCGGTGCCGCCGCCGACGATGACGTAGTCGTAGGACGACTCGGCGCCGTGCGGGGTGGTGGAGGCCATGGAACGCCTTTCTTCGGTGCCGTCGGGTGGTGGCGGGCCGCGCCCGGTCAGCCCTTGAACCAGCCGGAGGGGGCCGGAGCGAGGTTCTGGTAGATGTGCTTGGCCTCCTGGTATTCACGCAGGCCCGTGGGGCCGAGCTCGCGCCCGATGCCGGAGCGGCCGAAGCCGCCCCACTCGGCCTGCGGTACGTAGGGATGGAAGTCGTTGATCCACACGGTGCCGTGGCGCAGCCGCTGGGCGACGCGCTGGGCACGGCTCGCGTCGGAGGTCCACACGCCGCCGGCCAGGCCGTAGCGGGTGTCGTTGGCCAGGCGCACGGCCTCGTCCTCGGTACGGAAGCGTTCGACGGTGACCACCGGTCCGAAGACCTCCTCCTGCACGATGCGCATGGAGCTGTCGCAGTCGGCGAAGATCGTCGGCAGCAGGAAGAACCCGCGGCTCAGCTCGGGGTCGTCGGGGCGGGCCCCGCCGGTGACGAGCCGCGCCCCCTCCTCCTTCGCTGCGGCGATGTGCCGCTCGACCTTGTCCCGGTGTTCGGCGGAGCTGAGCGGGCCGCTCTCCGTGCCCTCCTCCAGGCCGCTGCCGAGGCGGATGGCACGGGCGCGTTCGGCGAACGCCTCGACGAACCGGTCGTGCAGGGAGTCCTGGACGAGCAGGCGGGAACCGGCGGAGCAGACCTGACCGGCGTGCAGGAAGGCGGCGTCGAGGGCGTAGTCCACGGCGGCGTCGAAGTCGGCGTCCTCGAAGACGATGTTGGGGTTCTTGCCGCCCAGTTCCAGGGCGATGTTCTTCGGCCCCTCGGCGGCGGCGGCCATGATGGCGCGGCCGGTGGCCAGGCCGCCGGTGAAGGACACCAGGTCGACCTCGGGGTGGGCGGTCAGCGCCGCGCCGACGGTCGCTCCGGAGCCGAGGACCAGGTTGGCGACGCCGGGCGGTGCGCCGGCCTCCTCGATCAGCCGGATCATGGCGATGGTGGTGAGGGGTGTGGTCTCGCTGGGTTTGAGCACGAAGGTGTTGCCGGCGGCCAGCGCCGGCGCGACCTTCCACGATGCCTGGAGCAGGGGGTAGTTCCAGGGGGCGATGAGCGCGCACACCCCGACCGGCTGGTAGACGACGCGGCTGAGGACGTCCGGGCCGACGTCCACGACCCGGCCGCCGTCCTTGCCCGCCAGTTCCCCGAAGTAGCGGAAGGCGTTGGCCACGTCCTCCACGTCGATACGGGCCTCGGTGAGGGTCTTGCCGGTGTCGAGGGTCTCGGTGCGGGCGATCTCGTCGATGTCGCGCAGCAGCAGGTCGTGCACGCGCAGCAGGAGGTCGGCGCGCCGGCGTGTGGGGGCGTACGCCCAGTCCTCCTCCTCGAAGGCACGCCGGGCGGCACGCACCGCCCGGTCCACGTCGGTGGCGTCCGCCTCGTCCACGGTGGTGACGACGGAGGCGTCGTACGGGTTGATGACGTCCCGCTTCCCGCCGGCCGCGGCCCCCGTCCACGCGCCGTCGATGTACAGCTCGCCCATCGCGCGGGCCCTCCTTCGCATCCGCCCGGTACCGATCGGGTTGCCGGTCGGCAGCACGACCCATGCTCCGGCGAGCGCGCGGAGGCTGCGCGGTGGCGGGTGCGGACGGGTGGCGGGGTGACTCGGGTGGGCTAGCGGGTTCGTCGACGCTGCCGCGGCCGGAGAAGGCGTTGGACGTGGCCCGCCTTGTCAGTGGCCGCCTGTTTACTTGGCCCGTGACCGACAAGATGAGTCACAGCGATGTCCACCGAAGCGCTACGGCTGCCACTGCCGACACCGAGATGGTCGAACCGTACGGAGGCGGGAAGGCCTTCCGGTTCAGGATCCGCAACGTGAGGATCGACGGCCAGGCCAACGTGGTACGCGTCCCCCGAGGGGGCTCACACGAGGTCAGTTTCGACCTGCTGCACGATTGCTCGGAGTGCGGCAACGCCATCAACCAGGTGATCGTGGGACTGGCGGGCCAGGATCGGGCCCAGGCGTCGGTGTGGAACGGCAAGCAGCGCAGCGGGGGCGGCGTGCGGGTGGTCAATGCCGGCAGCCGCGTCCAGGCGCTGGCGGAGGACAACCCGGGTCCGGCGGAGTGGGTGAATGTGTCGTGCGACCTCGTTGTTCCTGACGAACCCGGCGTCCACTCGGTGCGCGCACGTTACGCCCAGGCGTATCAGGGACGCCTGATGACCGCCGAAGGACGTGCGATTCCACAGCCGGAGTACGAGGACGTGCTGGGCTGGTGGAAGGTCGACCGCCCGGAGGGGCCCGGCCCGGAATCGACCATAGGCACCATCGTCGTCGAGGCCGGGGCTGCTGGTTAGTCGCTTCGGCCGACCCCATGGCCTGAACCGCTGTGCACGGCGGCCGCGACGGGGTCGGCGACGTGGTCGAAGTACTACGCGCATCCGGGCACTTCGCTCCGCTGCCCGGCGGGCACGCCCGACCCGAGGAAGGTCCTCTCCCGGCACTGAGTAGGGATACTCAGTGCCGACCGACGATCTCCTGGGTACGCTGCTCCGGGGCGCAGCGGGAAGCCCGGAACAGGGGGAAGGACGACGCATGGCATGGGACGAGTGGGATCAGCTCAAGCAGGAGGCCGCTCAGCGGCACGCCGCGCAGATGCAGCTCAACCAGCTCCCGCCGGGTGACGGTCCTGGGCCGACCACCAGCAGCGTCACCAAGGGGCTCGTCTCCAGCAAGAAGGCATGGAACAAGGCCGGGGAGGACGTCGGCGGGCTGGGCAGCGACGTCGACAAGGCCGTGAAGAAGCTGCAGGACGGGCAGCAGGGCCTGGGTGACACGACCGGATGCCTGTCGGCCGCGGCGCAGAAGGAGGTCCATGAGTCCTGGGCCGCCTACCTCAAGGGCATCGACGACCGCTGTGGCAGCATCAAGAAGATCTTCGAGCAGATCGGACACGACGTGCTGCTGACGGACGAGGCCGTACGCTCGGCGCTCGCCGCCGTCGACGCCCGGTACGCGGACACGCCCGCCGTGGGCGGCGAGACCCCGGGGCGGTGACGGAGCGGTATGGACCTCGCGACCCTGAAGAGGCTGAAGCCCTCGGAATTCGAGGACGCCGCCGACGGCTATCGTGCCGCCGGTGACATGGCCGACACGGCCAAGGACCACATCGACCGTGTCGTGGTCCCGGGCATGCGCAAGTCCCTCAACGGTGAGGCGCTGGACGCGGCCGTCGGGGAGCTGAGGAAGCTCGCGGCCAACTTCCACTACTCACAGATCGAATGCGGCCTGGTCAGCACGGCGCTCAACGGATTCGCGCACGAGCTGAACGCCGCTCGCAAGGAACTCCTGTCCGCGCTCGACGACGCGGAGGCGGCGAAGTTCACCGTCGACGCGAACGGCAACGTCACCTACCCGGAGGGCCCGCCGGAGGAGGGGGCCACGTCGCCGTCCAAGGGCGGCACGGTCGGCAGCCACACGGACCCGATGGCCCAGGCCATCGCCCGCCAGGCCGCGAACGTCGATCCCAATCCCCACCACGCCAGGGCCCTGGCCATAGCGGACCGCATCGCGAGCGCCCTCAGGAAGGCGACGCAGGCGGACGAGAAGTGGGCGCCGAAGATCCGTGCCCTGAAGGCCGACGACGATCTGACGGTGTCCGACGCGGACCTGAAGGACGCCCAGACCGACATGAGCGGGGTCCGCGCGGCGGGCAAGGAGTACCTGGCGTCCATCGGCGGACCGCCCAAGGACGCCACCCCCCAGCAGAACGCGGACTGGTGGAGAGGGCTCACTACCGAGGAGCGCGAGGCGTACCTCGCCACCCACCCCGAGCTCGTGGGACGGCTGGACGGCCTGCCCGCCGAGATCAGGGACGAGGCGAACCGCGTGGTGTTCGAAGAGAAGCGCTCGGAGTACCAGCTCAGGCTCGACTCGATCCCGAAGCCGCCCGCCAACGAATGGACGTGGATCACGGCGGGCGGATACCCGTCCAAGGTCCACACGGACGAATGGATGGAGTGGAACAGGAAGTACGGTGACGACTACCGCCACCTCACCGCTTCCCTCAAGGGCATGGGCTCCATCCAGAGCCGCTTCGACGCCACCGGCAAGGAGGGACTCCCCGAGGCCTACCTGCTCGGCTTCAGCCCGGAGGGGAACGGCAGGGCCATCGTCGCGACCGGCAACCCCGACACCGCCCAGCACCAGGCGGTGTACGTACCGGGCACCACGTCGAACCTGGAAAAGGTCGGGGGCGACATCAACCGGATGACCGAGCTGTGGCGCCAGACCAATCAGGCGTCACCGGACGCCTCCGTCTCGACCATCACCTGGCTCGGTTACGACGCGCCCCAATCGATCGTCAAGGACGCCCCCTTCGAGCACTACGCCTACGACGGCGCCCCCGCGTACCGGCAGTTCATGGACGGCCTCGACGCCTCCCACTCCGGTCCCGGGGAACCGCACCGGACCGCCATCGGTCACTCGTACGGCACCACCCTCATCGGGGCCGCCGCCGAGACGGGCACCCTCAACGCCGACGATGTGATCTTCGCCGGAAGCCCCGGTGTCAAAGTCGGCCACGCCGACGAGATGGATGTGCCGCAGGGGCACGTGTGGAACCAGGAGGCCGACGGCGACCCCGTGCCCGACATCGGCCGCTGGGGTCACGGCGGCAGCAACTGGAGTCTCGGCGGCGGCGTCTTCCTCATCCCCAGCGACGAGGAGGCCTTCGGCGCGAACCAGATGAACACCGGACCGGAGGGGAGCGGCCCCACGGGCACCACCGGGGCCTCGGGCCACAGCGAATACTGGGACCGGGGGACGACGGCGCTGAAGAATCAGGCGCTGGTCGTGGTCGGAAAGTACGGCTACGTGACCACTCCCGAGTAAGCGGCAGGACGGTGCCGAGCACCGTTCCGCCGCCTCCCCCTTACGACGAAGACCTTGGATCCCATGTTCTACGCACCCCGCCCCGCACCGGCCCCGCCCCACCGGGGTCGCCGTCCTCGCACCCTCCCCCTGGCCCTCGTCCTGACCGGACTTCTCCTCAGTGGATGTGGCATGACCGACAACGACGCCAACGACTCCCCCGGCAGCACCGCGGGCGAATCCCAGGAGGCCCGGACGAGTGCCCCCGACGCGGGCACGGCGACGACCGATGACGCGGTCGCCGCCGTGAAGGAGGTGTCCAGCGAGCTCTACCGCTTCGCCGGCGTCCCCGGCAAGGCGTCCGAGCCCGGCCCCGGCGTCAAGGAGTGCGAGGGCAAGGACCCGGAGGTGTACTTCACCGTCTACCACCCCTGGAACTTCGCACCGTCCAAGCCCCGCGACGTCGACGTGGCGATGGAGAACCTGAAGAAGAAGCTGAACACGGGCGGCTGGGTGATCAAGGATCTGTACCGCGACAACAGTCCCAGCAAGGCGCTCAACCTGGTCGCCGACAACGACACGAAGAAGGTCAGCGTCTGGATCGTCCAGTACTCCGAGGACGCGACACCGAACCTGGGCATCACCGTCACGTCGGGCTGCTACCAGGTGCCCGAGGGAGAGACGGTCGACCACTTCTGAGCAACCGACTCGCCCGAAAGGTACGCCGACCGCCGTTCAGGTGAACACCCAGTGGCGTTCGACCCTCGCGAGCTTGACGAAGCGCCCCTTCTCCGCGACCCACGGATAGGGAATGCGCAGTCGTCTCAGGTCCTCCATGGACACGACCAGAGCGTCGAGTTGCTGGGCCACGTTGAGCACGGCCTGGGGAGAGGTCGACGGGACGGTGACGATGTGCCCTTCCGCGATGGCTCTGTCCAGCAGGTCCTGCTCGTCGTACTCGACGAGGTCGACCAGATCCGTGCCGATCACCGCAACCACGTGATGGTCCGCGTAGCGACGCCGGACTTCCCGCAGGGCGGACCCGAGCAATCGCATGCTCGGTGGCCTGGGTGAGGCGGCGGTACGCCCCGCGGTCATGATGCCCCGGCCGTCGACCACGAGGGTCGGAGCGCCCGAGCCCAGCGGTTCTTCCCAGGTCTCGGGGCTGTCCGTGGGTGTTTCGGCCCGTGAGGGCGGGGGCACCTGTGCGGCGGCGCCGGGTGCGGGCTCGTCGATGCGCCGGAGCAGCCGCTCGAGTTCCCTGTCGATCCCTTGCACGATCGGCGTTCCATCGGGGCCGAAGCAGTCCAGTTCCTCGTCGAGGATGACCGTGCCGCTGTGACGTGCGGTGGCGTGCACCTTGAGGATGCCGCTGCGGTCGTAGTGGTAGTCGACATCGAAGACGTTGCTCGACGGGTCGGCGTCCGGCCGGGGTACCGGGAGTTCGAGCCGGGCCAAAGGGAACGTCCGCTCGTCGTCCGCGGCACGTTCTCCGTCGCCCTCCACGATCTCCAGGACCACCTTGGATGCTCCGCGCACGGCCGGCATGGCGCTGCGGGTTCCTCGCGCGGGCAGCGTCGAGTAGCGGGGGATGAGAGGGGCGAACCCTCTGCGTTCGCCGGCCACGAAGGACAGGCCGAGGTCGTGACTCGTCGCCACGGAGATGGTCGTCTCAGGAATCAGGCCGTCGATCTCGGCGGCCGTGATGGCGGCGCCCCTGGCCACGGCGGTCATCGGTTTGCACAGCCGGGGGTCGACGACCGCCGCCCCGAGGACACGCTCGACTTCCCGCCGGACCAGGGGAATCTGCGACGTGCCACCGATCATCAGCACGGCGTCCAGGTCGTCGGCGGTCAGCCCGACATCCAGCAAGCACTCCTCCAGAGGCACCAGGGCACGGCGGACGAGTGGTTCCACTGCCTGTTCGAACTCGTCCCGGTGGATCACCACGGAGGCGAGACCTCCGAGCGGTTCGAACAGCACCTGATCCGTGTCTGGCTGGGACAACGCGATCTTTGTCAGTTCGACATGGCGCCTCCAGCGTCGCGCCTCCTGGCGGGTCAGCCCGTGCGGGTGGCTCCCCAGTTTGCGCAGGACGAGCTTTACGAGTTCCTCGTCGAACTCCAGACCGCCGAGCGCCGTGATGCCACGTGAGGCGACCTCGTCGAAGATGCCGTCGTAGTGCTCGAGAAGGGTCACGTCGATGGTGCCGCCGCCCCAGTCGAACACGAGGAAGCGGCCTTCTCCGGGGAAGTCGTGCGCGTAGCTGATCGCCGCCGCGGTGGGCTCGTTGATCAGCGCCTTGACCTTGATGCCGGCGAGACGGGCGGCTGCCCTGGTCCGGTAACGCGCGGCTCCCGTGGCGTTCGCCGGCACGGTGACCACCGCCGCGTCCATCTCACGCAGATTCCGGCGAACCCCGTCCCGCATACGGTCGAAGAGAGCTGCGGCGACGGCGGTACTACGGAAGGGTTCGTCGCCGAGCCACACCTCGTGTTCCTCGGGAACCGTGCTGACGGCAGCAGTGTCCTCGTCGTCCATCGCCCTGGGCCGTGAGGCGAGCATGCGCTTGACCGCGTCCTGCGGATCGGCGGTCTCGCACTTGGCGGACCAGCCGAAACACAAGGTCCGCTGGATGTCCCGAAGAGAGACCACAGAAGGGAACAGCTCGTCGAAGCCAGGCCGGTTCCACTCCGCGGGCAGCGCGGCCGAGTCCACTCGTATGACCTCGGTGGCGCTGCCCGTCCAGCGGGCCACGACGCTGTTGCTCGTACCGAAGTCGATGCCGAACGTCATCTGCTCTTCCCTTCCTCCGCAGCCCGATCCTCCTGATCCGGCGGCAGGCGCCGCATTTCGCCGCGCTGGATGATGCGGCCGCTGCCGCTGTCCGCGTAGGCCGGCGCCAGCACTTCGTACGTCGTGCTGCCCTCGTGCTCCGTGGGATTGACCAGGTTGAAGGACGCCGGGTCCGCGGCGGTGATCCGGGTGAGACCCGAGCGGCGCATCTCCTGCTCGACGCGGAGTCGTACGGCGTCGAGATCCGAAGCCGTCTGAGCGGTGCGGTCGATCAGGGCGAGTTGCGCCAGATGCTCCTCGTGGACGCGGGTGGCGTTGAGCACCGCGGTGCGCAGGGCCTCGTCCACGGCCGACTGGACGGCCTGCTGGACGAGCGTGCCCATTTTCCCGGCGGCCGACTGGGCCCCCGCGATGGCGGCGTCCAGTTCGGCGGTCAGTCGTCGGCTCACTTCCTGGGCGGCGCTCGCTCCGGCCTTCATCGCGGCCCGGTCCACCTTCGCCGCGATCTTCTCGCTGAGGATGCGGAACATCACCTCGGGGTCCGAACGCGGGTCGACCAGCGGTTCGACGTCCGTGCGCGCAGACGCCCGGGGGTTGTCACGCGGCGGCCGCTCCCCGTTCCCCTCCGCCCGGTTCCGACGCGCGCCGCGACCCTGGCGCGGTTTGGATCTCACCCCTTCGAACTCCGGGATACGACGCTGTTGTGCTGCCGACTTGTTCGGCTTCTTCTCGGAGGGCATCAGTGACGGTTCCTCGTTCTCGCGGCGCAACGGCCGATGATCTCCCGGGCCGCTTCCGCGGCGGCCCACGACTTCTCCCGCTCAGTGCTGGGTGCGGTCCTGCGGTCCAGTGGCCGGGGACCGGGCTGCAAGAGAAAGCTGCGCTCCTTCGGCACCCACAGGAACCGCTCGTTCACCGGCAACTCGTAGAGTTCTTCCGGCTCTTGCCCCAGGCGTTGTGCCGTGTCGATGCGTCGGATGCGGTCCTTCGCCCCGTTGATGTATTCGAGCCGGTCCGTCGCCACTTGACGACGCAGGTCCCGCCACCCCTGCCCCCACTCGGTGGATCCGTGTTCGACGCACAGGGCCAGGTACGGGTTGAGCACGTCTTGGGGCCTGGACTTGAACCGCAGCGACTGCAGAAGTTCGCTGAGGCGCTGCATGTGGCGGCGCTCCGCTCCGTCCACGCCACCTCGCTGCTTGCCTCCCCGCTTGAGCACGTCCTCGAGGAGGCCGACGCCCATGTCGAGCCGGTCGCGGTCCCCGGGGCGGACATGCAGGAAGGCGACGTAGGCCTGTACGGCCCTGGCCTCCCGGTCGGCCGCACTGGCAGCGCCCCGTGGCTCCGGGTTGCGCAGAGCGGCGGCCTGCTGCAGGACGGAGCGCAGCACGGTGTCGGCCCGCTCCGGCTCACAGGCCATGGCCCAGTGCATGTCGTCAAGAAGCCGGTAGAGACGCCGGGTTCCGGCCCAGTAGTGGAACGGAGTGCCACCGGACACGACACGTTCGTGGGCGAAGCAGTCCTCCAGCAGACCGAACAGTGACCGGTCCCGTGCCAGTCGGACGTCGGGGCTGCCCCCGCGGCGGATCCGCTGCAGACAGAGCACGAGGTCCCGCAGATCCGCCGGCAGGTCCGGGTCGTCGTACGGCCGGAGGACGTCCACCACCGACACTTCGCCGCCGAGCAGTGCCGAGCGCAGACTCCACTCGTCGTGGCGGCCGTCGACCGGGTCGATCGTTCCGCCTGCCTCGAGCGTTCGCCGACACTCCTCGCCCCGCCAGTCCAGAGCCCGTACGTCGTCGTCAGAGAGTGCGCCGGGATCCAGACGCGCCGTCATGTACGTGACGTGTTCGGTCTGCTCCGGCCAGGTACGGGGAGACGGAGCCTTGCGGAGAGCGCCCGAGTCGATCAGGTCGTCGACGACCGGCAACGGCAGTGCCCGCGCCAGGCGCTGCCACGCGGCGGAGGACAGCACAGCTCGCCCCTGCGCCTCGTTGAGCTCGAGGAACAGCTGCCACGCGTCGGCGGACGGCACTTGCACCGCCGGCGGAGGCAGACGACCGGACCGCAGTGCCTCGGCACGCACCCGGTCCTCCTCGCTGAGGACGGGCAGGCCTCCGGCCACGAGATCGAGCACATGGCCCAGAGCCGACAGGGGGTCCAACCGACTCAGCAGGGCAGCGGCCTCCACGGCCACCGCTCCCAGCGGGTCCGGGGAGTGAGCAGCCTTTTCCGCCAAACGTTCGACCAGTGCGGGTTCCTCCCGCAGTTCCGCGACGACGCGCTCGAGTGCGCGCGCCACACGAGGGGGCAATCGCACCGGCTCGGGCCTCGGCTGCTCGACGACGCCGTTCCCCGGCTCGAACCCCGGCCGTGTGCCACTGCCGCCCGCGGCAGAGCGGCGCCGCACATGCAGCGGAGTGGCCGCACCGGTCTCCCGGGCCCGACGCCGCTGTTCCCGCCGTTCCATCTCGGCACGCCGCAGGGCTTCCAGAACATCCGGGGCAGCCGGGTCCGTGCTCATCGATGCAGTCCTTTCCCCCTCGCCGCGAACCCTCGAATCTCCCCAGATCGACAAGATCCCGGCGCTTTCAGATAGTAAGGCAGGACATCATGACCCCAGAAGCACAGCAGCCAATTCACCAGCTCAAACGTCCCGTCCCGGCGCCGTGGGAGGGGAACCGGTACGACCGCCGTTCACCCCGCCCGTTTCCACTCCTGGCAGCGGTTGGTCTTGAAGGTCTCGCCCTTGTTGAGGGTCACCCGTCCCGGGCCGTTGAGGATGTTGTTGGCGATGATCGAGTCGAACTCGCCGCTGGCGTTGGTGGCCCGCTCCCAGTAGCAGCCGAAGTCGCCTTCGGGGCCGTCCGTCTTGTAGGTGCCGGGCTTGATGTCCTCTCCGACGAGGTACTCGCCCTCGCCCGAGAAGGAGGTCGCCGGGCCCGGCTTCTCGGTCTTCTTCGGCTTCGCCGTGACCGTCTCGGTCTCGGTCTCGGTGACGGTGGGGGCCGGTTCGGCCTCGGCGGTCTCGGTGACGGTGGCCGTGGGGCGCGGGCTCGCCTTGGTGCCGGCGGCCGTCGCCTCGCTGTCGTCGGTGGAGACGCCGCTGGTGCCGATGCCGACGCCCATGAGCAGGGAGACCAGCGCGACGCCTCCGTATTTCAGCCAGCGTCTGCGGTCTCCCGGGGGCCGTCCGGGGCCGGTCGGAGCGCCGAGGCCGAAGGGGCCGGCGGCGTGCGGTGGATGGTTGGGCGGCGGCGGGGGCTGCTGGAAGGACATGGTGGTGTGCTCCGTTCCCGAAGTAGTGACGGGTGGTGGGTGCGTGAGAGGGCGGCGCCGCCCGTGGGTCAGAAGCCGCGGATCCTGCGGCCCGCCTCCGTCGCCGGGTAGAGGATCGCCTCGGCGACCCGGCCGCCGGAGTCCTTGACGCCGCCGCTGAAGTTGAGGCGTCCGGAGGTGCCGGTCTTGGCGGCGACGCCGTCCCAGTACTTCGCCTCTCGCTCCCAGCGGATGTCGCCCAGGAGGCGGACCAGGTCGTCGGTGCGGAAGGCTGACGCCGTGTCGGTCCACGGCATGGTGTGGTGGGCGGCGATGCCGATGCCGGCGAGGACGGCGGGCGCGGTGATGGCGCTGCGCGAGGTGAAGTGGTTGGCGTGGCGGGCGATGAGCTGCGCGAGGACCGGTACGACGGTGGTCTCGACCTGCTCGGGCCGGTACGCCGCCGGGAGTTCGTCCTCGTGCACCGATTCGGCGGACCGCTGGAGACCGTTGCGCCCGTAGAGCGTGGTGACGACGAGGGCGCGCAGTGCGGAGAGGGTGACGACCTCGCGGTCGCTCGCGGACACCTGCCGCTTGCTGACGTTCACCAGCCGGGCGAACGGCACGCGCTGTCCGTCCACGTCGACGTTCACCGCGTCGGCGACCAGGTGCGCGAGCCGGGTGCCGTAGTCACGCTGGTCCATGGACATGGCCAGGTTCTTGGCGACGGCCACGCCCTGCACGTTGCGGTCGTAGAAGATCTGCCGGGCGTCGGCCGGGGCGAGGTCGATGTACAGCTCGAACGGCAGGCGCACCTGGGCGAGTTCGGGGTAGGTGAGGCCGTACGTCTCGGGGTCGTCGTAGAGGTCGTGCCAGGCGGTGGTCTGGGTTTCGCCGTCGATGGCGATGACCATCGTGCCGGGCGCGACGGTGAGGGTGCGCAGTCCGCTGCCAAGGACGAGTTCGTCGCTGAGCGCGGCGAGCGGTCCGGCGTGCCAGAGGGTGACCGGCGGGGTGGACCAGGCCGCGCCGAGCTCGCCCTTCAGTCCGGCGGCGATGTACTCGGCGTACGGGCCGACGTTCTTGCCCTTCTGGGACGACTTGAGCGTGCGCTGCACGGTGGCCCGCAGCTCGGCGTGCCGCCGCACCAGCCCGGAGGCCGCTTTCAGTTTGCGCGGGTCCTCCTCGGCGCGGGGCGAGGGCACGAGCTGGACGAGCGTCGGCACGGACATCGTTCCGACGACGGCGTCGGCGCGGAACGGCATCACGGTGAGCTGGGTGCCTTCGACGACGGCCGTCGGCATGGTCAGAAGCATGGGACTCCCCCCGGAGTGCTTGCGACTTCCCCTCGGAAGCAACACCAGAGAAGCATGCCAGTGAAAGCGTCGTCAATCACGTTGACAGATTTGACGAACGCTGTAGGTTGTTGACTGTTCACTCCAGAGAGGCTCAGGACTGCCGTCATGCCCCAGTCATCCGCGCAGGTGACCGCCGCCGAGATCTCCCGCATCGCGGGGGTCACGCGCGCCACGGTCAGCAACTGGCGCCGCCGGCACGAGGACTTCCCCGCGCCGTCCGGCGGCACGGACAGCAGTCCGCTGTACGACCTGGAGTCCGTGCGCACCTGGCTCGCCTCGCGCGGTCACACCTCGGCGGCGACGCCGTCGGAGGAGCTGCGCACGACGCTGCGCCTGCGCGCGCAGAGCGGCGGAAGCGGTACGTCGGAGGGGCTGCTGCTCCTCGTCCTCGCGGCGGCGGGGCATGCGGCGGAGGAGGTGACGGCGGCCACGGAGCTGCCGGACGCGGATCTGGTCGCGCACGCGCAGCGTGACACGGTGGCGGCGGGAGACTCCGTGCCGGCCGCCGACCCGGTGCGCTTCGAGGCGGACGACGCGACGGTACTGCGCGCGCTGTACGCCTGTGTACGGGACGAGGGCGGCGAGGCGGCGTTGCGTGTGCTCGCGGAACGGGAGCTGGAGGACAGCGCCGCGTCCGGCGCGTATCTGACGCCCGCGCCGCTGGCCGACCTGATGGTCCGCCTGATTCCGGGCTCCCCGTCCAGCGTCCTGGACCCGGCCTGCGGTGGCGGCACCCTGCTCGCGGCCGCCGCGCGGCGGGGAGCACGGGAGCTGTACGGCCAGGACAACCTGCCCGTGCAGGCACGGCGCAGCGCCGTCAGCCTGATGCTGACGGCCCCCGAGGCCACGGTCACCGTGCGCGCCGCCGACAGTCTCCGTGCGGACGCGTTTCCGGAGCTGATCGCGGACGCGGTGCTGTGCAACCCGCCGTACGGCGTCCGGGACTGGGGGCACGACGAGCTGGCCTACGACCCGCGCTGGGCGTACGGCGTCCCGGCCCGCGCCGAGTCGGAGCTGGCGTGGGTGCAGCATGCGCTCGCGCATCTGGCCCCGGGTGGCTACGCGGTGATGCTGCTGCCGCCGGCCACGGCCGGGCGTGCGTCGGGTCGGCGCGTGCGGAAGGAGCTGGTGCGCAGTGGGGCGCTGCGGGCGGTGATCGCGCTGCCGGTGGGTGCTTCGGTGCCGTTGCACGTCGGGCTTCAGGTGTGGGTGCTGCAACGGCCCGAGCCGGGCGGCCCGGAGCGCAAGTCGGTGCTGTTCGTGGACACGGCGGCGGAAGCGCCGGCGGGGGCCGCGGCGGGCGGTACGACGTCGGGTCGTACGCGGGGAGTGAGCCGGTCCGCCTCGTTGGACTGGCCGGGCGTCACGGCGCGTGCCCTGAGTGCGTGGCGGGCGTTCACGGAGGACCCGGACGTGTTCGAGGGTGAACCGGGTGTCGCGCACGCGGTCGGTGTGGTGGACCTGCTGGACGACGTGGTGGATCTGACCCCCGCCCGGCTCGTACGGGCATCGCGGGCCGAGGTCGATCCGGCGAAGCTGTCGGCAGGGGTCGACGCCACCCGCCAGGACCTGGCCCGGGCGGCGAAGGCGCTCGCGCGGGCGGCCGGTCACGAGGAGTGGAGCGCGGCGGGCGCGAAGGCACGGGAGTGGCGGACGGCCACGGCGTCCGACCTGGCGCGCGGCGGGGCACTCACCCTGTTGCGTACGGTGCCGGAAGGCGCGCGGGGGCGCGCGGAGGACGACGGGAGCGGGGCGCGGGCGGGCGCCCGTGCGGTGCTCACCGGCTCGGACATCTCGCGCGGTTCGGGTCCCACGGGTGACCCTGCGGAGCTGCGGGGCGCGACGGCGCCCGTGATCACCGTGGGGGACGTCCTCGTACGGGCGGTCGTGGGCGAGGACGGCCCGATGGCCCGGGTGGCGGGCGAGGAGGAAGCCGGCGCACTGCTCGGACTCCACGTCCACCTGTTCCGTCCGGACCCGAAGCGCTTGGACGCCTGGTTCCTCGCCGGGTTCCTGGGCTCGGAGGAGAACATCGCGGGCGCGTCGACGGGCAGCACGGTGCTCAGCGTCAGCCCCGGACGGCTGCGCGTCCCGCTGCTGCCGCTGGAGGAGCAGCGGCGGTATGGGGAGGCGTTCCGGCATGTGCACGCGCTCCGGGCGGAGGCTCGGCGGGCGACGCGGCTGGCGGAGGAGACGGCCAGGTTGCTGGCGGGCGGGCTCACGGGCGGACAGCTGCTGCCGTCGCGGGAGGCGGGAAAGGTACGCGGTCAGGGTGGCGATTCGTCCCATTAGGCACGCGGGCCTTCACACGTAGACCACACTTGTCGGACCGTCCCGGTCGGTCGACCGGCCGTGGCGGTGGGGTCGGGACATTTCGGAAGGAACCTGGGGATCCAGTTGAACAGCAGTAAGCACACGGAGTTGGCGAACCACGCGTGGTCCGTCGCCGACCTCCTGCGGGGGGACTACAAGCAGTCCGACTACGGCAAGGTCATCCTGCCGTTCACGGTGCTGCGGCGACTGGAGTGTGTGCTCGAACCGACGCGCGAGAAGGTCGCGGAGATCGCGGAGCAGCACAGGGAGAGCGGGATCGACCCTGACCGCTTCCTGCGGCGGGCGTCGGGGCACTCCTTCTACAACCGGTCGAGCCTCACCCTGAAGAAGATCGCCGCGGACCCGCAGAACGCGGCCCAGAACCTCCAGGTGTATGTGGGCGCCTTCTCCGACAACGCGCGGGGCGTGCTGGACCGGTTCGAGTTCGCGCAGCAGATCAAGCGGCTGGACAGCGCCGGGCTGCTCTACCAGGTCATCGGCAAGTTCACGGACCTGGACCTGCGTCCCGAGGTCGTGCCCAACCACAACATGGGCTACATCTTCGAGGAGCTGATCCGCCGGTTCGCGGAACAGTCGAACGAGACGGCCGGTGAGCACTTCACGCCCCGCGAGGTCATCCAGCTGATGGTGCGGCTGCTGGTCGCCCCAGACGGGGACGCGTTGCAGCTGCCGGGTGCGGTGCGCACGGTCCTCGACCCGGCCTGCGGTACGGGCGGCATGCTCTCCGCGATGGACGACCTCATCAAGGAGCTGAACCCGGACGCCACGGTGGAGGTGTTCGGGCAGGAGCTCAACCCCGAGTCGTGGGCGATCTGCCGGTCCGACCTGATGATCAAGGGGCAGGACCCCGAGAACATCGCCTTCGGCAACTCCTTCTCGGATGACGGGCACGCCCGGAAGTCCTTCGACTACATGCTGGCCAACCCACCGTTCGGCGTGGAGTGGAAGAAGGTCAAGGACGAGGTCGAGCACGAGCACAAGGCGCTGGGCGAGGCCGGCCGGTTCGGGGCGGGGCTGCCGCGGATCAACGACGGGTCGTTGCTGTTCCTCCAGCACATGATCTCGAAGATGAAGCCGGTGGATGTGAACGGCGGGGGCGGTTCGCGGCTCGCGATCGTCTTCAACGGTTCGCCGTTGTTCACGGGGGCGGCGGGGTCGGGTGAGTCGGAGATCCGGCGCTGGATCCTGGAGAACGACTGGCTGGAGGGCATCGTCGCCCTGCCGGACCAGCTCTTCTACAACACCGGGATCTCCACGTACTTCTGGATCCTGACGAACAGGAAGAGCCCGGACCACAAGGGCAAGGTCGTGCTGCTGGACGCGCGGGACCAGTGGCAGAAGATGCGGAAGTCGCTGGGCGACAAGCGGAAGGCTCTGGGCAAGGAGCACATCGCGGAGGTCGTCAAGCTGTACGGGGAGGCGCTGGCCGTGGCGGGGGATGCGGAGCATCCGTTGCACGGGAAGGTGAAGGTCTTCGCGAACGAGGACTTCGGGTACCAGCGGATCACCGTCGAGCGGCCGCTGAAGCTGCGGTTCGAGGTGACGGAGGAGACGCTGACGGCGCTGGAGGCGTCCAAGGCGATCCAGAAGCTTCCGCAGGCTTCGGCGTTGGCGGACGCGTGCAAGTCGCTGGTCGGGGCGAGCTGGGGTACGAAGCAGGAAGCTTGGCTCGCGTTGAAGGACGCGGTGGTCCAGGCCGGCGGGACGTGGCCCACGGGGGCGCCGTTCAACAAGGCGCTGCGGGATGTGCTGGGGGTGCGGGATCCGGAGGGCGAGGTGCAGCTCGTCAAGGGGCAGCCCGAGCCGGATGGCGAGCTTCGGGACTACGAGAACGTGCCGTTGGGGGAGGACGTTGAGGAGTACTTGGCGCGGGAGGTTCATCCTCATGTGCCGGATGCGTGGATCGACGGCAGTAAGACGAAGGTCGGGTACGAGATTCCGTTCACGCGGCACTTCTATGTGTATGAGCCGCCTCGGCCGTTGGCGGAGATCGACGCGGATTTGAAGGCCCTGGAGGCGGATATCCAAGAACTGCTGCGGGAGGCGACGCAGTGATGCAGGGAGTCCCGGGAAAGTTGCTGTTCCGAGAAATCGACGAGCGCGCCGGTGCGAGAACTTTGCCACTTCTTTCAGTTTCCCAGTACCGCGGTGTAGTGCCCCGTTCTGAGCTTACGGACGACTTGCCTCGCGCGGAGGACCTGAGCAACTACAAGGTCTGCGCGACAGGGGACATCGTGGTGAACCGAATGTCCGCCTACCAGGGCGCCATGGGGCGAAGCCCTCAGGAAGGGGTAGTCAGTCCGGACTACATGGTGTTGCGCTCCGGCCCTCTGGTCGAAAGTAGGTATCTTCATCACCTCTTTCGGTCTGCTTGGTTTCGGGGGAAAGTCGTTCAACGACTTCGCGGGATCGGATCCGTCGACCTCGGCAATGTCCGCACACCGAGAATTAATCCTGATGAGTTCGGCAGCATCCGAATCCCGGTACCTCCGCTAGAGGAGCAACGCCACATCGCAGACTTCCTCGACGCTGAGACTGCGCGCATCGACAGCATCACGTCAAAACGAAAAGATCAAATCGCAGCCCTATCTGAGCGAGAGTTGGCCATTATTGGACAGGCGCTCGCAGGTAACGCAACACGCACTGACGGACAGCCAACGGGTTGGCCATGGCTTCCTTACATTCCAAAGAATTGGAAAATAGGCCCTGTCTATGCCTATTTCTCCACCGAGCTCGGAAAAATGCTGAATGCCGACCGGACGCTTGGCCAAAGTCAGCGACCATACCTTCGCAACGCCAATGTGCACTGGTATGAGATTGACACTTCCGACATGGCAACGATGCACTTCGAGGCAGACGAGATGCAACGGTATTCCGTGCATACCGGAGACCTTCTCGTTTGTGAGGGAGGAGCAGGAGTTGCTGAGGCCGCAGTATGGGACGGCCAGATCAAAGAATGTTACTTTCAGAAGTCGCTGCATCGCGTGAGGCAGGCCGGGCCCGTACCTGTCGAGTGGTTGATGTACTGGCTCAGGTTCGCTAAATCTTGCGGGGTTTTCAGCGCCGATGGCAACATCGCCACGATCCCGCACCTTACAGGTGAGCAACTACGCCAGTACCGCATTCCGATCCCCGAAGACGGTGAGAGACTAATCGATAAGGTCTCACACTCAATTCGCAGCATGTCCCTGGTACGCGACCAGCTTATTCAAGCCCAGAGGTTGCTCACCGAACGCCGCCAAGCCCTCATTACCGCCGCCGTAACCGGCCAATTCGACGTCACCACCGCCAGCGGTCGCAACGTAACCTAAGGAGTTGCCGTATGAGCCCTGTGCACGACGAGTCCTCCTTCGGGTCTGCCATCGTTGCCGCCCTCTGCGAGCGCGGTTGGCGGGAGGCGAATCCCGAGGACTATCAGGCCGACCTCGGACTCGACACCAGCGAGTTGTTCACCTTCATCGGGGCGACTCAGCCCGACGAGTGGTACGAGCTGCTCGCGGTCTACGGCAACAACACCAACGAGGCCCAGCGCGGTTTCGCGCAGCGGCTCGACCGGGCCATTGCCGATGATGGGCTGCTCCATGTCCTCCGGAACGGCGTTAAGGACCGTGGTGTGCGGCTCCGCGTCGCCTATTTCAAGCCCAACCTCATCTCCGCCGACTCCGTACTCAACGGCTACCGGGCCAACCGGCTCACCGTCGTCCGCGAGCTCCCCTACGCCACCAAGCAGGCCGACTGGGGGCACCGGCTCGACTTGACCCTGTTCCTCAACGGCATCCCCGTCGCCACGGCCGAATTGAAGAACCCGCTCACCGGGCAGGGTGTCGAGCAGGCAAAGGAGCAGTACCGGACTGACCGGGACCCGACCGAGCTGATCTTCACCCGCCGGGTCATCGCGAACTTCGCCGTCGACCCGGACCTGGTCTTCGTCACCACGCAACTGCGCGGGAAGAAGACCCACTTCCTGCCGTTCAACACCGGGTCGAACGGCCCCGGCCAGCCCGGCGGGGCCGGTAACCCCTCCCCCACAGCCCACGGCACGTACGCCACCTCCTACCTCTGGGAACAGGTCTGGGAGCGGGACAACTGGCTCGACCTCCTCCAGCGCTTCGTGCATCAGCAGAAGGAGAAAACGCCCGGCGGCATTACCAAGAAGACGATCTTCCCGCGCCTCCACCAGTGGGACGTGGTCCGCAAGCTCACCGCTCACGCGTCAGTGCACGGCGCCGGCCAGAACTACCTGGTCATGGCCTCCGCCGGCTCGGGCAAGTCGAACACCATCGGCTGGCTGGCCCACCGCCTCAGTGATCTGCACGCCCGCACCGACCCGAGCGTCCTGAACCCCGAGGCGCTCGCCGAGGGCCGCATCAAGCCGGGCGAGCCCGTCTTCGACAAGGTCATTGTCATCACCGACCGCCGGAACCTGGATGCCCAACTCCGGGAAACTGTCGGCAGCTTCAGCCAGACCGACGGTCTGGTCGTCAAGGTGGACGAGAAGCACGGCGCCAAGAGCGAGCAGCTCGCCCGCGCGCTCTCCCGGGACACCGGGAAGATCGTCACCGTCACCCTGCACTCGTTCCCGGCGCTGCTCGACTACATCAAGCGCAATCCCACCGAGATCAAGGGCACCCGCTTCGCGATCATCGTAGACGAAGCGCACTCCTCCCAGTCCGGTGACGCCGCCACCGCCGTGAAGTCCGCTCTGCGGGACCTCGGCCTGGACTCCGACTCGGACGACGAGGGCGCGACCACACTCACCGTGGACGACCAGCTCAAGGCAAAGGCAGTCGCACGCTCCCGCGCCGCCAATCTCTCCTACTTCGCCTTCACCGCCACGCCCAAGTCCAAGACCCTCGAACTCTTCGGCACGGAAGGCGTCGAGAACGGCAAGACCGTCTACCGCCCCTTCCACACCTACTCCATGCGCCAGGCCATCGAGGAAGGCTTCATCCTCGACCCCCTGCGCAACTACGTCACCTACAACACCTACTGGAAGCTCGCGAACCTCAACCGCGACGAGAAAGAGGTGGACCCCTCCAAGGCGAACAGCCAGCTCGCCCGGTTCGCCCTCATGCACGAGCACACCGTGTCCCAGCACGCCACGGTGATCGTCGAGCACTTCCTCGCCCACACCCGCGGCCGACTCGGCGGACGGGCCAAGGCCATGGTGGTCACGGCATCTCGCCACTCCGCCGTGCAGATGGCCCGCGCCATCCGCAGTTACATCGCCGACCGCGAGTACGACACCAAGTACCCGGACCTGGGCGTGCTCGTCGCGATCTCCGGTTCCCTCACCATCGACGGTGAGGAGACCACCGAGGTCAAGGAGAACGGCGGTATCTCCGAGGCCGCGCTGCCGAAGGCTTTCGGCTACACCCGCGCCGACGACAAGGCCGCGAGGGCCGGCGGCAAGGGGCAGCAGGAGTACCGGATCCTGGTCGTCGCCGAGAAGTACCAGACCGGCTTCGACCAGCCGCTCCTCACCACCATGTACGTCAACAAGACGCTGACCGGCATCGCCGCCGTACAGACCCTCTCCCGCCTCAACCGCACCGCCGAGCGCAAGTCCCAGGCCGACCTCGCCGTCCTGGACTTCGTCAACGAGGCCGAGGACATCCAGGATGCCTTCCGCCCGTACTTCGAGGAGGCGCACACCCTGCCCTCCGACCCGAACCTCCTCTACACGGCCCAGAGTCGCGTCATGTCCGCGCCGATCATCTCGGAGCAGGACATGGACGAGTTCGTCGCCGCGTACTTGGAAGCGGAGAAGAAGGCAGGCGGCGTCCAGTCCAAGTGGGAGAAGTTGCACGCCGAGTTGTACCGGCTCCTCTCCCCCGCCGTGGCCCGCTTCACCGCGCTCCTTGAGAGCGAGGAGGAGGACGACGTCGAGACGGCCGAGGAGTTCCGCGCCCACCTCAACGACTACGTCCGCAAGTACGGTTTCCTGGCGCAGATCGTGCCCTACCGGGACGCCGAGTTGGAGCGCCTGCACCTCTACGGGCGCCACCTGCTCAACCGGCTCCCCCGCCTCGCGGACGGTGGCGTCGACATAGGCGAGGTCGACCTCAGTCACCTGCGCGTCGAGAAGACCGGCGAGCACGATGTGTCCCTCAACCCCGAGGGTCCCGCCGAACTCAAGGGCTTTGGTGACGGGACCGGCGGTGCGAAGGACTCCGACAAGTCACTGCTGTCCGAGCTGATCGAGAAGTTCAACTCCAAGTTCGGTACGGAGTTCACCGAGGAGGACGTTCTCCCGGCCTTCAACGCTACGAAGAAGGACCCCAAGGTCCGGGCGGCGGCCGTCGTCAACGACGAGGAGAACTTCGGGATCGTCTTCGACAAGAAGTTCGAGGAGAACATGATGGATCATGTCTCCACCATCGACACGCTCGGCAAGCGGTACTTCGGCACGGACCGAGACTTCAAGTCCAACCTCGACAGGAGCGCTCGCCGCGCGGCCTGGCGGATGATCCGCCGGGAGGAAGGGTTGGACGACTTCTGAGGCAGTGGGGTCCGGTGTGCCGTGCGCACCGGACGCCACTCGTCGTACGTCAGCGGCCTGCGGCCATCCGCACAAAGCCAGCCCACGCCTCCGCCCCAAAGGACAACCTGGCCTCTGCGGGCCGCTTGGAGTCACGTACCAAGACAGCGTCGCTGGTCTCGGCGACCTCGATGCACTCGCCGCCCTCCGCGCCGCTGTAGCTGCTCTTGCGCCACGACTCGACCGTGTTCATAGCTCCATACCTTTCTTCGTGGGTTACTCGCGGTCATTCGTAGGATCGGGAGACCCGGGGGCATCGGGTGTGGCTGTCATATTTCTGCCGCTGTAGTG